>NZ_JPOG01000001.1:1267000-1583750 GCF_000733765.1 Algiphilus aromaticivorans DG1253 | reverse complement strand
GCGGATCTGGTCTGGCGCGGGTGGTTCAACGACCACTTCGGGCTCGATGGCCGCGGTGGATGTATGAATACGGGCGGGCTCGATACCCGGGCCGCGGGTGGCGGTTACATGTACTGCCAAGCCGTGGTCTCGCTGCTCTGGTCGTGGTGACCGCTTCAAGGCGCTGACGCCCTCCCGAGTTCAGCGGTAAAGGGCCACAGGAGCGACTCTCTCGCTGTCTGGCGGGCAGCGGCGCACGTCCGTGTCCATTTGTGCCAGTCTGCGGTTGCTAGTGGGAGGGTAGACGATCACTGCCCGGCCCGATACGCGGACCGCCGCTGAGCTGGGGAGAAGGGATGCAGGATGCGCTGGCTGAGGTACTTGCCGTCTGGCTGTGGCCGGGACTTTCGGCGCTGCTGGCAGTTGCTGTTGCGCACGTCGCCTATCGGGTGATGCTGGCGATTGTTCGACGAGTGACGCGGCCCGAGGCCGTGGCGCGCATCTTCCTCGATGCTGCCGCCCGTGCGCTGGGGGTAGCGCTGGCGCTTCTGGCCTTGCACTTTGGTCTCGCCGCGGCGCCGGAAGATCTGCCCAGTATGACGGTACTGCAGCGGATACTGACGCTGCTGCTGATTCTTTCGCTCACATGGGCGGCCGTGCGTTGTTCGTCGGCGATCGGCGAAGTCATCGTGGCGATGAACCCGTCCATGAAGCACGACTGGCGCTACGCTCGCAAGGTCGAGACGCAGACGCGCGTGCTGATCCGGGGGTTGAACATCCTGATCGTGATCGTGGGGGTGGGCGCGGCGTTGATGACGATCCGTCCGGTGCAGCAGCTGGGTACCAGCCTGCTGGCCTCGGCCGGTGTCGGCGGCATCATCCTCGGTTTTGCCGCGCGCCCGGTGCTGAGCAATCTACTGGCAGGCGTGCAGATTGCGCTGACGCAGCCCTTCCGCATCGGCGATGTGCTGCGCGTGCAGGACGAGTGGTGTTGGGTGGAGGAGATCACGGCCACTTACGTCGTGCTGCGCGTCTGGGATCTGCGGCGGCTGATCGTGCCGCTGCAATGGTTCATCGACAACCCCTTCCAGAACTGGTCGAGAAACAACACCGAGATGATGGGTACGGTGACCATCTCGCTCGACTACAAGGTTCCCATGCAGCCCCTGCGCGATGAGTTCGGGCGTCTACTACGCGCCTCCGCTCTTTGGGATGGTGTCACCGAGAACGTGCAGACCGTCGAGTCCGGCGAGCGCAGTCAGCAACTGCGCTTCCTGATGAGCGCCACAGACTCCAGCATCCTCTGGGATCTGCGCTGTGAGATCCGCGAGGGGCTAATCGCCTTCCTGCAGGCGCGCTATCCGGAGCACCTGCCGCGGGTGCGTGGCGAGTTGCTTAGCGGTGAGGCCGAAACCTGAGCGCATCGTCACCTTTTGTCGCTGTGCTGCGCGCGCTAAGCTCCGCGCCACTTATCAGTGGGGGGATGCATGTCGGCTGATCTTTTTCGCAGCGCCATACTCTGCGTGTTCGTCGTTTTAGCGCTGGCTGCCTGTGGCGGTAGCAGCAGCGCACCTGAGCAGCACAGCGATGACCAGGACGACGAAAGCAGCGAAAGCGCGGAGCCGAGCTTCCCGTCGCCGGCCTGGACGGCGCGCGAGGCCGAGAACTACGCCCGCGTGCTTGAGGCGCCAACCGAGCAGGTCGCCAACCCCGCATTCGTCGAGCGGCTGGTCGCGCGCAGCGGCGCCAACACAGCGAGCTACCTAGAGCGACTGGCGGCGGATCCGAGCTGGGCGCTGGCCTCGCTTGGTGGCGGGCAGATCAGCGACCTGCTCGATCTCGCCTGGTTGCAGGATCTAGTGGGGCGCATCGGCGATGACCCGCAGGCCGCCCTTTCGCTGTCCTTCGGCTCTCCGGCGACGCCGCTATGCGCGACCTACGCCGGCCCCTGCACGGGCGATCCCTTCGACTGGGCCGATGTCGATCCCTTCTATAACGAGACCGGCACGGTGCAGGATCTGGTCTTCTACGACCGCGATTGCACGCGTCTGAATGCGCGCGTCTGGAAGCCGCAGGGGGCGACCGAGCCGCTGCCGGCCGTGGTCATCCAGACCGGCTCCATCCAGGCGCCGCAGACGGTGCACTGGTGGGCGGCGCAGTCGCTGGTCGAAGCCGGCTATGTGGCGCTCACTTTCGACGTTCGCGGGCAGGGACGCTCCGACTTCACGGCCCCCGGCGGTCAGCCCGGCACCGATCTCGACCCGACCGTCTTCTACCGCGAGATGGTCGACGCCATCGACTTCCTGCAGTCCTCACCGGACACGCCTTACCCGCACGATGCGGCCTGCGGCGATGTCTATCCCACCGAAACCGCGCCGCACAATCCTTTCGCGGCCGTTACCGACGGCCAACGCATCGGCCTGGCTGGGCATTCCACTGGCGGATACAGCGTGGCGGTGGTGCAGGCGCTGGGCGAGGGCGGCACCGCGCCCTGGCCGGGGCAGCTGTCCGACACAAATCCGGTCAAGGCGGTGGTCGCCTGGGACGGCATGGTCGACCCGCAGGGCGAGTTTGGCGCCTATGGTCAACTCGAGCATCTGGACGTGCCGCTGTATCGCGAGCTCTTCGAGCTGATCAGTGGCACGCTGGCTGGCGGGGAGCCGGAAGTAGTGCCGCGCGTGCCGGCGATGATGCATTTCTCGGACTACGGCGCCGCGCCGATTCCCTATGTGCAGCCGCCGCCCGAGCAGGCCTACAAGCGCGGCTTTGAACATTGGCGCGATGCCGGCGTGCCGAGCTTTGCCTTCACCATCAAGGGCTCCTCGCACTATGAGTGGTCGCTGCTGCCGCTGTTCCCGGCGACTTCCTGGTGTCCGGAGGTCGTCGACGGCGAATGCCAGGGCGGCTGGGGCCTGCCCATGGCCGACTACTACACCGTCGCCTGGTTCGACCGCTGGCTCAAGCAGCCCGGCGAAACCGGTTACGACAACGCCGACGCGCGGCTGCTCGACGACGCGCGTTACCGGGATCGCCTGAGCTATCACTTCGAGTCGGCGCGCAGCTTCCCGGACCGTCAGGGTCACCAGCGCTTCTGCGCGGACATGCTCAACGGCTGTGCGGACTGAGCGAGCCGCCTGCCCGGCGCTGTGGCCGGGTAGGCGGCTGCGGCTTAGAAGTCGGCGCGCAGGTTCAGCGGGATGTCGTTGGTGTCGCGGGTCACGGCGAGCGGGGTGAAGGAGTCCGCATTCTCGGCGTCCAGGAAGTAGACGTCGTGATCCGGGGTGCCGAAGCGACTGATTTCGCCGCGCGCCAGCAGGTAGCGACCGAAGCCGGAAGCCCTGACGGACTGGAAGGTAGCCGCGTCGTCGGCGGTCCCTTGCGTCTTGAGCCGCTCCCCGGTCTCGGGGTCGACGGACTGAAGGGTGTCGTCAGCGGTGAATTCACCCTGCGTGCGTGTGACCAGGAAGATGAATTCGGGCGGGATTGCACCGATGTCGGCGAGATCGAAGCTGGTCTGCCGGCTGCTCCCGGCCCAGTAACCACTGTCGATGAGGTCGCTGTTGCTGCCGTCGGTGGCGATACGCAGGGCATCCTCCGGAACCAGCACGCCGAATTCGGTGATGTTGATATAGGCGCTGCCGGCAACAACGGCCTGGAGCTTGGCTTCGCCGCCGTCGGAGTCCGGGTACTGGGCCAGTACGGTGACGGGGGCGTCGTCGGCATTGGCGGCGACGGAGAAGACACCGCTTTCCACCGTGAAGCTTTCATCGACGGCTTCGAAGACGACACGTGCAGGGCTGCTGTCCGGATCGAGTCGACGTTCGCCTTCGATCTTGAGGGCGCTGTCCAGTGTCGTCAGAAGGCGCGCGCTTGATGTTCCGTCGGCATCCAGAGGCAGGCGCATGAGGCGATTGGCATCGGCGAAATAGAGATGGTTCGCGTCGCTCAAGTGCTTGCGCAAGGGGCTGTCGGCATTGAAGCCCTGGAAGGTGTGCAGCGACGGTGACAAGCTCGCGTCGGCATTCAGCCGAAAGAGCTGCAGACTCTCACCGGTAGGGGTCATGCTGATGAATAGGCCGCTCAGCCCGATCTGCTCGATCTGCGAAGCAGCTGTGATGTCCAGGGGCGCGAGGGTTGCCAGACGCGCGACGCGACCGAAGTCGAGATCCCGAAGGACCAACTCGGAAACCGGATCAGCAGGGTTGCTTTGATCGATTTCGAAGGACAGATAACCCGTGATCGCCCCGCTGGCATCACGGCGTGCGTGCAGGGGGTTCTTCGTATTCAGTGCCAGTGAAAGGTTGGTGCCAGGGTCGGAGGTAGGCGAGCTCAGCCGAATGACCGTGGCCGCGTTGTCCTCGGTTTGGCTGCACTTCTCGTCCGGGCCGGCGCGTTCGATGACAACGGCGGCAGCATCCACGTCGAACCAGTCATCGGTTTGCGTGGGGGTGATGCGACAGGCGTCGCCGATTGACGAGATTCGGTGAGGTACGGGCGTCGCCGGACCGGGCGTGGTCTCCAGTCGAAAGACCTGTCCACCGCTGTCGTTGCCGACGGCGCGCTTGATGTAGGCGAGCCTCGCGAAGTGCACACCGCTGAAGGTCGAGCCGGAGAGCTCGCCTGCGGGGTAGGCGCGTGCCTGCCCGAAGCAGGCCACGCATGGCTCTCCCGCCGGCAGCGGTGCGATGCCGCTATCGGCGAGACGGGCATCGGCTGCTGTTGGGATGCCGGTCGGGTCCAAGACCAGGAGTTCGCCGTTGCCGTCGAGGTAGCTGAGCAGCCCAAGGGTTTCAGTATCCAGCTGCGTCACCGAATTGAAGCCAGCGGATACCTCGCCGACGGTCAGCGTCGTTTCTGTCCGGATATCGCCGCCACTCGCGGAGGTGTGGCGCAGGCAGACCGTCTGATCATTGTCGATGCTGCCAGCGGTAGCGACATACTCTGTCGTGCAGCCTATGGAGTACCGCCCGCCGTCGACCGTGACGGGTAGCGTGCCTCGCATGCCCGTGATGGTGACGGCTTCGGAGGTAACTACGCTATTGGGAGTCACTCCTGGCTGATCAACGAAACTGAAAGCGTCCGGGCCGGGCGGGCCGTTGCCGCCGCCACCACCGCCACAACCGCTGAGAAGTAGAAGAAGTCCGGCTAGACCTAGGCCTACGGGCTTGAGATGGATGGGCATGACTTCTGACTCCGGCAGCGGCGAGAAGGAGTCAAGCTAAGCAAGTCGGGAACCGCTGTATGTACGTTGCAGCACACAAGCCGGGCTTGCTCATGTTGCCTGCTTAGCCGATGCGCCGGCCGCCGCAAAGCCGTCGTCGTGCTCAGGCGCGCTTGCCGGAGCCCGCGGTGGTGGGCCGGCGCGGCGGCGTCCAGACGTTGCGGATGCGCTGGCGCACGCCCTCGGGCAGGTCTTCCGCGAAGAGGAGCCGGGCGCGCGCGCCTCTACCAGCCTGGGCGAGCCATGTCCGGCGTATGCCCTTCTGCTCGAGAATCTCGTCGCAGGCGCTGACGAAACCGGTCGGAGGCTTGCCGAACAGCGTCTGCGTTCGTCCGCCGTCCCGCAGCAGCGCGAACTGCGCACCGCGCAGGCGCAGCGCCGCGATCAGGGCGAGTCGTCGCCCCTGCGTTCGGGGGCCGGATTCGGCCACGGTGGCTGCCTCAGGCCTGGCTGTCGCGCTCGGCCCGCCGGCGCAGGGCCTCGCCTACGGTGCGGAAGATGCGGCCCGTGGCGCGTACGGTGGGACCGGGCAGCGCGGCGGTGGCCGTGCCCCAGGTGCGGCCGGTGTAGGTGGTCATGCGCACCGGGCGCCGCGCGATGGCTTCCACCATCCATTCCGCAGCCTTGCGCCGGTCCATCTGCGGCAGATAGCGATAGATGCGCGTGGGCGCAGTCATCGGCGTCTTCACCAGCGGATAGTTGATGGTGGTGACGGCGATGCCGCGGCCGACGTGCTCGGCGGCCAGCGTTCGCGAGAAGCCGTCGAGGGCGCACTTGCTGCCGGTGTAGGCCGAGAAGCGCGGCGTAGGGATCAGCGCTGCCATGCTGGAGACGTTGATGATGTGCCCGGCGCCCTGCGCGTAGAAGCGCGGCAGCAGGGCGAGGGTCAGCTGCACCGGCGCGAAGTAGTTGAGCTGCATGGTGCGCGTGTAGTCGTGGAAGCGGTCCAGCGACTCGGCGACCGGCCGGCGGATGGAGCGCCCGGCGTTGTTGATCAGCACGTCGATGCGCGGCTGTTCGTCGAGCAGGCGCTGCGCCAGCGCGCCGACGGCCTCCTGATCGCTCAGGTCGGCGGGGTAGATGTCGGCTTCGCCACCGGCCTCGAGAACGGCGTCGCGCACGCGCAGCAGCTCGGGTTCGCGTCTTGCGACCAGGCATAGCCGCGCGCCCAGTTCGGCCAGTCGAAGCGCGGCAGACTCGCCGATACCGCTGGATGCGCCGGTCAGCACGATGTGCTTGCCTGCCACGGACATGACGTCTTCCTTCGGGAATATGGAGTGGCCAGCTTAGCGTCTGATCCGCAGGTCGCGCGCGCAGCGCCTATTGCCCCTGCAGCCTATAGGGCGTGACGGCTTCCTCGAAGCCCTTTAGCTGAACGGGCGTAGCACTCACGGTGGCGATATCCGGCGCATCGTCGAGCTGCGCCCGCGTGGCATCGTCGCAGAGTACTTCGCCGTCGGCGGCGTGACCGCAGAGGCGTGCCGCCAGATTCACGGGATCGCCGATCGCCACGTACTCGAGCCGTCCGGCGCCTCGGACCGCACCGACCGTGGCGGCGCCGCTGGCAATGCCGATGCCCAGCCCCGGCAATGCGTCTTCATCGGCTTCGGTGCGGAAGCTCGTCATCAGCTTTAGAGCAATGCGCGCAGCCACCGCGCCCGGCTGTGCGACGGCGTCGGGTGCACCCACGAGGATCAGCAGGCCGTCGCCTGCGTGATCCTTGACGGTGGCGTCGTAGGTCGCGGCGATAGCCCCTGCACGTTGGTAAAAAGCTTCCAGAAGATCCACTACCACGTCGGGCTCTGAGCGCGCGGCGAAGGCGGTGAAACCGCGCAGATCGCACATGATCGCGGTGATCTCGCGGCGCTCCCGTCGCATGACCGGCTGCAGCCCGCGCTTGCGGACCATGCCGGCGATCTTCGGCGCGACGAATTGGCTCATGGCGAGCCCGCGCTCGCTTTGCAGCATCAGATAACGCACTGCGCCGAGCAGGAAGATCAGCAGACCCACAGTGAGCAGATAGGGCACTGCCGCGCGGGTGGCGACCAGCGCCGCCAGCAACCAAGGTGCCGCCCAGAACAGGGCGCGAATGCGCAGCAACTCGGCGCGGTCGATGGGCGAGAGCCGCAGCAGCAGGATCGCGATAGCGGCCAGCAGAATGGCACTGCCCAGGACCGGGGCGAAGATCGCGAATTCCAGGCCGCGCACCTCCACGAGGCCGCTGGGCCGTGTCACCGCCTGCTCCGGCGCGATCAGCAGATAGCCGACCAGCAGGCCGCCGTAGACAACGGCGAGCAACTGCGCCGCCCGGAACAGCCAGCCGGCGACGCTGGTCAGGCGCGAGGGGGTGGTCGCGCCGATGCGCCGCCCCCATTCGATGCCGGCAAGAATCGCGATGACCTCGACAATCTGCCGTAGAAGCATCAACCACCACGCCGCGCTACCGCTGCGCTCCAGACTCAGCACGATCAGGACTAGGGCGGCAGCGATGGCGATGAGACAGAGCGAGAGCGCGCGACTGGCGCCGCCACGGACATCGGCACGCAGGAAGATCAGCCCGATGCCGGCTGCGAGCAGGGCTGCCACGCCATGTCCGGGCTGCGCCACAAGCGCGCTGATGATCACCGCCGCTTAATCCGGGTCATTCGCTGGACATTTCGGGAAGCTCCGACGGGTGGCCGTAGAGGAAGCCCTGGCCGAAAGGTATGCCAAGCACTTGCAGTGCCATCGCGTCTTCCGCGGATTCAATGCCTTCCGCGATGACCTGCATTTGCATACGGGCGGCAAATGCCGCGGTGGCGGCAGCGAGGGCCTGCTTGCCGGGGTCCGTGTGCACGCCACGCGTCAGCGACATGTCCAGCTTCAGAATGCCGGGCCGCACCTGCACGATATGCGACAGGCCGGAGTAGCCGGTGCCAACATCGTCGATAGCGAGCCGAAATCCCTCGGCGTTCAAGCGGCTTACAGCTTGCAGGAGTGGCAGGTATTCGTCGATGGCATCGTGCTCCGTCACTTCCACGACGATGCGCCGGGAATCCGCGCCCGCGATTGCTTCCGAGAACATCTCCGACTGCAGTGTTGCCGGCGAAACGTTGACCGAGAGGTAGAAGGGGGATGGCAGATCAGAGAGGCGTGCTAAAGCCGCCCGGACCGCAAGAATCTCGAGTTGGATGCCGAGGCCGACCTGCCAGGCTTCGGCAAACCATTTATTGGGTGGGCGGTGGGGCTCGGCGTCGAAGCGTGCCAGCGATTCATAGCCGACCACCTCACGGCTGCCAAGATCGACGATGGGCTGGAAGACCATGCGCAAGCCGGTGTGATCAATGATTCCCCGGATTCTCGCGCGCATATCGTGGGTTGCGGCGGATCGGTCCTCCTCGAGCGCGAGTTGCTCGCCGATGATCTCGGCGAGGATCTCGATCAGTTTGATGTCGCGATCCTGGATGGAGGGATCAGCCTCATGGCTGATGCAGCAGAGCATTCCGTAGACGCGCCCGTCACCGAAACGGATGGGGGTGCCGAGGTAGGCGCCGATATTGAGCCGCTGCGTGGTCGGAAGGTCCCGAACCCGTTCGTCCGCGCTGCTGTCCGGAACGAGTCGCGGCACGCTGCCGTTGACAACGTGATAGCAGTAGGTTTCCACGAGAGGAAGGACCGATCCTTCGTGCAGGCCGACCGCGGCGCCATTGCCATCCAGCTTGCGGATAATCTCGGATTCGCCGCGAAACTCCGCCAGAAAGGCGATATCGGCCTTGATATGCCGGCGCGCCGCAGCGAGTACTGCAGACACGGAGATCGCCTCTTCGTGCGTTGGAGGCAACGGGAAGTATTCGGTATTGAGGCTGATCCTTGTTACCCCCGCCCGAGTAAGCCGGGCTGATTTCCTGATCGTTCCCGAGACGATTCTACGTGGAGCGAGCCCGGGTACAAACACGGTGCACATTGCGTTTCCAAGCCTGCTTAGGCGGTCCCATGGCAGCGCAGTTGCTGCAGCAATCGGTGCACCTCGCCAGCGCGCATTGCCGGGGAGCAGGTTGCCTAGAGTCGACGGGCTCGACCGAATGGATAGGCTGGCGGCGACGCTTGCTTACGCGCTGCGGCACCATGGCGTTTGTCCAATGCAATACGCCCTTATCGCTCACGGAGATCCCGCAATGAAGCTTTACACCACGCCGAAGGCCATCAGCCCCGCGCGCGTTCATTTCTTTCTCGCCGAGAAGGGCGTCGAGATCGAAAAGGTGGTGATCGACCTGATGAAGGGCGAGCACAAGACGCCCGAGTATCGCGCCATCGCGCCCAATGGGCGCACGCCCGCGTTGTTGCTAGACGATGGCAGCAGCCTCTGCGAGACGGTATCCATCTGCCGCTATATCGAGTCGCTGCATCCCGAGCCGCCGTTGCTGGGACGCGACGGCCTCGAACAGGCACGCATCGACATGCACAACCGCATGATGGAGTTCGAACTGATGATGCCCATGGCCATGGCCTTCCGGCACACGCATCCGGCCATGGAAGCGCTGGAGGATCAGGTGCCGGAGTACGGCGAGAAGCAGCGCGTGCTTGCGGACAAGCGCATGAAGCGCCTCGACCGCGAACTCGGCGAGCGCCCCTACATCGCTGGCGAGGCATTCAGCATCGCCGACATCACGGCGTGGTGCTCGATCCGCTTCTTCCGCATCGCCAAGTTCGCCATCGCGGACGAGCAGACGAATCTGCGCGCCTGGTACGACCGCATCGCCGAGCGTCCGGCCGCCGAGCAGGCCTTTGCCGCCTGACGCGCTTGTTACCTAAGCCGCTGAGCCCCTAGGCGGGAGAAGCCGGTGCATTTCTGGACCCTTCTACTGGGGCTTATCGGGGTGCTACTCGGCGCGCGATGGGCTGTTGTCGCGCTGTGGCGCCGCCGCCACTGCATGTGGGTGCGACTGTGCGCCGGGGTCGCGTCGTTACGCCTGGATGTGCCGGCGGGGGCCATTGAGACGCGCTGGCCGCGCATCGGGGGGTGGCTGCGCGCGCGCTTCGATACACGGCACTTCTCAGGCCTGCCGCTGACGGCGCTGGCACTGCTGAGCCTGCATCTGCTCGGCTTGGGCGGCGAACTCATCGACGAATTGCGTGAGGACAGCGAGTTGCAGCGGCTGGACGAGCGCATTCACGGCAGCCTGGGCTGGCTGCGCGAGGCGCGCTTCGTCGCGCTGTTCGCGTGGCTGACGGTCTTCGGCGACCCGCAAAGCCTGACAGTGGCCGGTCTGGTTGCCGGTGCCTTCCTGCTTGCACTGCGCCGGCAGGGCCTGCTTGTGGGGCTGCTGCTGAGCGTGGCCGGTTCCCAGATCGCGACGCTGCTGGGCAAGTACGTCATCGACCGGCCGCGGCCGGAGGTCGTCACCTTTGTCGAGGCCGCGACGCCCTCCTTTCCGAGTGGGCACACCACCGGAGCGATGGCGGTCTACGGCTTCGTCGCCTACGCCCTGGCGCGTACGGCGGCCAATCCGAGGCTGCGCCTGGAAGTCGTGCTCATGGCCGCGATGCTCGTGGTTCTGGTGGCGATGAGTCGCCTCATCATCGGCGTGCACTACCTCAGCGATATCGCAGCCGGTCTCGTCAACGGCGCATTCTGGGTGGTCGCTGGCATCGCCGTGGCGGAATGGTGGCAGGGGTACCGCACCGTCGAAGCGCGTTAGAGTGAAGTTGCGCTGGTTCGCTTAGCCCCACCATTCCAGCCAGGCCATGCGCAGGCGCAGCTCCCAGGCGGGTGTCAGGCCGGTGTTGCGATAACGGATGCGGCCGGTGCTATCGATGATGAAGGAGGCCGGAACGCCGCTGACGCCGAAGCGGTCGGCCAGCCTTCCGCTGTCATCGAGCACTACGGGATGGCTCAGGCCCTCGCGCTTCATGTGCGCACGTACCGCTTCGGCGCCGCCCGAGCGCAGCGCCACCGTTAGCACGGCACGGTCGTCGGCAAGCGCCTCGATGCCGGACTGCGTCAGCTCGCAGACGCCGCACCAGATCGCCCAGAAGTGCAGGAGGACGGGGCCGTCGGGGTAATCAGCGAGCTGCACCGGTACGCCGTCGAGGGTGATGGCGGCAAGCGCGGGCGCTTCGCCATCCACCATGCCCCGCTGCATCCAGATTCGGATCCCCGCGACGAGGAGCACGACGACCAGCGCCTCGATGAGCCAGCGTCGCCAGCGTGGTGTCCTGGCTTCGGAGGCGGCGTTTTCGTTGTCGGCCATGCGGGCGGATTCTTGGCGTGCTCAAGGCTGTGAAACAATAACGCGTTGTCCTGACCGGGTCGCCGCATCGAACGGCCCGAATCGCGATTCCCCCCACTGGCTATCCGCATGAAGAAGCGCCTCAAAGTCATCCTCCAGCCGCTGCTGCAAGGCTTAGAAAGCGGTGAGGGCACTTACGAGTATCGGCCGATACATCGCAAGATTCTCATTGTCGTCGGCGTCTTGTTCCTTGTGCTCGCCGCAGTCGCGCTCTATTTCTCGCTTGCCTTGGGTGAGTTATTCGGCTTGCTGTCAACGCTGGTTTTCGCGAGTGTAAGCGGGCTCTGCCTCGTGGTAGGAACGCTCGGTAGCGATCGGGCGGTGGCCAGAATCTGGGGCAACCGCTGATCGCGTCGCAGCGCCCGTCGTGGATTCCACGCCGGCACCGCTGGGCTCGCAACTAGGCAACCGAAGCAACGCAGAGCCCGGCTAGTGCGGTCGCGCCGCCCAGCCCGCTGATGCCTGCCAGCCGGGCGGTCCAGCGAACCCGATAACTCAACAGCAGAACCTGCAGCCAGGCTGCTGCGCTCAGACTGCCAAGCCAGGCCACCGTGCCGATGCCGGGCCCGTAGCGATGGGTGGCCGGGACCAGTGCCAGCGCCAGCAATAGCCATCCCGATGTGCGCAGCGCGCGGGCGCGCGTCGCTGACGGCCGGCGACCATGCAGTTGCTGGTGGTGCCGCGCCATGCCCAGGCTCAATGCGGCCATGCCGGCATGGCTCAGACAGAAGCTCGCGACAAGCGCTGGCAGCAGCATCGGTGCCATCAGCCCGTCTGTGCGTCGGCGTTGGTCATGGCAGTTGACGGCCCGTCTGCCTGCCTCGGCTCTTGCGCGGGCACTGTCTTGCCGCGGCGATACACGGCGCGCGCGACGAGGGCGAGGGCGGTACCGCAGGCAAGCGCGGTGAGGTCGAAGCCGACAGCCACGCCGTCGCCGCGCATCAGCGCAGCGGGTAGATGGTCGCCAGTCGTCAGCAGATTGACCATCGGCAACAGGAGGTAGCCGATGGCCCCGGCGACAAGCTGCTCGATCCAGGCCTGTCGCGGCGCGCGCAGCAGGGCGTGGATCAGCGCCGCGAGCCAGCACGCCAGGAAAACGCGGACCTCCCAGTCCGCGCGCTGCGCAATGCCCACGGGCAGCAGCCGATTGGCATGGAAGAAGACGGCGATTGCCAGAGGCAGTCCGGCGACGACGGCGACGTTGAGGCCTTCGACCAGCGCGTGCCCGAAGGGTAGGCGACCGGACTTCAGGTGCTGCGGCCGACGTTTGACCGTCCACAGCACCAGACCTGTGGCGATCATCAGGCAACCGGTCAGCCCGGAGACAAAGAAGAGCCAGCGCAGGAGTTCCGGCGCGAAGCGCGCGACATGCAGGCCGTAGAGAAATTGGCGCGTGGACGCCGCGGGCGCCAGCGCGCCGCTGTCGCCGAGCAGCTCACCGCTGACCCCGTCGAAGCGCACTTTGTCGGTTTCGTGCGAAAGCCCCTGGCCGGGGCCGCGCTGCAGTGTCACTGAGGCGTTTTGATCGCCAGGGTACTGCACATCGATTCGGCTGATGCTGGCGTCTTGGCCCCAGCGCGCTTCGGCCTGCGCCACTATCGGCGCCAGCGGCGCCAAGGGCGCGCGCACCTCGGCCGGCTCGAGCTCTTGCTGCGGGAAAGCCTCGGAAAAGAGGGCGCCGCGGTCACCATCGTAAGCAAGCTCCACGGCCGATGGCATGTACAGCAGCATCAGGGTGATCAGCCCGGTGTAGGTGATCATCAGGTGAAAGGGCAGAGCCAGCACGCTGCTGACGTTGTGAAAATCCAGCCAGGATCGCTGCCCCTTGCGCGGTCGAAAGGTGAAGAACTCCTTGAAGATCTTTTTGTGGGTGACGATGCCGGTGATGATCGCCACCAGCATGAACATCGCGCAGAGGCCAACCAGGTAGCGCCCCCACGGGTTGGGCATGGCCAGTTCGAAGTGGAAGCGGTAGAAGAAATTGCCGCCCATGGTGTCGCGCGCGCTGGTCGGCTCGCCGCTGAGGGGATCGAGCAGTTCGCGCTCGAAGCGGCCACTGGCGCCGAGTTCGCGCCAGAAGACGCGCAGTTGCGGCTCGCGCCCATCCGGAAGCGAGATGATCCAGCTTTGCGCCACGGGGGCGACCTCCCGGAGATAGCGCTCGGCGGCCTCGGTGTGCTGCTCGGTGCTGCCCTCCCGGGGCAGCTCCGGCTGCATCCATTGCGTGATCTCCGGCCGGAAGTAGGCCAGGGTGCCGGTAACGAAGATCGCGAACAGCAGCCAGCCGACGACGAGGCCGGACCAGGTGTGCAGCCAAGCCATGGCCTGGCGGAAGCCCTCCTTCATGTCGTCCCCGGCGCGAGCAGCACTACGGCGCCAAAGACGGAAGCGGGCAGCAGGATGCCGAGCCAGGCCTGGCCGGCGCTGCGCGCGGCGAAGGCCCAGATCGCCGCCAAGCTCCATACCGCGAAGGAGAGCATCGTGCCCCAGAGCACTGCTTCGCTGCGCGCTAGCGGCAAGGCCACTGCCAGCGCAGCAGCAAAGGCGGCCGCGCAGCCGTAGCCGCCGATGCCGGCGGCAAGGCTGCGCGAGGCGACCGCCAGCCGATAGCGACCGGAGACGACGCCGCGTGGTCGTTGTCGGGCCGAGCCGCCGCTAGTCGACACGTCCGCTGCCCGCGTGCGGCGCGATGGCGCTGACGTACCCGAAGACCTCGGCTGCTTTGCATCGCGCGCGCCGTGGCGCGGCCATCCGTGGTGATCGTGGCGAATCCGGCCGACGGTCGGTGTCTTGCCCGCATCCATTGAAGGAAAGCGCTCGCCCCAGGAGAAAGAAATACGAAGTATTCGCATTATATACATGCGGGCGGCGGCGATCCTTCAGCCACAGCGTTGCGCCTAGAAGCGCCCCGGGGCAGAGCCGTTCTGGGCATGGCGACCCTCGAGTGTGAATTGCTGATCCGCTGGGTCGAGTGCGCACCAGCTTTACCCAACCACACCTTGACCGGGCCGCTTCGGCGCTAACTCGAGGCGGCGTGGAACGCTGGCGAGCTGGTCCGCCGGAGCGAAGATCGATGGCGCGCCGACTCAATCGGCATCTGCGGCCGGAGCGACCAGCAGACAGAGGCCGTCCCGATCGATGACTTCGACAACAGCGCCCTCTGCGAAATGACGTCCGTCGCTGCTGCGCGCCCGCCACAGGGAGCCCTCGACGCGCACCATGCCCTCCGGCGCCAGCGCGCGAACGACGGTTCCGTGCTGGAAGAGTAATGACTCGCCGCCACCCCAGTGCTCGGTGGCGTACTGGTAGTAGACAGCGCCGTGGCTCCGCTCGTGGCGGCGCAGCATCGCCGCCGAGACGCCGGCCGCCGCCACGCCGAAGGCACCGGCGACGGCGAGCCCCCAGCCGCCGGCCAGCCGGTCGAGGGTGGCGAGCAACGCCAACAGGCCGACAACGACCGCGAGCAGCGGCAGACTCCAGGCGGCGGCGGTGAACACGGCCTCGAAGATCGACAGGAAGCGCACGAAAACGCGGTTGGGGGCGTGCGGATCGCCGGCGCGGCGGATGCGCGCGCGCAGCTGCCGCCAGTGCAGCAGCCCCCAGAGTCCACCGGCTGAGGCGGAAAGCCCGATGGTCGCGCCGCCTGCGTCACTGAGCAGGCCGATCAGCAGAGCGCCTGCCGACACGGCGAGCAGTCCCAGGAGATTGTGCAGCGCGCGCCGCTTGCGGACGCGGATGCTCACCCTCAGACGCCCGCGCTTTCTCCGGGCGCCCGGGCGTGGATGGCCAGGGCGTGGATATCGGTCTGCATCATGTCACCCAGCGCGTCATAAATGGCGCGGTGGCGGGCGAGCAGTTTCTGGTCGCGGAAGGCTTCGGCGGTGATGCGCACGCGGAAGTGCCCGCGGCCGGATTGCGCGCCGGCGTGGCCGACGTGCAGATGCGACTCGTCCTCGACGCGCAGTTCCTCGGGCGCGAAGGCCTGTCGCAGCGCGCCCTTGATGCGGCTGAGGCGCTCGCTGTTGTCGGGCACATCGCTCACGGCAGCACCTTGACGAAGGGCAGTACCTCGACGCGCTCGAAGACGCCGCCGATGGCGTAGGGGTCGGCATCGGCCCAGGCGCGGGCGTCGTCAATATTGTCGAAGGCGGCGATGACGATGCTGCCGGCGTATCCGGCGGCGTCGGGGTCCACCGAATCCACTGCCGGGCGCGGCCCGGCGGCGATCAGGCGGCCTTCCTCCTGCAGCGCGCGCAGATGCTCCAGGTGCCGCGGTCGCAGCTCCGTGCGCAGCGCGGTTGAGTCGGGCACATCGTGGCCGATGATGGTGTAGAGCAGGGTGCCGCTCACGCGCCGTCCTCCGAGGTTTCGTCCTGCTGCAGATAGCGCGACACGAAGGGCAGGCAGGCCGCCAGGAAACTCATCGTCAGCACGCTGTAGCCCCAGGTCCGGAAATGTACCCAGACCGCCTCGGTCTGCGTGTGCACCACGATCATGTTGAGGGCAGCAATGCCCAGGAAGAACAGCGCCCAGGCGGCGTTGAGGCGGCGCCAGAGCAGCTCGGGCATGACCAGCGCCTTCTGCGGCAGGCGCTGCAGCAGCACGCGATCGCCCACGAAGTGGCTGCCCGCGAGGACGATGGCGAAGCAGGTGTAGACCAGCGAGGGCTTGTACTGGATGAAGACCGGATCACGCAGCAGCAGCGTCAGGCTCCCGAAGACGCCGGCCGCCACGGCGGCGAAGAGATGCATCTTGTGCAGGCGGCGATACAGCAGCCAGTAGGCCGCGACCACCGCGAAGAGCGCGACGATGACCGCCCCGGTGGCGACGTAGATGTCGTAGGTCAGCCAGCCCAGGAAGAAGGCGGCCGCGGGGACGAGGTCAAGCAGCTGTTTCATCCCCCGAGTATAGCGGTCACAGGCTGCCCTCGGCCGTCTGCCGGCGTACCATGCGCGGCTGCGGTGTGCACCGCAGTCCTGCTGGCCGGAGGTTTGGTGTGGCCGAGTTTCTGAGCATTCATCCCGACAATCCGCAACCGCGGCTGATCCGCCGCGCGGTGGAGCATCTGCGCGCCGGCGCGGTCATGGCCTATCCCACCGACAGCTGTTACGCACTGGGCAGCATCCTCGACCACAAGGCCGCGGCCGAGCGCATCAGTCGCATCCGCCAGTTCGACAAGAATCACCTCTTCACGCTGGTCTGCCGCGATCTGTCCGAGATCGCGCGCTACGCCCGCGTCGACAACCGGCAGTACCGCGCGCTCAAGGCCTCCACGCCCGGGCCCTATACCTTCATCCTGCGCGCCACCAAGCAGGCGCCGCGCCGCCTGCTGCACGAAAAGCGCAAGACCATCGGGCTGCGGGTGCCGGACTCGAACATCGTCGCGGCAATGCTCGACGAGCTGGGCGACGCGATTTCCTCCTGCACGCTGATCCTGCCGCCCGACGACACGCCGGTGGCGCATCCGGACGACGCACGCGAGCAGCTCGACCGCGCGGTGGACGTGGTCATCGAGGGCGGCGACTGCGGCGTTGAGCCGACAACGGTCATCGACTGGAGCGAGGAATTGCCGGTGATCACCCGCGCAGGCCGCGGGGCGGCCGCCTGGGAGGAGCGGATCGTATAATCCGCCCGCTGCGCCCGATCTCGTTCGCGCGCAACCAGTCCCTTATCGAGCCCCAGCAATGAGTAGCGACGCCCCAGCAGACAAGCGGCCAGTGGTTCTGTCCGGCATTCAGCCCTCTGGCCGGCTGACCATCGGCAATTATCTGGGCGCGATCCGCAACTGGCTGCCGCTGAACGCCGATTACGATACGCATTACATGCTGGTGGACCTGCACGCCATTTCGGTGCGCCAGGATCCGGCCGAGCGTCTGGAGCGCTGCTACGAGTTCATTGCGCTCTACCTGGCCTGCGGCCTGGACCCGGACAAGAATGTCCTCTTCGTGCAGTCGCATGTACCGGCGCATTCGCAGCTCGCCTGGGTGCTGAACTGCTACACGCAGTACGGCGAGCTGTCGCGCATGACCCAGTTCAAGGACAAGGCTGCCAAGCACGCCGACAACGTCAATGCCGGGCTGTTCTGCTACCCGGTGCTGATGGCCGCCGATATCCTCCTCTACGACGCCAGGAAGGTGCCGGTGGGCGACGATCAGCGCCAGCATCTGGAGCTGACGCGCACCATCGCGCAGCGCTTCAACCGCAGCCACGGTGAGACCTTCGTCGTGCCCGAGACGATGACGCCGCCGATCGGGGCGCGCATCATGGGCCTGCAGACGCCGGAGGCGAAGATGTCGAAATCCGAGGACGCCGAGACCAACGCGGTCTATCTGCTCGACGAGCCCAAGCGCATCGAGCGCAAGATCAAGCGCGCGGTCACCGACATGGACGGCGCCATCCGCTTCGACCAGGAGAACAAGCCGGGGGTCTCGAATCTGATGTCGATCCTGGCTGCCTGTACCGGCGACTCCTTCGAGACCATCGAGCGCGACTACGACGGTGGCGGCTACGGCAATTTCAAGAAAGCGGTGGCGGACGCGGTCATCGCCACGCTGGAACCCGTCCAGCAGCGCTACGCCGAGATCCGCGGTGACGAGGCCGCGCTGCGCGAAGTGCTGCGCGACGGCGCGGCCAAGGCCAACGCACGCGCGGCGGCCACCATCGAGCGCGTGCACCACGCCCTGGGCTTCATCCCGGCATGAGCGAGACCGCGCCGGCAGCCGAGGCAAGCCAGCCCGCCGAGGCCGAGGCCGAGCCGGCGCTGCGCGTGCGCATCAAGGGCGAGCCGCTGGCGCGGCTGCCCGATGATCTCTACATTCCACCCGACGCGCTGGAGATCTTCCTTGATGCCTTCGAGGGGCCGCTGGATTTGCTGCTCTATCTGATCCGGCGGCAGAATCTGGATATCCGCGAGATCCCGATCCTGCAGATCACGCGCCAGTACATGGAGTACATCGCGCTGATGCAGCAGCTCAAGCTGGAGCTGGCCGCCGAATATCTGCTGATGGCCGCCTGGCTGGCCGAGATCAAGTCGCGCGTGCTGCTGCCGCGGCCCAGCAACGACGAGGCCGAGGACGAGGAGGACCCGCGCAGCGCGCTGCTGCAGCGCCTGCAGGAGTACGAGCGCTTCAAGTCTGCCGCCGAGACCCTCGACGGCATGCCGCGCATGGGCCGCGAAATGCACGCCGCGCAGGCGCGCCCCACCGCGCAGCCGCCGGCGCTGGCGTTGCCCGTGCCGACGCTGCGTGGACTGCTCGGCGCACTGGCCGATGTGCTCTCCCGCGCCGAGCTGCGCGGCGCGCATGAGGTTGCCCACGAGCCGCTGTCGGTTCGCGAGCGCATGGGGCGCATCCTGGAGCGCTTGCGCGGCGCCCGGCGCATGCGCTTCGAGCAGCTGCTGGACCCGGCCGAGGGTCGCGACGGTGTCGTCGTCTCGGTGCTGGCCATCCTGGAGCTGTGTCGCGGCGAGCTGCTGGCGGTCGAGCAGCGCGAGGCCTTCGGGCCGCTGTACCTCAGTCCGGCGGCATCCACCCAGCAGTCAGCGGAGCTTTCGTGAGCGACACGCCGCAGGCCATCGACAACGATCTGCCCAATATCCTGGAGGCGCTGCTGCTGGCTTCCGATCAGCCGCTGTCGCTGGACGCGCTGCAGCGCCTGCTCACTGAGGACGGTGCCGGCGACCGCAAGGTGCTGCGCGCTGCACTGGAAAGCCTGCAGCAGCGCTACGAGGGCACCGCGTTGTCGCTGGACGAGGTTGCCAGCGGCTGGCGCATCCGCGTCGTCGATAGCTATGCCGACTGGGTGCACCGACTGTGGGCCGAGCGCCCGCCGAAGCTGTCGCGCGCGCTGCTGGAGACCCTGGCCATCATCTGCTACCGCCAGCCGGTGACGCGCTCGGATATCGAGGAGGTGCGCGGCGTCACCGTGTCGAGCAACATCCTGCGCACGCTCACCGATCGCGGCTGGATCCGCGAGGCCGGCGTCAAGGAAGTACCCGGTCGGCCGGCGCTGCTGGTCACCACGCCGCAATTGCTCGACGACCTCGGTCTGAAGAGCCTGGATGAGCTGCCGCCGCTGCCCGAGGTCAAGGATCCCGAGCAACTCGAGGCCGCCCTGCTGCAGCTTGCCGAAAAGCGCGGCATCCGTCTCGATGCCGGCGACCAGAGCGCGGGCGACCAGGAAGAGGCGGCGCAAGGCGAGGCGGACCTCGAGCAAGCCGGATCCGAGACCGCCGGCGCACCGGCACAGCCCTCCGTGCCCCCCGTAGACCCACCGGAGCAACTGCATTGAAGCAGCGACTGCAGAAGGCGCTGGCCGAAGCCGGCGTGGCCTCGCGCCGCGAGGCTGACGCCTGGATCGGAGAAGGCCGCGTCAGCGTCAATGGTGTGGTTGCCGTCCCCGGCACGCAGGTTGCGCCGGAGGACCGCATCAGCGTCGATGGCCGGCACATCCGTCGGCCACGGCCCAATGCCGCCCCGGCGGCCACGCGCGTGCTGCTCTACAAGAAGCGCGTCGGCGAGATCGTCACCGAGTCCGACCCCGAGGGCCGGCGCACCGTCTTCCGCAAACTGCCCAAGCTGGAGCAGGGGCGCTGGATCGCCGTCGGCCGGCTGGATATCAATACTTCCGGCCTGCTGCTCTTCACCAACAATGGCGAACTGGCCAGCCGGCTGATGCATCCGCGGCACGAGCTGCCGCGCAGCTACGCCGTGCGCGTGCATGGGTCGGTGGATGAAGCGCTCTGCCAGAGGCTACTGGAAGGTGTGGAGCTGGAGGACGGCTTCGCGCGCTTCGATGCGCTGGCCTCCATCGGCGCGCCTCCGGGTGAAGGTGGCAGCAGCAACCAGTGGTTCGAGGTCACGGTCCACGAGGGCCGCAACCGGCTCGTGCGCCGGCTCTGGGAATCGCAGGACTGCGAGGTCGCGCGTCTGATCCGCGTCGGCTATGGCCCCGTCGCCCTCGGCCGCGGCATCCGCTCCGCCGGCTGGCGCGAGGCAACGCCGGAGGAGCTCAATGCCTTGCAGCTGGCGGTTGATCTGCCGACCAGAAAAGCTGCCCGCAAATCGCCGCATCCGCGCCGGAAGCCGGGCAAAGCAGGGCGCTGAGCGTTTTGGCCGAAACATCGGGCTCGGGCAGCGTCTCGGGCGGGGTTCCGGGGTAGCCGAGCAGGCGCATGGTCGTGCGCATGGGACCGGGGTCGAAGCAGTGCAGACGCACGCCCGGTTTCTCCGCCGCCCAGTCCGACGCCAGCGTGCGCAGGCCGGCCTTGGCAACTCCGAAGGCGCCGTAGTAGGCGCGGGCCTTGCCGTCCTCCGGCGGGCAGTCGCAGAAGATCACGCAACCGTCGCCGGCCGCCTGTAGGTGGGGTAGTGCGATGCGGGTCAGCGCCCAGGGGGCAGTGAGGTTGGCGGCGATGATGCCCGCCCAGTCCTGCGGCGACACCTCCTGCATGGGGCGGAAATCCACCCACTGCGCCGCGGCGTGGACGATGCTGTGCAGGGCGCCGAGCTGCCCGACGATGGTGTCGATAGCCTCGTGGAAATCGCGGTCACTGGCGCCGGCGAGATCCATGGGATAGACCGCGGGCTCCTCGGCATGATCGATCTCGGCGATGGCTTCGGCTGTGGCTTCGAGCTTGGCGATCGTGCGGCCGAGCAGCACGACTCGCGCGCCGGCTCGTGCACAGCGCAGCGCCGTGGCGCGGCCGAGACCGGCGCCGGCGCCGGTAACAAGAATGACGCGGCCGGCGAGGGAATCAGGCGCCAGCGCGGGCAGGGGGGCTTGCGACATCTTGGGCGTCATCCGGTTGAGGGTTATGTGGGTGGGGCTTTAGCCCGACATTCGGCCTTCTTGCGCGACGCTGTGTCGGGCTGAAGCCCGACCTACGGCAGCTTCTTCGGGAGCGAAGGGCGTGCGATCGCGCGAGCAGACCAGCCAGGTGCCGCCGATGATGGCCGGCGCCAGCAGCAGGCCGCCGGCGCCGGGAATGATCAGCAGCAGATAGATCAGCAGCGAGAAGACGATGACCGCCGCCCAGTGGCGACCGAGCCAGGCGCGCTTGTGGGCCGCCGACCAGCGGCGGCGCGTCATCGGGTAGTCGAGGAAATCCACGGATAGCGTGAAGCCGATCAGCACCCAGCTCACCACCGTACCCAGTGGCGGCATGAAGCTGACGATGAGCACCACCAGCAGCAGCGCCAGCTTCAGGAAGAAGAGCCGGAAGCCGATGGCCGTGCCCCGCCAGCTGCGCTGTATCCAGCCGTCACCGCTGGGTCCGACCTGATAGCCGAGGGCGCGCTCCGTGCGCTCGGAAAGCCAGTCGAAGAGCGGCGCGCACAGCGCGAGCATCAGATGCACCAGAACGATGGCGCCAATCAGCGCGGCGGCCAGGGTCACCGACAGCAGCACGATGAAGATCGAGCCGGCCAGGCCGGTGCTGGCGGCGAGCCCGAGCGACAGCAGGGACCAGATCAGGCCGAGAGTCACGGGCAGTGCTGCCGGTGCCCACAGGCTGCGATCGGTCAGTAGCAGGCGCGCGCCCACCAACGGCGCGGCCAGCGCGTCCAGGGCGTCGCGATGCCACATCAGGCGGGAGCGGGGAGTAGTGCCGAGACTTCCACGGGGCTGTGGCAGACCCAGTCCGCTCCCCACTCGGCGATGGGGGGCGCCTCCTCGATATAGCCCCAGGACACGGCGGCCACCGGCATGCTGGCGGCACGCGCGGCCGCGACATCGCGCGGATCGTCGCCTACGTAGAGGCCATCGGCTGGCGCGCGCTGCAGGCTCTCGCAGGCCAGCAGCACCGGATCGGGGGCCGGCTTCGGCCGCGCGGCGTCGTCACCGGCAACCAGCACGGCGCAGCGGTCGTGCCAGTCCAGCGCGTCGAGGATGGGCAGGGCGTAGGCGCGCGGCTTGTTGGTGACGATGCCCCAGGCCACGCCGAGGGCTTCGCAACCTTCCAGCAGGGTCTCGATGCCGGCGAAGGGCAGCGAATGCGGCGCGAAATCGGCGCCGTAGGCTTCCAGGAAGCGCTCGCGCAGACGCGGGAAGGCGGCGTCGTCGGGCGTGACGCCGTAGGCGCGGCCGAGCAGACCGATGGCGCCCTGCGAGCAGACCGGTCGCAGCGTGTCGAAGTCCAGCGGCGCGAAGCCGTCCGCCACGCGCAGCGCGTTGACGGCGGCGGCCAGCTCGGGGGCGGTGTCGACCAGCGTGCCGTCGAGATCGAAGAGCAGGAAGGTGGGGGAACTCATGCCGGGCGGCGGCTGTGCAGGAAGTAGTTCACCGAGACGTCGCGCGTCATGCGACCGGTCTTCAGCAGGGGGTTGTAGTGCAGGCCGCGCATTTCCTCGACCTTGAGGCCGGCCGCACGCGCCCACTCGCAGAGTTCTGACGGCTTGATGAGCTTGGCGTAGTCGTGTGTGCCCGGCGGGATCAGCCGCAGGATCTGCTCGGCGGCGAAGATGGCCAGCGCGAAGGCCTTGGGGTTGCGGTTGATGGTGCTGAAGACGACATCGCCGCCGGGGCGCACGAGCTGCGCGCAGGCCGTCACGATGGCCTCCGGATCCGGCACATGCTCCAGCATCTCCAGACAGCAGACGAGGTCGAAGGCCTGCGGCATCTCGGCGGCCAGCTCCTCCGCCGGGCAGACCCGATAGTCGATGGCCATTCCCTGCAGCTCGGCATGCTGGCGCGCCGCGCCTACGGCCTCTTCGGCCAGATCGATGGCGGTGACCTCGGCGCCGGCAGCGGCCAGGGCTTCGGCCAGCAGGCCGGCGCCGCAACCGATATCGAGCACGCGCAGGCCCTTGAGGCCGCCGGTGCGCTGATTGATGTAGCGCAGCCGCACCGGATTGATGTGGTGCAACGCCGCCATGGGGCCGTGCGGGTCCCACCATTGCGCGGCGATCTGGTCGAAGCGGGCGAGCTCGGAGGCGTCGGCGTTGCTCATTGGATGTCGGATCCGGAGTCGTGGGCGGCGAAGGGCTGCAGACGTTGTTGCCAGTACGCGGCGCGGGCGATGGCGGCCTCGGCGTCGACGCTGAGCAGCTGCCGATTGCGCATCAGCGGCTGGCCGGCGACGAAAGTGTCGGTGATCTGGTGGCGCGCAGCGCTGTAGACGATCTGTGCGATGGGATTGTAGACCGGCTGCGTCGCTGCGTCGGAGAGATCGATGGCGATGAAGTCGGCGGCCTTGCCGGCCTCCAGCGAGCCGAGCTCGTGGTTGACGCCCAGCGCGCGCGCGCCGGCCAGTGTCGCCATGTGCAGCGCGCGCGGCGCGGCCACGGCCGAGGGCTGGCCGGCCACGGCCTTGGCGAGCAGGGCGGCGGTACGCATCTCCTCCAGCATGTCGAGATCATTGTTGCTCGCCGCACCGTCGGTGCCGATGCCGACGTTGACGCCGGCTTCCAGAAGCTTCGCCACCGGGCAGAAGCCACTGGCCAGCTTGAGATTCGATTGCGGGCAGTGTGCAACGCTGACGCCGTAGCGCGCGACCAAGGCGATCTCCTCATCGGTCAGCTGGGTCATGTGCACGGCGATGAAGTCATTGCCCAGCAGGTCCAGCGCCTCCAGCCGCTCCAGCGGACGCTGGCCGCTGGAGCGTAGCTGCTGCTGGACTTCGTCGGCCGTCTCGTGGACATGCATGTGGATGG
Source organism: Algiphilus aromaticivorans DG1253 (assembly GCF_000733765.1). NCBI lineage: Bacteria > Pseudomonadati > Pseudomonadota > Gammaproteobacteria > Nevskiales > Algiphilaceae > Algiphilus > Algiphilus aromaticivorans. The sequence goes on along the minus strand of NZ_JPOG01000001.1, from coordinate 1,559,631 downwards.
GCACGCCCAGCTCGTTGGCATAGGCGCGGATGCGTTTCAGCGGTGCGTCCGAGACGGTGTAGGGCCCGTGCGGCGCGAAGACGGGATACAGGTCACCACGGTGCTTGATGCGGTCATGGCAGGCGAGCGCCTTGTGCAGATAGTCGTCGGCGTCGCTGGCGTAGGGCGTCGGGAAGTCGATGACGATGAGACCGAGGGCGGCGCGCAGGCCGGCCTCGCCGACGATCTCGGCGGCCGTCTCCGGGAAGAAGTACATATCGTTGAAGCAGGTCTGGCCGCCGCGAATGAATTCCGCGCAGGCCAGGCGCAGACCGTCGGCGACGTATTCCTCGCTTACCGAGGCACCCTCGGCAGGCCAGATGTGCTCACTCAGCCAGCGCATGAGCGGCAGATCGTCGGCCATGCCGCGCATCAGACTCATGGCCGCGTGCGTATGCAGATTGATGAAGCCGGGGAGTACGGCGTGATCGGCGAGATCGATGGTCTGCGCTGGCCGGTAGAGGCGCTCGGCTTCGGCCGCGGGCAGTACGGCGAGGATGCGGCCCTCGTGTACAGCCAAGGCGTGCGCCTCCAGCGCTGCGCCCTCGGGCTGCACCGGAATCAGCCAGCGCGGGCGCACGAGCAGATCGATGTCCTGCATGAAAGGCTCCGAAGGGCATGTTCGAGGCGCGTAGAATGCCGATTCCGGCGCCACGCTGCGCGCTTGGTCTTCTTCGCGCCGATCTACCGTATGCCTGACACCGCCCACCCAGTCCGGGCCATCGCCTTCGTCGATGGCGTACTGCAACTGCTCGACCAGCGCGCGCTGCCGGCCGCGGAGCAATGGGTAGCCTGTCGCACGGCCGACGAGGCCGCCGACGCCATCCGCGCCATGGTCGTGCGCGGCGCGCCGGCGATCGGCATCGCCGCGGCCTACGGCCTGGCCATGGCTGCCGCCGCGGGCACGGACCGTGAGGTCGCGGCGCAGCGGTTGGCCGCAGCGCGCCCGACGGCAGTGAATCTGCATTGGGCGCTGGCGCGTCTGCAGGCGCTCGGCGATGTCCCGGCTGACCGCCTGACCGAGGAGGCGCGCGCCATTCACGCCGAGGATCTGCTCCAGAACCAGCGCATGGCCGAGCACGGTGCCACGCTGCTGGGCCGCGACGCGCGCGTGCTGACGCATTGCAATACCGGTGCACTCGCCACCGGCGGGCACGGTACGGCACTGGGCGTCATCCGCACTGCCTGGGGGGCAGGGCAGCTATCGGCCGTCTATCACACTGAAACGCGCCCCTGGCTGCAGGGCGCGCGACTGACGGCCTGGGAACTCGCCTCCGACGGCATACCGGCAACGATGATTGCCGACGCGGCTTGCGGCCAGTTGATGGCTTCCGGCGCACTGGACTGGGTCATCGTCGGCGCCGATCGTGTCGCGGCCAATGGTGATACCGCCAACAAGATTGGCACCCTGACCCTGGCGGCCTGCGCGCGCGCATTCGGCGTGAAGGTGATGGTGGTGGCCCCCAGCGGCACCGTTGACGCAGATTGCGCGGACGGTCACGCCATTCCCATCGAAGAACGCGACGGGGAAGAGTTATGCAGCATCGCTGGAAAGCGGATCGCGCCCGAAGGCACACGCGTGTGGAATCCCGTCTTCGATGTGACTCCCGCTCCCATGATCGATGCCTTCGTCTGTGAGCGAGGGGTCTGTCGCCCCTGCCAGGGCGAGGCGCCAGCAGATCTGCTGCGCTGAGAGAAGGCAGGGCACCGACGCACGGTGTCAGTGAAATCCTACTCTGCTCGATGCATAAAGCGCTTATATTCCGCTAGAGGCTCACGGGCTGTTCCCGTGCGCCCCTGCCCGGGCCGTAGGCCGGCCCCATTCGAAGGTTCAGGGAGACATGGAGATGATCAGATGGACGGCAAGGATGCCGAGCGCGCTTCTGGTGGCGTCGCTCGCAATGCTCGCGGGATGTGGGGACGGTTCAGTGCGAAGCCCCGGCTTCGCCTCGGAAACCACGATCGAAAGGGTCTATATCGAGCCCGCCGGGAATGTTTCGACGCCTGCCGGCACTGAGTTGGACCTGCGCGCCTTCGCCGAGATCTCGACAACCGTGCCGCCGGGCACGCCGGATGCCGAGGACGGTGTGCTGCAGGTGATCGAGGAGGTGACCGATCGCGCCGACTGGAGCAGCAGCAATACGAATGTTGCGAGCGTCGATACCGGACGCGTCTCTGGCGTGGTGGCAGGACAGTCGACCATTGAGGCGCGCTTCGAGGGCTTCAAGGACGATGTGGCGCTAACCGTGAGCGAAGCGGTGCTGGAAGCCGTCTCGCACATTCAACCCATCGGCGAGCCGCGCAGCGACGACGACAGCTACAGCTTCCTGCAGGGGACGCAAACGAACTTCGCTATCTTCGGCCAGTTCTCGGACGGGCAGCTGCGCCAGCTCACCCCGTCAAATTTCGAGGTTGATTGGAGCAGTAACGATACGAGCATCGCCGACAATCCGGATCCTGAGGCGGCCAATCGTTTCGAGGCCAGCGGAATCGGGAGCACGACGATTCTTGGTGAGTTGACTGACAGCCCGGGAGTGAACCCTGCATCGGCGAGCGCGACGCTGTCGGTCAGTCCGCGCAGCGAGGTCTGTACGAGCGAGTTCTTCGCCCCCGGTGCGATTGTCGTCAGTGACGCCTCAACCCTCTGCATCGGCTGCAGCCTGGAACAGCCGGGGGCCGTTATTGATGGCAACGACGAGACCTTCGGGACGCTGGAGATTCCACTGGGCCTGCTGCTTGCTTCCACCGTCTCGGTCACGGTGTCCGATGCGGATAGGCAGCCCTTCGTTGTCGGCGAGCCGGCCGCCTTCCTGGTCAGCCGCAGCAGCAGCCTGCTCAGCCTGGAGCTGCTCTCCAACGTCGAGGTGGCGACCGTGAGCTGCGATATCAACGGCGAGAATTGCACGGAGCTGGAGCGTTTCGGCGCCAGCAATGGCTTGCCGCTGAAGCTTTCGCTGCTCGGTGTCATTGGTGACGAGGAGGTGCGGTTGCTGTCGACGCCGGAGCTCGGGGCCGAGAGCGCCGAAGCCAATGGCCTGCGTCTGGACTTCTCGGGTGGCCTGCTGTCCGCTGCTGCCACTCTGAACGTCCACGCGAGTTGCGCCATCGGCCGTCCGCCCGCAGAGTAAGCAGCGCGTATCGCTGACCGGCACGACACGCGCTTGCGGGTTGTGTCGGTCGGCCGCGGAACGCACTCGAAAAGCTGGCGGATGAGCCGCAGCGCTCGGGCTACAATAGTCGGATGCCCTCTGCCCATCGCCGCCACCATGACTGACGTCAAACAGCCGCATTATCTCTTCGTCACCGGTGGGGTGGTTTCCTCACTAGGTAAGGGTATCGCCGCGGCCTCGCTGGCGGCGGTACTGGAAACGCGCGGACTGAAGGTCCAGATCATCAAGCTGGACCCTTATCTCAATGTGGACGCGGGCACGATGAGCCCCTTCCAGCACGGCGAGGTCTTCGTCACCCGCGACGGCGCCGAGACCGACCTCGACCTTGGCCACTACGAGCGCTTCCTGCACGGCAAAACCAGCAAGCTATCGAATGTCACGACGGGGCAGATCTACCGCAACGTGCTGGAGAAGGAGCGTCGCGGCGACTATCTCGGCTCGACGGTGCAGGTGATTCCGCACGTCACCGACGAAATCCAGATGGCCATCGAACGTGGCGGCGAGGGTGCCGATATCTGCCTCGCCGAGATTGGTGGCACCGTCGGTGACATCGAGTCTCTGCCTTTTCTGGAGGCGATCCGTCAGCTGGGTGTTCGCGTCGGGCGTAAGCGGGCGATGTACATGCATCTGACGCTGCTGCCCTACGTCAGAACTTCCGGCGAGATGAAGACCAAGCCGACACAGCACTCCGTCAAGGAGTTGCGCTCCATCGGTATCCAGCCAGATGTTCTGCTCTGCCGCAGCGACCGCCCGCTGCCGGACACTGAGCGGCGCAAGATCGCCATGTTCACGAATGTCGAAGAACGCTCGGTCATCTCGGCGGTGGATCTGGACGACATCTACAAGATTCCGGCCTGGCTGCATCAGCAAGGGCTGGACGATCTGGTCATCGAGCACTTCGGTCTGCCTGCGCGCAAGTCCGATCTCGCCGCCTGGGATCGTGTCGTGACCTCGCGCGAGGAGCAGGACGGCGAGGTCGAGGTTGCCATGGTTGGCAAGTACGTCGATCTGGCGGATGCCTACATGTCACTCAACGAAGCGCTGGAGCACGCCGGTCGGCACACTGGCGCCAAGGTGCGTATCCGCTACATCGAAGCCGAGACCATTGCCCGCCAGGGCGAGCGCGTATTGCAGGGCTGCGACGCCATCCTCGTACCCGGCGGCTTCGGCGAACGCGGTATCGAGGGCAAGATCACGGCCTGCCGCTACGCCCGCGAGAACGGCATTCCTTACCTGGGGATCTGCCTGGGCATGCAGGTGGCCGTCATCGAGTACGCCCGCCACGTCTGCGGCCTCGAAGGCGCGCATTCCACGGAGATCGACCCGGACTGCCCGCATCCGGTCATCGCCTTGGTAACCGAATGGCACGACCCGGAAGGCTCGGTGCAGCAGCGCACCCTGGAGTCTGCCAAGGGCGGCACCATGCGACTGGGCGCGCAGCGCGCGCGCCTGGCGGCCGGCTCGCGGGCGCGCGCCATCTACAACTCCGAGCTCATCGAGGAACGTCACCGGCACCGCTTCGAGTTCAACAACACTTATCGCGAAAGACTGGAGAAGGCCGGCATGCGGATTTCCGGAGAGACGCCGGAAGATCACCTCGCCGAGGTTGTCGAGCTGGCCGAGCATCCCTGGTTCATCGGCTGCCAGTTCCACCCCGAGTTCTCGTCGACGCCGCGCGAAGGCCATCCGCTGTTCTCCAGCTTCATCAGCGCCGCGCGTGACTACCGCAACTCGCATCAGGTCGTCGAGGCTGCGCAGGCAGCCACCGACGCGCAGGGGGCCGCATGAAGCTCTGCGGGCGTGATATCGGCATCGATCAGCCGCTTTTCCTGATAGCCGGCCCCGATACCCTGGAATCGGAAGCGCTGGCGCTGGAAGTCGCCGCCCATATCAAGCCCATCGCCGAGAAGCTGGGCATCCTCTATATCTTCAAGGGCAGCTTCGACAAGGCCAACCGCACGTCACATACCAGCTACCGCGGGCCCGGTCTGGAGGAAGGCCTGCGCATCATGCAGAAGGTGAAGGACGAGATCGGCGTGCCGGTGCTCACCGATGTCCACGAGGACACGCCGCTGGAACAGCTGGCCGAGGTCATCGACGTCATTCAGACGCCCGCCTTCCTCTGCCGGCAGACCAACTTCATGCAGCGCGTGGCGCGCACTGGTCGACCCGTCAACGTCAAGAAGGGCCAGTTCATGAGCCCCTGGGAGATGGGCAAGGTCATCGACAAGATGACGGCTGTCGCTGATCACAACTTCCTGCTCTGCGAGCGCGGCTTCTCCTTCGGTTACAACAACCTGGTCGTCGACATGCGCGGTCTGGCCGTGATGCGCGACTTCGCGCCGGTGGTCTTCGACGGCACGCACAGCGTGCAGCTTCCGGGCGGGCAGGGCGGCAGCTCGGGCGGCCAGCGCGAGCACATTCCCGTGCTCGCCCGCGCGGCCGTGGCGGCCGGCGTCTCCGGTCTGTTCATGGAGACGCATCCCAAGCCGGAGGAAGCGCTTTGCGACGGCCCGAATTCGCTGCCGCTGGCACGCATCGGCGAGTTGCTGGAGACGCTCGTGGCGCTCGACAGGGTGGTCAAGTCCGCGCCGCTGCTCGAGCAGACCCTCGCTTAGCTGACCGCAGATTTCGTGGGTTCATGTAAATGATGAAAAATAGCTAATAAGCTATTAATAATCTTTAGAACACTTCGAAAACTGCGCTTCCCAACTCTTTCTTCACAAGGGAGCATTCAATGTCCAATATCGTGGCCGTGACCGGCCTGGAAATCATCGATTCGCGCGGTAACCCCACCGTCGAGGCCGAGGTAACGCTGGCCTCCGGTGCGCGCGGTCGCGCCTGCGCGCCCAGCGGCGCCTCCACCGGCGTTCGCGAGGCGGTGGAACTGCGCGACGGCGGCAGCGGCAAGAACGTCCGCTATGGCGGTAAGGGCGTGCGCCAGGCTGTGAAGAATGTCGAGGGCGAGATCGCCAAGGCGGTCACCGGCCTCGATGCCCAGGACCAATTGCTGGTCGACGCCACGATGATTGCGCTCGACGGCACCGACAACAAGGATCGTCTGGGCGCCAACGCCATTCTGGCGGTGAGTCTCGCCACTGCGCACGCCGCCGCCTTCGAGTCGGGCCGTTCCCTGTTCCGGCATATCGGCGGGCTGCAGGCGGTCGGCCTGCCGGTGCCGATGATGAATGTCATTAACGGCGGCGCCCACGCCGACAACAATGTCGACATTCAGGAATTCATGATTCTGCCGGCCGGCGCGCCCAGCTTCTCCGAGGCGTTGCGCTGGGGCGCCGAGACCTTCCACGCGCTGAAGAAGGTGCTTGGCAGCCGCGGCTTGAGCACGGCGGTCGGCGACGAGGGCGGTTTCGCCCCGGATCTGGCGTCCAACAACGACGCTCTCGAGTGCCTGCTCGAAGCCATCGAGGTCGCCGGCTACAAGCCGGGCAAGGACATCTGGCTCGGTCTGGATGTGGCCTCCAGCGAGATTTATTCGGGCGGTAAGTACCACCTGAAGGGCGAGGGCGCCAGCTACGATGCCGCGGGCTTCGTCGACTATCTGGCCGATCTCTGCGACCGTTATCCGGTGATCTCCATCGAGGACGGCTGCGCCGAGGACGACTGGAAGGGTTGGAAGCTGCTCAGCGACAAGCTCGCCGATCGCGTGCAGCTGGTGGGCGACGACCTCTTCGTCACCAATACCAAGATTCTGGCCGAAGGCATCGACAAGGGCATCGGCAACAGCATCCTCATCAAGCCAAATCAGATCGGCACGCTCTCCGAGACGCTGGACGCCATCAATCTGGCGAATCACGCTGGTTATTCCTCGGTGGTCTCGCACCGCTCGGGCGAAACCGAGGACGCCACCATCGCCGATATCGCGGTGGGTACCGTGGCCACACAGATCAAGACCGGTTCGCTGTGCCGCTCGGACCGCATGGCCAAGTACAACCAGCTGCTGCGCATCGAGCGCGAGCTGGGCCGGCAGGCGCATTACCCTGGAACCTCGGCATTTCCGGTGTCTTTGGGGTAGCATCGGCGCATGAAACACGCGCTGGCCATTGTGCTGGGTCTGATGCTGCTGGGATTGCAGTACCGGCTGTGGGTCGGCGTGGGTAGTCTCGCGGATGTTCACCGCATGCACGTGCAGGCCGAGCAGCTGCGTGAGGACATTGATGAGGCCAAGGCGCGCAACGCCGCCGTCGCCGCCGAGATCGATGCGCTGAAAGGCGCCGACGCCGATGCGCTGGAAGCGCTGGCGCGGCGCCAGCTCGGTCTGGTGCGCGAATCGGAAGAGTTCTTCCTCGTCGTCAACGAGCCCTGAAGGCGTCGCAATGAGTGAGGCGGGGGACTGCTGGGCAGTGGTCGTTGCCGCGGGCAGTGGTAGCCGCATGGGCGATGGCGTTCCCAAGCAGTTCCGGCCACTCGCCGGCAGGAGCCTACTGGCCTGGAGCCTGCAGGCGCTGCGCGCTTCGACGCGTATTGCGGGGATTGCCGTCGTGCTGCCGGCCGATGCCAGCCTCGATGACGCCGGCATCGAGGATTCCAAGGGCCTGATTCGAGTCGATGGCGGCGCCGAGCGCATGGATTCGGTGGCCGCGGGCCTGGCGGCGTTGCGTACGGCCGGGGCGGACGAGCAAGCGCACGTGCTGGTGCATGACGGCGCGCGCCCGTGCCTGCCGTCGGAGGCGTTGACGCGGCTGCTGAGTGAGGCCGATGGACCGGATGGTGGCCTGCTCGCGCTACCGATGAGCGATACCGTCAAGCGCGCCAACGGCGATGTGGTGGCCGACACGCTGGACCGCGCCGCGCTCTGGCGCGCGCAGACGCCGCAATGCTTTCCCCTAGGTGTGCTGGCCACGGCCATCGAGTCTGCGAGGGCCGCGGGAGCGGTCTGCAGCGACGAGGCGCAGGCCATGGAGCGCGCGGGTTACCACCCGCGCCTGGTGCGCGGTGACGCCCGCAATATCAAGCTGACGACGCCGGATGATTGGCCGCTGGCGGCCTGGCTACTGGAGCGCGCATGACGGACTGGCGCATCGGCCACGGCTACGACCTGCATCGGCTGAGCGCCGGCCAGGGGCTATGCGTAGGCGGCGTCTTCATCGCCTGCGAACATGCGGTGGTAGCGCATTCCGACGGCGATGTAGCGCTGCACGCGCTCTGCGATGCGCTGCTGGGGGCCGTTGCCCTCGGCGACATCGGCCAGCATTTTCCGGACAGCGATGCGCGCTGGGCCGACGCCGACAGTCGCAGTTTCCTGCGCGAGGTGCGCCGCCTCATCGGCGAGGCCGGCTACGCGCCGGGCAATGTCGATCTCAGCGTGATCGCGCAGGTACCGAGGTTGGCGCCGCATATCGATGCCATGCGAGCGCGCATCGCCGAGGATCTGGCGCTCGATATTGACCGGGTCTCGGTCAAGGCGACCACCAAGGAAGGCGTGGACGCTGTCGGCGAGAAGCGCGCCATCAGCGCGCACGCGGTGGTGCTGGTGGCTCGTGCTCAGCGCGCCGATTGACGCAGCAGCACGATGGCGGCGCCGGCGCCACCCTGCGCCGGCTTGGCGCTGGTAAAGGCGAGCACGTCGCTGCGGTGGCGCAGCCAGCCGTCGAGGCTGCGCTTGAGCACGGGGCCTTCCTGCCCAGAGCGCAGCCCCTTGCCGTGAACGATGCGCACACAGCGCAGGTCGGCCTCGCGGCATTCCAGTAGGAAGCCGCGTACGGCCTGCTTGGCTTCGCGTAGATTCATGCCGTGCAGATCCAGCTCGTCGCTGATGCGGTACTGCCCGCGCTTGAGTCGCCGGAAGACCGATTCGGGCACGCCGGGCGCACGGTACTCGAGGATGTCGCCAGCGGCGATAAGCACATCCTCCGGCGTGTGCTCCAGACTTTCGCGCAGCGCTTCCGCCTCATCGGCCTCGCGCTGTCGCGGCCGTGCATCGGGCGGTGGCGCCTGCTCGGCGATGCGTCGCGGCTGGTGCCGGACGACGCCACGCATCGCCTCGGCGAAGGCCGAGGCGTCGTCGTCGCTGTCGTCGCGATTCCGGTCGTCGGGTGGGCTCGGCTTTTGGGGCATGGCTCGCGCTACAATCGGGGCAGCCCGTGGCGCCGGGCGGAGCGCTGCGGGCCTGGATTCCGGCGGCGCGACCGCGCCGCCGAACACGATGCTATCCGCGGCCCATGGTCGACCACAACGAGTGCGCAGTGTCTGAAGCGTCTACCCAATCCTCATCCTCCGCCAGCGGTTCCCGGACCCGCCTCCTGCTCTCCAACGACGACGGCTACAACGCGCCGGGGCTGCGCGCGTTGGCGGCCGAGTTGGGCAAGGAGTACACGCTCGACATTGTCGCGCCGGATCGCAACCGTAGCGGCGCCAGCAATTCGCTGACGCTTTCGCACCCCTTGCGTGCGCAGCGGCAGGAAGATGGCGTCTGGTGCGTCGAGGGGACCCCCACCGACTGCGTGCATTTGGCGCTGACCGGTCTGCTCGACAAGAAGCCGGCGTTGGTGGTCTCGGGTATCAACAACGGCGCCAATCTCGGCGACGACGTGCTGTATTCGGGCACTGTGGCGGCGGCCATGGAAGGGCGTTTTCTGGGCGCGCCCGCTATCGCGATGTCCTGCACCGAGTTCGAGCCTGAGCACTACGCCACGGCGGCGCGAGTGGCGCGACTGCTGGTCGCCAAGCTGCTGCGCGAGCCGCTGCCGGCGGACACCATTCTCAACGTCAACGTTCCCGATGTGCCCTTCGACGAACTCACGGGCATCGAGGTCGTGCGACTCGGTCGCCGGCATCTCGCCGAGGCCATGGTTCCGGATACCGACCCGCGCGGTCGGCCGATCTACTGGGTGGGGGCGGCCGGACCGGAAGCTGACTGCGGCGCCGGCACGGATTTCGACGCCATTGCCCGCAAGGCCGTGGCCATCACGCCCATCGTGACCGACCTGACCCGCTACGAGGCCATGGAAGGAACGGCTAGCTGGGTGGAGTCGCTGCTGTGATGGCGGCCGGAGCGGGGTCGCGTGCGCCTCTGCTGCCGGATTCGGCGCGCCGCCGGCTGGTCGAGGATCTGCGCAAGCAGGGCGTGACCGATGAGCGCGTGTTGCGGGCCATCGGGCACATTCCCCGCCACGAGTTCGTCTCGGAAGGCATGCGCTGGCGCGCCTACGAGAACACCGCGCTGCCCATCGGGCAGGGGCAGACGATCTCGCAGCCGTTGATCGTCGGGATCATGACGCAGCTGCTGATGGAGGCCAAGCCGAAGCGCGTGCTGGAGATCGGTACGGGCTGTGGCTATCAGGCGGCGGTGCTCGCCGAACTCGTCGGCAATGTCTTCAGTGTCGAGCGCATTCGCGCGCTCAGCCTGCAGGCGCGAGAGACTTTGAAAAGGCTTGGCTACGGCAACGTCGTATGTCAGTACGGTGATGGCACCGGCGGTTGGCCCGGCCATGCGCCTTATGACGGCATTATCGTGACCGCCGGTTCGGCCCAGCTCCCTCAGGCCCTGATCTCGCAGCTGCGCGCAGGTGGGCGGCTGGTCATGCCGCTGGGCGGCAGCGGTGGGCAGAAGCTTATCGTCGCCGACAAACAGTCCGATGGTCGTGTGCAACAGCGGGAGCTGCAGCCCGTGGCCTTCGTGCCGCTGCTGGGGGGTAAGGCGTGAGCGAGGATCCCCTCATTCTGGAAACGGATCGCCCCCGGATCGGCATCTTCCGCCGTATCTACGATTGGATGCTGGCGGCCAGCGCGCACCGGCGCGCGCCCTTCTGGTTGGGCGCGGTGAGCTTTGCGGAAAGCTCCTTCTTTCCGATTCCGCCCGACGTCATGCTGGCACCGATGACGCTGGCGCAACCACAGCGCTGGTGGCGCCTGGCGCTGCTGACGACGGTGACTTCGGTGCTGGGCGGGCTGCTGGGCTATGCCATCGGCCTGGGCATGATGGAGGCAGCGCGTCCCTGGCTGGAAAGCGCGGGCTACATGCAGGGCTTCGAACAGGCCACGGTCTGGTTCCGTGAATGGGGCTTCTGGGCCATGTTCCTGGCCGGCTTCACACCCATTCCCTTCAAGGTCTTCACCATCGCCGCAGGCAGCGTCAGCATGGCGCTGCCCGTCTTCGTGCTCGGTGCCGTCGTCGGCCGCGGCCTGCGCTTCGGACTGGTCGCCGGGCTGGTGCGGCTGCTCGGACCCGCGGCCACGCCCTGGCTGGAGCGACATCTGGAGCGCATCGGCTGGCTGATGGTGGCCGCCACCGTGGCCGTGGCGCTGGTGGTTGCGCTGCGCTGATGCGCTTCCTCGCGCTAGGGTTAGTCGCGCTGCTGCTCACGGCTTGCGCGTCGGCCCTGCGCTGGGAAGGCGGGTCGCGGGACGGTCAATACGAAGTTCGCTCGGGCGATACGCTGTATTCCATCGCGTTGCGGCACGATGTGGATTATCGCGATCTGGCGCGATGGAATGGCATCGGCCGCAACTACCTGATCAAGCCGGGACAGAAGCTCCGCCTGAGCCCGCCCGATGGGGGGGCACCCGCTACGCGCACCGCCGACAGCGGTCGCGGCAGCGATGACGGCGGCAAGACGCGTGGCGGGGATCGCAGCACGACGTCGCGGCCGAGCTCGCAGCCACCGAGCCGGCAGGAGCCCGAGCGATCCGTCGGCGACTGGCAGTGGCCGCTGAAGGGCGAAATCGTGCGCGGCTTCGAGCTACCGTCATCGAAGGGGCTGGATATCGGCGCCGCGGAAGGTGCCCGCGTGCGGGCTGCGGCGGGCGGTCGCGTGGTCTACAGCGGCAGCGCGCTGAAGGGCTATGGCGAGTTGATCATCATCAAGCACAACGAGACCTACCTCAGCGCCTACGGCTACAACCGGCGACGGCTGGCCGAGGAGGGCGACGAGGTGGCGGCTGGCGAAGTGATCGCCGAGGTCGGCAGTGGCCCCGCGCAGAAGTCGATGCTGCATTTCGAGATCCGCAAGGCCGGCAAGCCGGTGGACCCTCTACGCCTGTTGCCCGCCGACGGGTAGAATGTCGGGCTTTCCGCGTCGGCCCAGCGCCGGCGCGCCGTTCCTCGCCATTTCCGAGTCCGCCGTGCAGACCGAGTTCCCGCGCATCCAGCGACTGCCTCCCTACGTCTTCAACATCGTTGGCGATCTGAAGAAGGCGGCCCGAGCCCGCGGCGAGGACATCATCGATTTCGGCATGGGCAACCCGGACGGGCCGACGCCGAAGCACATCGTCGACAAGATGGTGGAGGCTGCGCAGCGGCCCGATACGCATCGCTATTCGGTGTCGCGTGGTGTGCCGCGACTGCGCCGCGCCATCGCGACCTGGTATCAGCAGCACTTCGGCGTCGAGATCGACCCCGAGAACGAGGCCATCGCCACCATTGGCTCCAAGGAAGGCCTGGCGCATCTGGCGCTGGCCACCCTGGGCCCCGGCGATACCGTGCTGGTGCCGAACCCGGCCTATCCGATTCATCCTTACAGCGTGGTCATCGCCGGCGCCGACATCCGGCACGTGCGCATCGGGCCGGACGTGGACTTCTTCGAAGAGCTGCAGCGTGCCATCCGCGAGCTGTGGCCCAAGCCGAAGATGCTGATCCTGAACTTTCCGTCGAATCCGACCACGCAGTGCGTGGAACGCGAGTTCTTCGAGAAGGCCGTCGCCATCGCGCGCGAGCACGAGATGTGGATCGTCCACGATCTGGCCTATGCCGACATCGTCTTCGACGGCTATCGCGCGCCCTCGATCCTGGAAGTGCCGGGCGCCAAGGACGTGGCGGTGGAATCCTTCACGCTGTCCAAGTCCTACAACATGCCGGGCTGGCGCGTCGGCTTCATGGCCGGCAACCGCGAGCTGATCGCCGCGCTGGCGCGCATCAAGAGCTATCTGGATTACGGCATGTTCACACCTATCCAGGTGGCGGCCATTACCGCGCTGGAAGGGCCGCAGGATTGCGTCGCCGAAATCACTGATATCTATCGCGCGCGACGCGATGTGCTCTGTGACGGCCTCAATGCCCTGGGCTGGCCGGTCGAAAAGCCCAAGGCGACGATGTTTGTCTGGGCGCGCATTCCGGAGCCCTTCCGCGCCATGGGCTCGCTGGAATTCTCGAAGAAGCTGCTCTCCGAGGCCAAGGTCGCCGTCTCGCCCGGCGTTGGTTTCGGCGAATACGGCGATGAGTACGTGCGCATCTCGCTGATCGAGAACGAGCACCGCACGCGCCAGGCGCTTCGCGGCATCAAGAAAATGTTTCGGGAGGTGGGTTGATGGCGGAGCCGCTTCGGCTCGGGCTGCTGGGCCTGGGCACGGTCGGGCAGGGCGTAGTGCGGCTGGCGCAGCGCAATGCGGCGCTGATTACCGAGCGCACTGGCCGCCGGGTCGTCATCACGGCCGCCAGTGCGCGCGATACCTCGCGCCAGCGCGACTGCGACCTGAGCGATATCCGCATCGAAACCGATCCGATGGCGGTGGTCCGTGCTGACGACGTCGACGTCGTCGTCGAGTTGATCGGCGGCCTCGATCCGGCCGAAGCGCTGCTGCAGGCCGCCATTGACGCCGGCAAGCCGGTGGTCACGGCCAACAAGGCACTGATCGCCGAACGCGGCAACGCCCTCTTCGAGCGCGCCGCCGCCGCCGGCGTGCCGGTGGCCTTCGAGGCCGCCGTGGCCGGTGGTATCCCGGTCATCAAGGCGCTGCGCGAGGGGCTCGCGGGCAACCGCATCGACGGCCTCAGCGGCATCATCAACGGCACCGGCAACTACATTCTGACGCGCATGGCCGATGAGGGCGTGGCCTTCGACGAGGTGCTGGCCGACGCGCAGCGTCTGGGCTACGCCGAGGCCGACCCCAGCTTCGATGTCGACGGCATCGACGCCGCGCACAAGCTCGCCATCCTCGCCGCCATCGCCTTCGGCATGCCGCTGAGCTTCGATGCAGTCACCTGCGAGGGCATTCGCGGCATCGTCACCAAGGACATCGATCTGGCGCGCCAGCTCGGCTATCGCATCAAGCATCTCGGCATCGCCAAGTGGCGCGGTGATGCCGTCGAGCTGCGCGTGCAGCCGACGCTGCTGCCCGAGACCGAGCTGCTCGCCAAGGTGGATGGCGTGCTCAATACCGTCGTCATCAGCGGCGACGCGGTGGGCGACACTGGCTACTTCGGGCCCGGAGCAGGCGGCGACGCCACTGCCTCGGCGGTCTGGGCCGATATCATCGACATTGCTCGCGACGGTGGTCGTTCGCGCGTGCCGGCGCTGTCCAGTGGTGATGGCGCCATCCGACCAATGCCCGTGCGCAGTCTCGCCGAGACACGCAGCAGTCATTATCTGCGGCTGCAGGTCGCTGACGAGACCGGCGTACTGCGCGCGATTACCTCGATACTGGCGGATCACGCCATCAGCGTCGAAGCCATCTATCAGCGCGAGCCGCGCGGTGGTAAGGATGCGGTCATTGCCATGATCACCTCGGTGGTCAGCGAGTCGCAGGTCATCGAGGCGCTGGATGCCATCAAGCAGCTGGGCTTCGTCCACGGCGAAGTCACCCGTCTGCGCGTCGAGCACCCGGGCGACTGAAATCCAGAGCGCTTTATCATTGAACGCATACTTCGAATATTTTCATAAAATTCATATAATTATAGTTATTTATTCAAGCAGTATGCGATGCTCCTGAAACCGGAATAAAGACACTCATGCCCCATCGTTACACCGGCCTCGTCGAGGCTTATCGCAACCGGCTCCCGATCTCGGCGGAGGCACGCGCCATCAGCCTCGGCGAGGGCAACACGCCGCTTATCGAACTGGATAACCTGGTGCGCGACGTCGGCTTCGGCGGGCGCATCCTGGTCAAGTACGAGGGCCTGAACCCCACCGGCTCCTTCAAGGATCGCGGCATGACGGTGGCCGTGACGCAGGCCGTCGACGAGGGCGCGCGGGCGGTGATCTGCGCCTCCACCGGCAATACTTCGGCTGCTGCTGCTGCCTACGCCGCGCGCGCCGGCATCACCGCGCTGGTGGTGGTGCCCGACGGCAAGATCGCCGCCGGCAAGTTGGCGCAGGCGGTCATGCACGGCGCGGTCATCGTGCAGATCGAAGGCAATTTCGACGCCGGCATGCGCCTGGTCAAGGAAGTCGGCGAGACCAGCCCGGTGACCATCGTCAACTCGATCAATCCCTATCGCCTGCAGGGGCAGAAGACGGCGGCCTTCGAGATCGTGGACGCGCTCGGCGCGGCCCCCGATTATCACTGTCTCCCGGTCGGCAACGCGGGCAACATCACCGCGCACTGGATTGGCTATACCGAAGCCATCGGGCAGGGCACGCCCGCCTGCGCCTTTTGCGCCGGCGATTGCCGTGCACCGCATCCGGCGATGACGGATCGCCGGCCCGTCATGCTGGGCTTTCAGGCCTCCGGTAGCGCGCCCTTCATGCGCGGCGGGCCGGTGGCTGATCCCGATACGGTGGCTACCGCCATCCGTATTGGCGATCCGCAGTCGTGGGAGCCGGCACATGTGGTCCAGAAGGAATCCGGCGGCTGGTTCGACGAGCTTTCCGACGAGGAGATTCTCGATACGCAGGCCAAGCTCGCCGAGCGCGAAGGCGTCTTCTGCGAGCCGGCCTCGGCGGCTTCGCTGGCGGGCGCGTTGCGCGACATCAAGCGCGGCAAGATCGCGGACGGCAGCACCGTTGTCTGCACACTGACCGGCCACGGCCTGAAGGATCCCGAGATCGCCATGCGCGGTGCGCTGGATCACATCGTCAAGGTGCCCGCCGAGCGCGGCGCCATCGCCGACCTGCTGGCCAAGAAGATGGCGTGAGTGGCGACGCCGCAGCGCATCTGCCGCTACTGCGCCGCAATGCTGACGGCGCCGGGGCGCTGCCGGGATCGCTGCATCCGGTGGTGCGGCGGGTCTACGCGGGACGTGGCGTCGCCGAGTCTGCGCAGGCCGACTATGGGTTGAGCCGTCTGCTGCCGCCGGATGGCCTGGGTGGCCTCGATGCGGCTGCCGATTTGCTCGCCGAGGCCGTCTCCGCGGGCCGCCGCATCTGCATTGCCGGCGACTACGATGCCGACGGCGCCACCAGCACGGCGCTGCTGCTGCGCGGTCTGCGCGCTCTGGGTGCCAAGCATCTGGATCACGTCATTCCCGATCGCTTCACGATGGGCTATGGCCTGTCGCCGGCATTGGTCGATGCGGCTCACGCCCGGGAAGCCGAAGTGCTGGTTACGGTGGACTGCGGCATCGCCAATGTCACGGGCGTCGCGCACGCCCAGGCCCTGGGCATGCAGGTCATCGTCACCGACCATCATCTGCCCGGCCCGGAGCTTCCGGCGGCCGACGCCATCGTCAATCCGAATCTTCCCGGCGACGGTTTTCCGAGCAAGGCGCTTGCCGGCGTCGGCGTGGCCTTCTATCTGCTCGCCGCACTACGCGCCCGACTGGGGCGCGACCGGCTGGCGCTGGCCGGTCTGCTCGATCTTGTGGCGCTGGGCACGGTGGCGGACGTCGTGCCGCTGGATCACAACAACCGTGTCTTTGTCGCCCAAGGTCTGGCCCGGATTCGTGCCGGGCGGGCCAGCGCCGGCATCAATGCGCTGCTGCAGATCGCCGGCCGGGAGGCCGAGAACGCCGATGCCGCCACGCTGGGCTTCGTGGTGGGCCCGCGCCTGAACGCCGCTGGCCGGCTCGAGAACATGGGGCAGGGGGTTGCCTGCCTGCTCTGCGACGAGCCGGAGGCCGCCCTGGCCATGGCCGGTGAACTGGACGCGCTGAATCGTTCCCGTCGGGACATCGAGGCGGATATGGTCGCCGGCAGCGAGACCGCCCGTGTGATCGAGGACGCTGTAGGCATCTGCCTCTACGAGGATGGTTGGCACGAAGGGGTGGTCGGTCTGGTTGCCTCGCGCGCCAAGCAGAGCGCGCACCGGCCCGTCATCGCCTTTGCGCCGAGCAGCGAAGAGGGCGTGCTCAAGGGCTCGGCGCGCTCGATCCCCGGCTTGCACATCCGTGACGCCATCGCGGCAGTGGACCGAGCTCAGCCCGAGCTGATCGACAAGTTCGGCGGTCACGCCATGGCTGCCGGGCTCAGCCTTCAACGCAGCCGGCTTGAGGTCTTCGCCGAAGTCTTCGACAAGGTTTGCCGCGAGCAGCTGAGCGAAGCCGATTTGGAGGCGCGCTTCGAGACCGACGGCGCGCTCGGTGCCGAAGAACTGAATCTGGATACGGCCCTGGCCCTGGAAGCGGCCGGGCCGTGGGGGCAGGCCTTCCCCGAGCCGGTCTTCGACGGGCTATTCGTCGTACGCGACGCGCGCATCGTCGGCAGCGACCATGTCCGCTATCGCTTCGACGCCGCCGGCGTGACGGTGGCCGGCATCGATTTCGGCGGTGCCGAGCGCATGGCCGCACCCGGCGCGCGGGTTGCACTGGTCTATCAGCTCAGCGTGAATCGTTTCCGTGGGGAGACGGCGGCGCAGTTGCTGGTGCGAGAGCTGGTCGCTATCGCCTGAGCATCGATTCAGTCGCGCGTCACCGCTGTCAGAGCCGCGCGATCAGGCCGTCGGCGAATTGCTCGGTGCTGGCCTTGCCGCCGAGGTCGCCGGTGCGGATGCCGTCGGTGTTGATGGTGGTGTGCAGTGCGGTGCGCAGGCGTTCGGCGCGCTCGTGCTCGTCGACGTGCTCCAGCATCATCGCGGCGGCCAGCAGCAGTGCGCTGGGGTTGGCGAGGCCCTTGCCGGCGATGTCCGGCGCCGAGCCGTGCACGGCCTCGAAGATGGCAGCGTCCTTGCCGATATTGCCGCCGGGGGCCATGCCGAGGCCGCCGATGAGCCCGGC
Source organism: Algiphilus aromaticivorans DG1253 (assembly GCF_000733765.1). NCBI lineage: Bacteria > Pseudomonadati > Pseudomonadota > Gammaproteobacteria > Nevskiales > Algiphilaceae > Algiphilus > Algiphilus aromaticivorans. The sequence continues at coordinate 1,541,598 of NZ_JPOG01000001.1, read as the reverse complement.
GATCTGGTCGGAGAGGATGTCGCCGAAGAGATTCGTGGTCAGCAGCACGTCGAACTGCCAGGGGTTCATGACCAGCTGCATGGCGCAGTTGTCGACGATGCGTTCCTCGATGGCGATCTGGCCTTCGTAGCGCTTGCCGACCTCCATCGCCGTTTCCAGGAAGAGTCCGGTCAGCAGCTTGAGGATGTTGGCTTTGTGGACGATGGTGACCTTCTTGCGGCCGTGGCGTGCGGCATAGTCGAAGGTCCACTCGGCGATGCGGCGGCAGCCCTCACGGGTATTGATGCCGGCGCTCTCGGCCACGGCCTTGGGATCGCCGCCAACCGGAATGTAGTGCTCGTAGCCGACGTAGAAACCCTCGAGGTTCTCGCGCACCAGCACCAGATCGATGTCCGCGAAGCGGCCGCCCTCGACGATGGTACGCGCGGGTCGCAAATTGGCGTAGAGCTGGAACTCCTCGCGCAGACGGACGTTGATCGATCGGATGCCCTTACCCACCGGGGTGGTCAGCGGCCCCTTCAGCGCCAGGCCGTTGCGCCGGATGCTATCCAGCGTTGCCTGCGGCAGCGGGTCGCCGTGGCTGTCGACAGCGCTCAGACCGGCGGGCTGGGGTTCCCAGTCGAAAGGTGCGCCGAGCGCGTCGAGAACCCGGCAACTCGCCGCGACGATCTCGGGACCGATACCGTCGCCTTCGAGAAGGGTGACCGGAATGCGCTGCGCAGCCTTCGCCATGGATCGATCTCTTCGTTCGGATGTGCGGCAAGCCTATCGGCAAGAGCGCCGATCGTCACCGCAACTTTGGTCGATTTCATCGTCGGTATGACGCGTGCCTTGACGAAATTCAATATTGGTAGTAAATATACCAAATATGGAAATAAAGACGCTACTAGCGAACAGTCTTTACCAGCTTCTGCGCCCCGTTGCGCGGATTGCCATGCGGCACGGACTGACCACGCGCGATTTCCACGACATCGCAAAGAAGGCCTTCGTGGATGTCGCCCGTGAGGCCTACGGCATCGGTGGTCGCCCGACCAATAAATCCCGGGTTGCCACGCTGACCGGCCTGACACGCGCCGAGGTGGCGCGCCTGGTCGACCTTGACGGCGAAGGCTCTGACGAGCGGCTCGGCGGACGTCACCCGCTCAATCGCGTGGTTACGTACTGGCTGCGTGGTGCGGACTGGACGGATGCGGACGGCCAGCCGCGCGAGCTTCTCGTGGAAGGCGAGTCGGGGAGCTTCAGGGCCCTGGTGCGTGCGGTGGGCTGCGATCTGCCGTGGCAGACGCTGCTGCGCGAGCTGCAGCGCATGGAGATCGTCGAGCGACGCCAGGAGTCCGTACGGCTCTGCAAACGCGGTTTCATTCCGGGCGGTGGTGATGAGGCCGACCGGATTCCTTTCCTCGGCGAGAACGCGGCCGCGCTGGTCGACACCATCGATCACAACCTGCGCGGTGATGAACCACGTATCGAGCGAAAGCTCGTCTTCCGCGGCCTCGACGAGGCCGGATGCCAACGCCTTGAAGCTCTCGTCCGGGAGCAGGGGCAGCAGTGGCTCGAATCCCTCAACAACGATATCGGCGCGACGAGCGCCGAAGACCCCGGCCAGGATCGCTTCACCGGCGTTGGCCTGTATTACTTCGACATGACCCCCCCTGAAGGAGGACCTTACGCATGATCAGCACAGCAGACATCATTCGACGCATGCTCGCGCCGGCTGCCCTCGGCCTGGCAGTCGCGGCCTGCGGCGGGGGCGGGGATACCAATCCGGCCCTCGGCGACGTCAACGGCACCGGAGTGACCTCCAAGGTCTTCGTGCGCGGTGCGGTCACCGGCTTCGGCAGCGTTCGTGTCGGTGAGCGGCGCTTCGTCACCGATGACGCCAATTTCGTCATCCGCGATGCGGGCGGGTCTGAAGAGGCGCTTCGTGTCGGGCAGATCGTCGAGGTCGAGGCCACGCGCGACGACGACGGCACGCTGCGTGCGCAGACCGTACGTTATGACGCCACGATCTCGGGGCCGGTAAGTGCGGTCGACAGCGTTGCAGAGACGCTCACGGTCGCAGGCCAGCACGTACGCGTGGTCCCGGCGACGGTGCTCGACGGCCTCGCGCTGACCGATATCAGCGTCGGTGACCGGCTGGAAGTCAGCGGCCGCCGCACGGTCGGTGAGGGTGTCGCGGCCAGCTACATCGGGCGCGACGACGACCGCGATGAGGTTGAGGTGGTCGGACGCGTGGCTGGCCTGGACGAGGGCGCGCAGAGCTTCCGTATCGGCGAGTTGAGCGTTGACTATTCCGCGGCCGAGCTGGACATCGACGACGACGGGGCACTCATGGACGGGCTGCTCGTCGAGGTTGAAGGCAGTCTCGAAAGCGGCGTCCTTATCGCCGACGAGGTCGACGAGGAGAACGATGACGCCTTCCGCGACTTCCTCGACGAGGACAACACCGAGGTGGAGCTGGAGGGCAGCATCGACGAAGTGATAGACGCCAGCAGTTTCCTGTTGCGCGGCGTGACGGTGCGCTTTGACGGTCGCACCGAGTTCGATGATGGCGGCCCGCAGAATATCGCGGTCGATGCCGCGGTCGAGGTTGAAGGAATCGTCATTGGAGACGGCACGCTGCTTGCGAGCGAGATCTCCTTCGATGACGACTTCGGCAGCGACCGCGACGACGATGCTGGCTCGGTTGAGCTGACCGGTCCAGTGCAGTCAGCCGACGATATGGGCATCGACATCTTCGGCGTACGCGTGGCCGTTGATGCGAGCGCGCGGCTCAGTGACGATCGCGATGATGACCGGCGCTTCGAGCTCGGTGATCTCGCCCAGGGCGACTACGTCGAGATCGCTGCGCGCGAGCCGGCGGACGGTGGCAACCCCCTGCGCGCAGTTCGTGTCGAGCGCGAGGACGACGACGGGGATGACGACAAGATCGATGGCATCGTTCGCAGCTTCGATGAGGCTGCGGGCACTCTGGATGTTTCGGGTGTGCAGGTACAGGTGGACGGCAACACCGCATTCGACGACAGCGACGCCGCCAGCTTCTTCGCCTCCCTCGGCGTCGGTGATCGGGTAGAGGTTGATGGGCGCTACGAAGGTGTCACCGCCGATACCTTCCACGCCACCGAGATCGAGCGCGACGATGACGATGACAGCGATGAAGACAGCGACGATGATACGGATGACGATACTGACGACGACAGCGAGGATTGATAGCGGCAGTAGCTAGTAGGCCGCAATCAGCGAGGTGACATCTTGTCGGATCGCGGAAAGACTGGGCCGGCGCGCAAGCGCCGGCCTTTTTTCTGTGCCGTTCAGCACGATGGCGAAGGCGATCCAGCGACCACTAAGCGTCCGCGCGTAGCCGGCTACCGCGCGCACGCCCACCGGCTCGCTGAGCCAGCCGGTCTTGGCAGCGATGCGCCGTTGCCAGAGCGTATCGCCACCGCGCAGTTGACCAGAGTTGGAGAACGCCGGCACCGGCAGGCTGCCCAGAAAGCTCGGAAACAGCGCCGGGTCGTCGTAGGTCGTTACCAGAAGATCTACCAGATCCCTTGCCGATAGCTTGCTGCTCACCGATAGCCCGCTGCCGCTGTCCAGGAGTGCGGCGGTCTCGGTCGCCGTATCGCTTTTCCGTCCTTCCATAAGCAGGTCCGCTGCCTCGGATAGCGCCAGCGGCGCGCCATTAAGCTCGTGCGCCAGGTGCAGGGTGAGCAGATCGGCCATGTAGTTATTCGAATAGTGCTGCATGCGACGCAGCTGCTCTGCCAGAGGTGCACTTTCAACGCGCGCCAGCTCGTGCAGTTCGCCAATGGCGGTATCGGCTTCGCTGCGCACGCGCGTTTCCCCGGAAACGCGAACGCCCCCGGCGCGCAGCAACTGGCGCAGCACGCGACCGGTATGAGCTGCCGCGTCACCCACCGAGCGCGAGCGTTTCACCGGTGCGTGCCCGCGTGGAATCTGGCCACTGATGTGGAGCAGGGGCGGGCCGGCATCCGGCGTTTCTCGACGCAGCCAAAGCGCCAGCGCACCGTCGGCCGGGACAGTGCGGACATGACCGCGAATCTGCGGCTCGGGCAGATGCGCCGGGGCCAGGCGGACCGTGGCTTCCTGACCGGTCTTGGCGTTCGGGCGGATGGTGACCTCAAGGCTGCCGTAATCGATGCCCGCGGCGGAAAGCGGCCCGTCGAAGGCATAACTGCTCTGTGCGCGCGCCTCGCAGCGATCCCTCGTTTGGCACTCGATGCGTCCGAGCAGGCTCTCGTCGATGATGAGGTCGCCGCTGACATGCGCCACGCCGCGTGCGCGCAGGGCGGCGACCATCGTGCGGAGCTCTTCCCGGCCGAGATCCGGGTCGGCGCCGCCGAGCATCACCAGATCGCCGTCGATACGGCCATCGCCGGTGGGCTCGGCGCCCAGCAGGCGCGTCACGAAGCGGTGCTCCGGTCCCCAGTGACGCAATGCGCCGGCCGCTGTATAGAGCTTGCTGAGCGAGGCGGGAATCAGGCGCGCCGACGGGTTGCGCTGAGCGAGAGTGCGGCCGGTCTCCAGGTCGATAGCCAGTGCGGAAACGCGAGCGCCATCTGCTTCGATCGTGCCGAGTTCCGGCCAATTGGATGGCAGCTGCGCCGACGCGCCAGAGAGGCCTGCCAGCACCAGACCGACAGCGGCCGCGAGCGCGACCGATCCGTTGCGTATGAAAGCTGAATCGGGCATGCGGCGATCTTAGCCCTCATAGAGGGAGTGTTATCGCTTGCGGGCATGGAAGATCACCCGCCATAATTCGGCAAATGACGAATAAAATGCAGCAGAAGGAATCCAGGGAACGAATCGAGCCAAGGCGTGGGCGTCCGTCCGGCGGCGGCGACGCCGAGGCGCGCCGTGAAGCGCTGCTTGCCGCAGCCGTGCGCGTCATCGGGCGTCGCGGCATTGCGGCTGCCAGCACGCGCGCGATCGCAGCCGAGGCTGGCGTGCATGCGGCGATGGTGCACTACCTCTTTCCAGACAAGCAGGCCTTGCTCGCGGCGGTGCTGGAGGCGGTACACGGGCGAACTCGCGCGACGATCGAGCAGGCCTGTCGCGGCGCGCCGTCGCTGGGCGTAGCCCTGGAGCGCCTTGCCGAAGCCTACTGGACGCACGTCTGCGCCGATCCCGAGCTGCAGCGCGCTCAGTACGAGCTGACGCTGGCCGCGCTGCATGGCGGGGCAGGGGCCGATCTGGCACGCCGGCAGTACGAGGGCTACATCGCCATGCTTGCGTGCGCCCTTCGCGCCGCTGACGCCCAGGTGCACGATGAAGCGAGCTTGGATGTCCTCGCCGGAGCGATGGTGGCGATGATGGACGGGCTGATCCTGCAATTCCTGGCCACCGGCGATGCGCACGCCGTGAAGGCGCGTCTGGATGCTGCCGTGGCGATGCTTCGGGCGCAAACGGATGGGGCGACGTCATGAACGATGTCGATTCGGATGTCATCGTGCTGGGTGCCGGCTTCGCGGGGCTGGCGGCGGCGCAGCGGCTTCGCTCCGCCGGCTGCCGGGTGCTGCTGCTGGAGGCGCGCGATCGCGTCGGCGGTCGTGTCATGCCGGGCGAGCTTGCGGGTCGTACTATCGATCTTGGTGGGCAATGGGTTGGGGTCGGCCACGAGCGACTCTCGATGCTGGCCGGCGAGGCCGGGCGTCCCTTGCTGCCGCAGTACACCGAAGGCCAGAAGCTGCTCGCTGCTGGCGGTCGTCAGCGCCGCTACCGCGGGCTGATTCCACCGGTCTCACCGGGGGCACTGCTGGGCATGGGCTGGGCGCTGTGGCGCCTGCGGCGGCTGCAGCAGCGTGTGTCCGCCGCCGCGCCCTGGACTGCGGCAGACGCCGAGCAGTTGGACGCGTGCACTGTCGCGCAGTGGCGCAACCGGAATCTGCCTACAGCGGGCGGCCGCGCACTCTTTGACGTGGCGACGCGTGCGGTGTTTTGCGTCGAACCGGATCAGCTCTCCATGCTGGCCTTTCTGCACTATCTGGCTGCCAATGGCAGCGTCGAGGCACTCACCAGCACCACCGACGGCGCACAGGCCGCGACCGTCGATGGCGGCATGCACGCGTTGGCACGCCATCTCGCCGAGCCCCTGCAGGCGCAGCTGCGCCTGTCCACACCTGTGCAGGCGGTGGATCAGGACGCGGAGGGCGTCAGCGTGCGCGCCGACGGCGTCACCTATCGCGCGCGGCGGCTCATCGTCGCCATGGCGCCGGCACTGTCCGGGCGCATCGCGATGCAGGGCATCAGCGCGGCGCGTGAGCAGCTCGCCCAGCGCATGCCGATGGGCTCGGTCATCAAGTGCCAGATCGCCTACGAGCGTCCCTTCTGGCGCGAACAGGGCCTGTCCGGCGAGTACGTCGGCAGTTCGGCCGTGTTCAGCCCGGTCTTCGACAACTCGCCGGCCGACGGCAGTTGCGGTGCGCTAGTGGGCTTCATCGACGGCACCGAGGCGGTGCGCTGGAGTGGCCAAGCCGAGGCCCGTCGCTGCGCGGTCATCGACAGCCTCGTCGCTGCATTCGGTGCACAAGCCGCGGAGCCGCTCGACTACGTCGACCAGGACTGGATAGCCGATCCCTGGAGCCGCGGCTGTTATACCGGCGTGCCCACGCCGGGCACCCTCAGCCGGTTGGGCCCGGCGCTTCGCGAGCCCTGCGGCGCCGTGCACTGGGCCGGTACCGAGACTGCGGAGGCCTGGTGCGGCTACATCGAGGGCGCGCTGAACTCCGGCGAGCGCGCGGCGGCGGAAGTCCTGGAAGCGATGGCCTGATCTACGGCTGACAGCGTCGGCTGATTGCACCGGCTGGCGGGGCCGGTGTATGTGTGCCTTAGCCCAGCATCTTGGCGGCCTTGCGCAGCGCCGCGGCGAACTGGGCGACGTCTTCGTCGTCGTTGTAGATGGCGAAGGAGGCGCGCGCGCTGCCGGTGAGACCGAAGCGGCTGTGCAGCGGCATCGTGCAGTGGTGACCGACGCGCACGGCCACACCCTGCATATCGAGCAGCGAGCTGATATCCGAGGCGTGGGCCCCGTCGAGGTTGAAGGCGATGATCGCCGCCTTGTCCGGCGCGGTGCCCAGCACGCGCAGGCCCGGAATATCGGCGATGGCGCTCATGGTCTGTTCGAGCAGATGCGTCTCGTGGGCGCGCGCGGCGTCGAGGCCGACCCCCGACACCCAGTCGATGGCCGCTGCGCAGCCGATCGCGCCAGCGATATGCGGCGTGCCGGCCTCGAAGCGCGCTGGCGGCTCGGCGAAGGTCGTGCCCTCGAAGCTGACGGTATCGATCATGTCGCCGCCGCCCTGCCAGGGCGGCATGGCGTCGAGATGCTCCGGCTTCGCCAGCAGCACGCCGAAGCCGGTCGGGCCGTAGAGCTTGTGTGAGGAAAAGCTATAGAAGTCTGCACCAAGATCATGAAAATTCAGTGGAATATGCGCAACAGCCTGGGCGCCATCGATGAGGGTGAGCACGCCGGCGGCGCGTGCCATCTCGACCATTTCGGCGATCGGATTCACCGTGCCGAGGGTGTTCGAGACGTGCACGAAGGCGGCCATGCGTGTGCGCGGGCCGAGTCGTTCCCGCCAGGTGTCGATATCCAGGCTGCCGTCATCGCGCACCGGCGCGACCACGATCTTCGCGCCCGTGCGCTCGGCGACGAGCTGCCAGGGCACGATGTTGGCGTGGTGCTCCATCTCGGTGAGCAGGATCTCGTCGCCCGCTTCGAGCTTGGGCAGCAGATAGCTGTAGGCGACCAGATTGATGGCCTCGGTAGTGCCGCGTGTGAAGACCGTGGCTTCCGGGGTGTGGCCGCAGAAGCGGGCGATGGTGGCGCGGGCGTCTTCGTAGGCCTGCGTGGCGCGCGCGGCCAGCGCGTGCACTCCGCGGTGGACATTGCTGTTATCAAAGCGGTAGTAGCCGTCGATCACCTTCAGCACCGCTTCGGGCTTCTGCGTGGTGGCGGCATTGTCGAGGTAGGCCAGGCGCTTGTCCTCGTGCACGCGCTGGGCGAGCACCGGGAACTGCGTGCGCACGGCGGCTACGTCGATAGGGGCGGTAAGGGTATCGGGAGCATTCACGGCGTCTCGCTCCAGTCGGCGTGCTGTAGCGCGTTGTCCAGCGCCTTGAGCAGATCCGCGTGTGCACCCTCGTTCGCGGGAAAGGCGAGGGTCTCGGCCGCAAAGCCGCTGATTAGCATCGCGCGCGCCGTGGCGCGGTCAATGCCGCGTGTCTGCAGATAGTGCAGGGCGTTCTCGTCAATCTGGCCGATGGCATTACCGTGCGCGCAGACGACGTCGTCGGCGTAGATCTCCAGCTCAGGCTTGGCGTTGATGCGTGCCTTCGGCGAGAGCAACAGCCCGGCGAGCTGCTGGTCCGAGTCGGCCCTCTGCGCGTCGCGATGCACGTGCACGCGCCCGGTCAGCAGGCCAGTGCCCTTTTCCATTCCGAGGCCGCGGAAGTGCATGCGGCTGACGGTCTCGCGACTGGCGTGGTCGACACTGGCGAAGGTGTCGATGTGGCCCTTGGCGAAGGGTGCGTAAACACCATTGAGGAGGACCCGTGCCCCAGGCGCGTCGAGCATGATCTGCAGGTTGTGTCGGCTCAAGCCGGAGCCGGCGTCAAAGCCCGTCATGTTCAACGTCGCTCCCGCCGCAAGTCGCGCCTCGCTGCGCAGCAACTGCGGTCCACCGGCGTTGTTGAGGTGGCTGCGCGCCACGTCGAGCCGGGCGTTGTCGTCGAGCTGGATCTCCAGCGTCTGCGTGCCGAAGTCGGCATCCGTCTCGGCGAGATCGTCCCAGTAGAGCACGGCGTGGGCGCCGGTCGGAACGTGGATGCGATGGCGCAGATGCACCGAACCTTCGGTGCTGCGCGTGCAGAGATGCAGTGCCGTGTCATCGCCCTCGGGTTGCCACTGCAAGCCCGAGGCGGCGAGTGCGGCATTGACCAGGTCGCTGGGATCGCTCACCGACGTTGCCGGCGCCTCGAGGCGCTCGCGGTCATCGACACTCTGGGTGTGTCCGTTGATGAAGCCCACGCGCCGCAAGCCCTCAAAGCTCGGCAGCTCGATCTGCGCCGGGCCCGGGCTCGTCGGCGGCTCGGCCACTGCGCCGGCGAGATCGGTAAAGCGCCAGCGCTCATGCTTCGTGCCTGGAAAGCCTTCCGCGACGAGCCGATCCCAGAAAGCACGGCGCGCCGCGCGCTTGTCCTCTGGCAGGCGCTCGAAGAGAGGCTGGAGTTGGTCGGTCAGGCTCATGCCGCGCTGTTCTCGATGCCGGCGTAGCCGTGGGCCTCGAGCTCGCGCGCCAGATCCGGGCCACCGCTCTTGCTGATGCGGCCCTCGGCCAGCACATGTACGCGGTCCGGCTCGACGTAGTCGAGCAGGCGCTGATAGTGCGTGATGAGCAGGATGGCGCGCTCGGGGCCGCGCATGGTGTTGATGCCTTGCGCAACGGTCTTCAGCGCATCGATATCCAGGCCGGAGTCGGTCTCGTCGAGGATGATCATGCGCGGTCCGAGCACAAGCATTTGCAGAATCTCGTTGCGCTTCTTCTCGCCGCCAGAAAAGCCCTCGTTCACGCCCCGGTGGAGCATGTCCTTGTCCATGCCGACCGTGTCGAGGTGCTGGCGCACATGCTTGAGGAAGGCCATGGCGTCGAGCTCTTCCTCGCCGCGAGCCTTGCGCTGAGCGTTGTAGGCTGCGCGCAGGAATTGGATATTGCTGACGCCCGGGATTTCCACCGGGTATTGGAAGCCCAGGAAGAGCCCGGCCGAGGCGCGCTCGGCGGTGTCCATCTTGAGCAGATCGCGGTCGTCCAGCGTGACACTACCTTCGGTGGCGTCGTAGCCCTCGCGTCCGGCCAGCACGTGGCCGAGCGTGGACTTGCCGGCGCCGTTGGGGCCCATGATGGCGTGGACCTCGCCGGCGTTGATGCTCAGATCCAGGCCCTTGAGGATGGGCTCGTCGTGGATGCTGGCGTGGAGATTCTTGATTTCGAGCATGGTTAGAACCGCAGATTTCGCAGATTGGAAAGATTTAAAGGCGATGAACGATGCGCCGGTATTGCAGACTGGATGGCTTGAAGTTGAGCAATAGCGCCTTCTTCAAGCCAGTGGCTTTTAGGTAATTGATGGCTTGCGCCTGATCGGGCGCACCGAGCTGATCGACAGTCTTCAACTCGACAATGATGCTGTCGAAGCAGATTAGATCGGCGCGGTAGTTCGTCCGCAGGGGCGCGCCCTTGTAATGAATCGGCAGTGGAGCCTGACTGCGAAAAGATATTTCACGCATGGTCAACTCGTGTTCCAGCGCGTCCTGGTAGACCGCTTCGAGAAAGCCGCTTCCGAGCTCGCGATGGGCCTCCATTGCCGCATCGATGACTGCGAAGGTTTCCGGATCACGCTTCTCGGAAGAAGCTGCGGCAATCTGTGAAATCTGTGGTTCCAAGACCGATCACCCCACAGCGCCTTCGAGCGAAACCTGGAGCAGCTTGCCGGCCTCGACGGCGAACTCCATGGGCAGCTCCTTGAAGACGTCGCGGCAGAAGCCGTTGACGATCATCGACACGGCGTCCTCCTCCGAGAGGCCGCGGCTGGTCAGGTAATAGAGCTGCTCCTCGCCAATGCGCGAGGTGGTGGCCTCGTGCTCCAGCTGGCCGCTCATGTTGCGCACTTCCGTGTAAGGGAAGGTGTGCGCGCCGCACTGGTCGCCGATGAGCAGCGAGTCGCACTGCGTGTGATTGCGTGCGCCGTCGGCGGACTCGATCATGCGCACCAGTCCGCGATAGGACTGGTTGGAGCGACCGGCGGAGATGCCCTTGGAGACGATGGTCGATCGGGTGTTCTTGCCGATGTGCATCATCTTGGTGCCGGTATCGGCCTGCTGGCGGCCGTTGGTGACGGCCACCGAGTAGAACTCGCCGCGGGAATCGTCGCCCCGGAGCAGGCAGCTCGGATACTTCCAGGTGATGGCCGAACCGGTCTCGACCTGCGTCCAGGAGATGTGCGAGCGCTTGCCGCGGCAGTCACCGCGCTTGGTGACGAAGTTGTAGATGCCACCCTTGCCGTTCTCGTCGCCGGGATACCAGTTCTGCACCGTCGAGTACTTGATGTCGGCGTCGTCCAGCGCCACCAGCTCGACAACCGCGGCGTGCAGCTGGTTCTCGTCGCGCTGCGGCGCCGTGCAGCCCTCAAGATAGGAGACCGATGCCCCCTCCTCGCAGATGATGAGGGTGCGCTCGAACTGGCCGGTATTGCGCTCGTTGATGCGGAAGTAGGTCGACAGCTCCATCGGGCAGGTCACACCCTTGGGTACGTAGACGAAACTGCCGTCGGTGAACACGGCCGTGTTCAGCGCGGCGAAGAAGTTGTCGCCGAAGGGAACGACCGTGCCGAGGTACTTGCGCACCAGTTCCGGATATTCCTGCACAGCCTCGGAGATCGGGCAGAAGATCACGCCGGCCTCGGCCAGCTTCTCCTTGAAGGTGGTCGCCACTGATACCGAGTCGAAGACGACATCCATCGCCACGCCGGCGAGCATCTTCTGCTCCTCCAGTGGAATGCCGAGCTTGTCGTAGGTCTCCAGCAGTTTGGGGTCGACCTCGTCCAGCGACTTCGGGCCGTCAGCCATGGACTTGGGCGTGCTGTAGTAGCTGATGGCCTGATAGTCGATGGGCGGATAGTCCAGATGCGCCCAGCTGGGTGTTTCCATCTTCAGCCAGCGGCGATAGGCCTTGAGGCGGAAGTCGAGCATCCACTGCGGCTCGCCCTTCTTGGCCGAGATGGCGCTGATGACATCCTCGGAAAGGCCCGGCGGGACGGTATCCGATTCGATATCCGTGACGAAGCCCGCGCTGTACTCGCGGGTCTTCAGCATTTGTTCGAGCTCTTGGGTCGTGGCCATGGCTCAGGCTCCAGCGGTTGCGGAAGAGGGGGCCTGCGGCATGCGCCGCAGCGGGAACTCGGCAGCCGGCAGCGGCGCGCACATGTCGGCCAGCGTCACCGAGGCCAGTGCACGCTCGACGGCGGCGTTGATGCGCCACCAGTTGCTACGCACGCCACAGTGGTCGTCGATGGGGCAGCCGTCGCCGTGCACCGTGCAGGACGTCATCGCGATGGGGCCCTCCAGCACGTTGACGACGTCGGCGATGCTGATGCGCTCGGGGGCGTGCGCCAGGCGATAGCCGCCCTGGGCGCCGCGCGTGGCCTCGACCACGCCCGCCTGCGCTAACTGGCGCAGCAGCTTGGAGACGGTCGGCGCGGCGACATGCGTGCGCTGGGCGAGATCAACGGCAGAGCGCCGCTGCTCCGGTGCGCGTGCCATCTCCGTAAGGATCACGGTGGCGTAGTCTGTAAGCTTGCCGAGCTTCATGGGGGTCAATTCCAACCAATCTGGTATGGATTGTACCCTTCGTCGCACGCTCTTGCAGTCCGTGTACCGCTTGTCGAGGCGCCGGCGGCGCGGCTCAGGCGGGGACGAACACCGGCCAGCGATCGACCAGTGCGCCAGCCTGGACGACGTATAACGGCCCGAACTGCAGCATCAGGGCCTCCGATTGGCGTGGTCGGAGGAAGACCCAGTCTCCCGGGGCGAGGTCGGCTGCCGGCGCGCTGGTGAGCATTTCCTGGTTGCTGCTCCGACCAAAGAGGGGATTCGGCGCCAGGCCGGCGGGCGAGTGCGCGTCGGCCATCCAGTTGCCGCCGTAGATGAAGTGGCTGCGAGTGAGATTCGGGTTCCACAGTCGCGCCGGCCATTGCGCCCATTCGACGCCGGGTAGCTCCGGGCCGGCGCTGCTCTTGAGCACAGGCGTGGTGATCCAGAGCGCGGGCCGGAAGGCTTCCAGCGTCGGCAGGTCGAAATCTGAAGGCTTGAGCAGCGCGCTGCCGATGGCGAGGTCATTGGTGGGCGCGCGCTCGTCGTGGAGGACGAAATTCGGGCTGCCGGCACCGTTGAAGACCATGGGCAGGTCCTGCTGCAGCGTGAGGAGGTCCGGCGCCTCCCGGCGCAGCAGACGAATGTAGTGCTCATAGCGCGCATTCGCCAGCTGTTGCAGGGCATCGGGGCTGCCCAGCGGCGCAGGCAGCTTGACGACGTGCGGATCGTATCCCATGAACCCGGACAGCCTTAGATGCCGGCTGTTGTCTCGCAGCATGCGCAGCATGGCAACGAAGTCGCTGTCGTTGTCGACGCCACCCCGGTGCAGACCGACGTCGATCTCGATGCTGATACGCATGCGCAGGTTCTGGGCGCGCGCCAGCTCGGCGTAGGCGGCCAGTCGCGCAGGCGTATCGACCAGCCACTGCAGCTGGCGCTGCGGATCGAAGCGGCCCGGATGGAGGCGCTGGTAGAAGCGCTCGGCTGCCGGTACCGGCATGGGCTTGCCGAGCAGCAGATCACTGTCCGGAAAGTCTCGGGCAAGAAGATTCGCGAAAGGCTGGTGAAAGCACATGATGCGGTTCGAGTGCATCGTTACCAGCACCTGCTCGATGAGGTCGGGACAGGGCAGCGACTTGGAGACCAGTCGATAGTGCTTGCCGGCCGGCATGTTCTCGCGCAGCGCGATGAGATTGTGGTTGAGCCGATCGAGGTCCAGCACCAAACAGGCCGTGCCGGGGCCGTCGCGCTGCATCAGGGTCTGCAGATCCGCAAAGTAGCGATCGTGCGGCTCAGCGCGCGCCGCCGGGCGTAGCCAGGCGCCTCCGCCGATCAACGCCGAAGCGGCCAATCCACCGGTGATGAGCCGACGCCGCTTCACACAAGCTCCGGCGCGAAGAGCCGCCGAAGATAGGGGCTGAGCATGCGCCCACGCGGGTCCAGCTCGCGGCGCAGGCGCTGGAAGTCCTCCCATCGCGGATACAGCTCGGCCAACTCGCGCGCGCCCAGTGAGTGAATCTTGCCCCAGTGCGGCCGGCCGCCGTACCGCCGCAGCACTGGCTCGGCGGTGGCGAAGAGCGCCTCCGGGTCGCGCTTCCAGTACTGGTGCACCGAGATCGCCATCCGCGGGGCAGTGTGGAATGGCGACAGCCAGGAGGTCTCCCCCGCGACGTAACGGCACTCGAAGGGGAAGAGCACGCCGTGGCCGGCCTTGTCGACGGCCGCTCGCAGCTCTTCCAGGCATTCCAGGCCGCGCTCCAGCGGCACGGCGTATTCCATCTCGTTGAAGCGCACCTCGCGTGGCGACGGGAAGATGCGGTGCGCCCAGTCGACCGCCTCGGTGGTGCCGGCGAGGGTGGTCAACGTTTCCTGCACGGCACGGGCGCTGGCCGGCCAGGCGCGCACGATCTCGCTGGCACTGCGCAGCACCGTGTTCACGGGCGGCGTCAGGCCTCCGCCGCTGGGCTCGGCGTCGGTGGGATCGAGCGTCTTCACCAAGGCCGTATCCGCTCCAAAGAAGCCGAAGAACTCAAAGTGGCGATGCTGCTCGCGCAGCCGCTCCGCCTGTTGCATGACCTCGGCCAGCGGCATTGTCGTCTCGCGCATCGCCAGTCGGTAGCGCGGCTGCACGGCCAGCGTCGCCTCGGTGACGATGCCCAGCGCGCCCACGGCCGTCGCCGCGCCCGGCAGGCGCGGGTCGTCGGGCCCGAACTCGAGAAACTCCCCCTCGGCTGTGCACAGGCGCAGGCCGTGCACCATGTCGGCGAAGCTCGGCAATCCGATGCCGGTGCCGTGCGTGGCGGTGGCGATGGCGCCGCCGATGTGCTGCGGGTCGACATCGCCCTGATTGGGGAAGGCACAACCGGCCTCGAAGAGTGCTGCGGCGGCATCGTGGATGCTACTGCCCGCGCCCAGGCGGGCAGTGCCTGCTTTGGCGTCGAGCCTGTGCAGGCCGCGCAGCCGTGACAGATCCACCATCGCTGCGTCGCTGGCCGCTACTGCCGAGAAGCTATGGCCGGCGCCCACCGGTCGGATGGTGCCGCCGTAACCGCGCAGCAACTCGACAAGGGCATCCTCGTCCGGTGGGTGGAAGAAGCGTTCCGGGCGCGCTGTCACGCGCCCCGACCAATTCCGCCAGAGCGCGCCGTCGGCGCGGCCGCTCTCGGGTCGCCCGCCGCAGGCCGTCAGCAACGGGACCATGCCGGCGCCCGTGCTGGCCGCAGCGATGCCGCGCAGCAGACTGCGCCGGTCGACGCCGCGGCCGAGTCCTTCAGTCTCCATCCTGCTCTCCCCAGCCGCCGCCACCCGGCGTGGCGATGCACAGGCGGCTGCCTGCCGGAACCTCGCGGCGTGCGCGGCGGGGCAGGGTGTCCCGATGCCCATCCGGCAGCAGCAGCAGATTCTCGCCCGGCAGCCCGTTGCCACCGCTCTCGGCGCCGCGGGCGCCGCGGCAGCGGCGATTGCTGATGATGGCGAGATCCACGGCCTCCAGCAGCTCCAGTTCGCGGACGAGGCCGTCTCCGCCCCGGTGGCGGCCGCCGCCGCCGCTGCCACGGCGAATCGCGAAGCACCGAACGCGCAACGGCATCTGGCGCTCGAGGATCTCCGGGTCGGTGATGCGCGAGTTCGTCATATGGCTGTGCACGGCATCGGCGCCGTCGAAGTCCGGGCCGGCACCGCTGCCCCCGGCCAGGGTCTCGTAGTACTGGAAGCGCGCATTGCCGAAGCTGATGTTGTTCATGGTCCCCTGTGATTCCGCCATCGCTCCCAGCGCCATCATCAGAGCATCAGTGATGGCCTGGGAAGTCTCGACGTTACCTGCGACCACCGCCGCCGGCGGCCGCGGGTTGAGCAGGCTGCCCGGCGTCACGATCAGATCGACTGCCTCCAGGAAGCCGTCGTTAAGGGGCAAGGGCTGTGCCATGACGCAGCGCAGGGCATACATCACCGCCGCGCGCAGCACCGGGCGCGGTGCGTTGGTGTTGCCCGCATCGACGCCGCTGGAGGCGCTGAAGTCGAGCCGCAGGCGGCCTTTCGCGACACTGAGTTCCAGCGCCACCTCCTGGCCATCGTCGAGGATCACGTGGTGCGCACCCGGCGCCAGGCCGGCGATGAAGTCTGCCACCGCTCCGGCACTGTAGTCGCGTACCGCCTGCATTTGTTCGTGAATCAGTGCGACACCGGTATCGGCGGCAAGGACTTCCAGCAGGCGCACGCCACGCGTGCAGGCGGCGAGTTGGGCGCGCAGATCGGCGAGGTTGGCCACGGGATCGCGCGCGGGCCATTGACCTTTGGCCAGCGCCGCGTGCAGCGTCGCCTCGTGCAGGCGCCCGCCGCTTGCGGCCCGCAGGCCAGTGAAACGGATGCCTTCCTCTTCGATGTTGCGGCTATCGGCGGGCATCGAGCCCGGGCTGATGCCGCCAATGTCTGCGTGATGAGCGCGGGCGGCGACGTAGGCCGATACGGTGCCCGAATCTTCCAGTGACACAGGCATGACCAGCGTCAGGTCGGGCAGATGCGTGCCACCGCTGTAAGGGTCGTTGATCAACCACGCTTCGCCGGGTTCCGGATGGTCGCCGTGCAGCGGTCGCACTGCCTGCACCGAGGCACTCATCGAGCCGAGATGCACGGGTATGTGCGGTGCGTTGGCGATGAGCCGACCCTCGGCGTCGAAGATGGCACAGGAATAATCCAGGCGGTTGCGAACGTTGACTGACTGCGCGCTGCGTCGCAGTGCCTCGCCCATCTCGCTGGCGATATGCATGAAGCGTGCGTTGAACAGCTCCAGGCGCGCCGCTGCGCTGTCTGCGATATCCACTGCCGCCGCGGTGACGCGCTCGGCGCGAATGCCCTGGGTGTCCCGCCATGCTCGCCAGCCTGGCGCCAGCACGAAACTCGACTGGGCCAGGCGGACCAGAGCCGGGCCCTCGACGGGATCGGTGCCGAGCGCGGTGAGCACCGGCACGTCGCGCCAGCGGCCGTCGGCCAGGTGCATCATCGGCTGCGTGCCATCGCGCAGCGTGACCTCGGAGGGGCCATCGCCGGGTGCTTCGGCTCCGTGTTCGCGCGCACGCATCCGCAAGGCCGCGACGTGGATCGGGCGGCTGGCATCGGCGAAGCCGTAGCGCTGCTCGTGGGCGCGTGCGAAATCCGCGGCCAGGGATTCGGCGTCGCTGCTCTCATTGAAGGACAGCTCGATGACGGTGTCGCCGCGCGTGTAGTGCAAACGCAGCTCGGCTTCCGCTACGGCCAGCGCGCTATCCTGCTCGGCCAGTTGGCGCTCGGCCTCGGCGCGTAGCCGGGGCAGGGCGTCGTGGGCGCGCGCCACAGCCGTATCGTCCAGTAGCGCATCGATGGCGGTCTCCTTGGTGACCCCCACGGCCGCCAGGCCGACACCCACTGCCGACAGCACGCTGGCCTGGGCCGGCACCAGCACAGAGCGCAGGCCCAGCGCTTCGGCGACGTCACAGGCGTGCTGCGCGCCGGCGCCGCCGAAGGCGACCAGGGTGTGATCGGCGATGTCCACACCACGCGCGACGCTGATACGGCGCACGGCAGCAGCCATGTGCTCGTTGGCCAGCTGCAGCGCGCCGCGTGCGGCTTCGAAGCGCTTGGTCTCCGAGCCGTCGCAACAGGCCAAGGCGTCAAAGGCCGCCGCAGCTGCTTGCGTATCCAGTGGCGTGTCGCCATTCGGTCCGAAAACCGGCGCGAAGTTCGTCGTATCCAGCCGGCCGAGCAACAGATTGGCATCGGTCACGGTGCCACTGCCACCGCGGCCGTAGCAGGCCGGGCCGGGCTCGGCGCCTGCCGATTCCGGACCCACCCGCATACGCCGGCCGTCGTGGAAGACGCGCGAACCACCACCGGCGGCCACCGTCTGCAGATCCAGCGCCGGTGCGCGCACGACCTGGCCGGCCACGGTGGCCGCGTCGCGGACGGGCGCGTCGCCGCGGCTTTCGAAGACATCGGTGGAGGTGCCGCCCATGTCGAGGCCGATGAGCGCGTCCAGGCCGGCGGCGCGGGCTACGCTGCCGGCGCCGATGACCCCGCCAGCCGGGCCGGAAAAGATGCTGTTGCGCGCCGCCAGATGCGCAGCTTCTGCGAGGCGGCCGTCGGATTGCATGAAGCGGATGCGCGTGCCGGGCAGGGCAGCGGCGAGATCACGGGTATAGCTTGCGAGAACCGGAATCAGCGCGGCCTCGACGACGGCGGTCTGCGCACGATCGAGCAATCCGGGCTCCGGCGAGACCTCGTGACTGCAGCAGCATTGTGCGAAGCCCGCTTCGCGAGCCATCGCGGCGATGCGCTGTTCCTCCTGCGGGTACTGGGCGCCGTGCAGCAGCGCCACCGCGAGGCTGTCGACGCCGTCTTCGCGCAGCTCGGCAAGTACGGTGCGCAGCACGGATTCGTCGAGCGGCACCAGCAGCGCGCCGTCGGCACCGCGACGCGCCGTGACGCCGTGCACTTCACGGCAGAGCTGCTGCCGTGGCGGGATGGCCAGTGCGAAGATGTCGGGACGCGACTGGTCGCCTATGGCCAGCAGATCCTCGAAGCCGCTATTGGTGATGAGCGCGCAAGGCGCTTGACGGCCTTCGAGCAAGGCATTGGTGGTGACGGTGGTGCCCAGCCGCAGCTCTGTCACCGCACCCTCGGCGATAGCGGCATCCGGAGGCAGCCCGAGCAATGCGCGCGTGCCGGCCAGCACGGCGTCGTCGTAGCGCGCCGGCGCGTGGCTGAGCAGCTTCTGCGTATGGCGAGTGCCGTCGGGCGCGATACCGACGAGATCGGTGAAGGTGCCGCCGCGATCAGCGTGGATGCGCCAGCCGGCGGTCGGGAAAGGGTTCGGCATGAGACGAACGCTAGGGCGCGCGCGCCATGCTGGCAAGCCCTGTCTGTCGCATACTTCGGGCATGGACATGCAAGCCGCAACGCTTCCCTGGCCGGTGGCCGAACCCCACTGCATTCGCGTTACCGTCGGCGCCGAGGATATCGATGCCTTCGAGCACACCAACAACGTCAGCTATCTGCGCTGGTTGGAGCAATGCGCCTGGTCGCACACCTGCGCGCTGGGCCTGGACATGGATGCCTATCGGCGTATCGGCACCGGCTGCGTCGCCCGTCGCCACGAGTTGGACTACCTGGCCGCGAGCTTCGAAGGTGACGAGCTGATTGTCGGCACCTGGATTGAGGAAAACGACGGCCGCGTCACGATGTGGCGCGGCTATCGCATCTTCCGGGCGGCGGACGCGCGCGAAGTACTGCGCGCGCGCACGCAGTGGGCCTGCGTCGACATGGCCAGCGGCCGGCCGAAGCGCCAGCCGCCGGAGTTCGTGGCGGCCTACGCGGCCGCCACTTCAACTTGATCGCCTAGGAAGGATTTTCTGCGCCCGCCTGCGTGGTCTGGCTTGCGGGGCTGCTCGTCGATCCACCCGCCCGGCTGGTGAGTTCGCCGAACTTGCTGCTGAGGCTCTCCAGCTTGGCTTCCCATTCGGCGTCGGGGGTCTGGCCGGCGGTTACCTTCTCGAAGACCTGCATCAGCGCCACCATGCCGAAGGGCTCGATAACGGCCTGCTTGATGGCCCAGGCGAAAACGAGCGCGATGACCAGACTGAGCGCCCCTGCGCTGCCCGGGAACAACGCAACCAGCCCCGCCGCCGGCGCCAGCGCGATCAGGAAGACGAGGAAGGTCAGTCCCCAGATGACGAAGGCAAGGAAGAAGGCGTTCTTCAGGAAGGCCTTGTAGTTCTGCGCGTAGAGAATGAGCGCGCTGCGGCTGGAGCCCCAAGGGTCATCCGAGCCGGTGCGAATGTTGTAGGCGAGGATGACCTCGTCAAGATAGGTCAGCGACAGGCGCAGCACCGTGTTGAGGAAACCGACAAGGCCCTGGCTGCCCGGGATGGGCAGGAAGCTGGCGATGGTGAAGAAGGCGCGATTGAAGGCATTGATAACGCCCTTGATCAGCTGGTCGACGGCAAAGAGTACGGAGGATTCACCGAAGCGCTTCTTCACGATCTCCTGGGCGTAGGTGATCTGGCCACGGCCGCCGGGGACCTCGCGTCCGGCCATCAGCTCGACCAGTACGGCGATATGTCCGGCCTTGACCAGATAGAGCAGATACTCGCGCAGCAGATAGACCGCCGCCCCCACCAGCCCGAAGCCAATCAGGCCGCCCCAGGCACTGAAGCCGGCCGCGTTGTCGCCGATCGAGCCCACCAGCCAGCCGGTTCCGGCGCCGACGCCAGCGCCGAGCACGTAGGCCAGCGTGATGCCCAGATAGATCAGGAAGCGGAAAACGAGAAAGGCAGCGCTGCGCGAGAGCAGGCTGATGATCTCGCCGATCTGGAAATCCTTCATGAAGCGTCCCCCGGAAGCCGTTGAAGACCGGAATCTTGCGGCGGCGCGAGCACTTCGCGCGTCCCGCGTACCCGGTACGCGCGCGTCAGTCGCTGTCGAGCGCGGCGAGGAAGGCATCGAAGCGCTGTGCGACTTCCTCGAGGCGTTCATTGAGGCTGTGACCAGCGTCGAGCATGTGGAGGAGCGCGCCACGCGTGGCGCAGAAGCGCTCGGCCACCGCCGGCGGCACGATATCGTCCTGGGCGCCGTGCAATACCTCGCAGTGCGCGGGGATGCCGGCGGGCTCACTTTCCCAGCCCGGGAAATAGAGCGCCGGTGCCATCAGAAAGAGTGCGTCCGGGGTCAGCCGGGCGCAGGCGTGGGCGGCGACGTAGCCGCCCATGCTGGAGCCAACCAGCACCAGTGGCCGGCCTTGTGGCGCGGCTTCAAGGAGCTGGGCTAGGCGCTCGTCCGGGTCCATGGTGTGCGTATAATCCGGAGACATCACGGCGAAGCCACGCGCCCGGCCGATCTCGGCCAGTCGCGTGATCTTGGTACCCCACGGCCCGCTTTCCTTGCCGTGGTTGAAGCAGATCAGGGCATCGCTGTTGGGCATGGGAGACGGTCGTTATGGCCCGGAAGAAAAAAGAGGATGAGGCAGGCGGCGACAAGCGCAGTCTATCCGCCCGCTTCGCAGCCCGTCGCAAGCGGCGGGAGCCGCTTGATGTGCAGGTAACGCTGGCCTTCCGCTTCGGTGAGGAAGAAGGCGATAAGGTGACCATGCTCAATGAGCGCAGTATCCCGATGGTAGGCAACGTCTTCCAGTACCGCGACCGAATCGCGCGCAGTTTCGCGTTGCTGATGTTGCGCGCCGGCGTCAGCCAGCCCAAGGTCGTCGCAGAGATCCTGCCCGCGGCGAGTTGGTTTCGTACCCGCCGCCGCGCCGATAACGAAAACGACAAGGGCTGATCCATGCTGCGCGCGCTGCAGATCCTCAACGTGGTGTTGCTGGCCCTGGGGATGACATTCACGGTTACCTTGGCGGTGGTCGCCCTGCTGCTTTCCGTCTATGTCGGCGAGTATCCGCGCTATCAGGACACCCTCGAAGGCACCATCGTTGTTTCGCTGCTGGCGCTGGTAGTGGCAGGCGCGGGCGCCCTTTGTTTCCAGTCGCTGCGTCGTCGCTGGCCGCTGTGGCCGGCCCTGCAGGGGCTGGGCTGGGGGGTGGCCATCGTCGTCGTCATGGTCGGCATTCAAATGCTCGGAGCACCGCAATGAATCAGTTCCTGTGTCTCAGCGGCTCGCTGCGCGCCGAATCCTTCAACACGCGTTTGCTTGGTGTTGCGCGCGGTCTGCTTGACGGTACCGGTCGGGAAACCGAGATGGTGAGCCCTGACGATCTGCGCGCGCTGCCGCTGATGGATCAGGATCTGGAGGCGCGCGAAGGGTTGCCCGACGCAGCCATACGCCTCAAGCGCGCCTTCGCCGAAGCCGATGGTGTGCTGATCGCCTGTCCGGAATACAACGGCTCGATCACGCCGCTGCTCAAGAACATCATCGACTGGGTCTCGCGTCCGAATGAGGAACTGCCGGCGGCGCGCTGCTTCGGCGGCAAGCCCATGGCGCTGATCGCAGCATCGCCCGGCGGACTGGGCGGTATGCGCGGCCTGCGCCACGTGCGCGAGATCCTGGGCAATCTCGGCGCGCTGGTTGTGCCCGCACAGCTGGCGCTGCCAGGTGCCGGCGATGCCTTCGATGATTCGGGCCTGCTGCGCGACGCCAAGCGCCAGCAGGCGCTTGCCGCAGTCATCGATGACCTGCTCTTCTGGGTGCGCGCGGCAAAGGGAGCGAATTGATGCTGGCACCGCAACGCTACAATTTCTGGGCATTGCTGCCCGTCTTCGCCGGCCTGTGCTGGCTGAATGCCGGCAGCGGCTGGGGGCTGATCTTCACCATCTGGCCCGGCGCGCTGTTGCTGAGTTCGGGCGTGGCGCTGCTACTGATGCCGGGCGATCCGCGCATTACCCGCATGATGGCCGTGGGTGGCTTGTTGGGCATGCTGCTGGGCCTCTTCTTTTGGACCTTCGACAACGGCGCCTTCCTCGGCGCCTTGCTTTCCGTGGGCAGCTTCGTGCTTGCCGGCCGCGAAGGACTGCGGTTGATGCCCGAGGTCGACAATGTGCCGCTGGTGCCTCGGGAGATCGGCATCTATGCACGCACCGCTCTGGATGAGGCACTGCTCGGCTACTTCTCGGCCACGGCCTCGGTGCCCGGCGGCGGTGACGCCGACGATTGCATCGAGGCGCTGAAAGCGCAGCGAGCTGCCGTGCAGCGGCTGGGCTTCGACCGCGACGCTGCGGGCCTGCATCAGCGGCCCGAGCCTCCGGATCACGTCGAATGGCAGCCGCGCCGCGCGCTCGGGCAGGACTTCCGCGTGCTGCATTTCGACAGTGATTTCGCTGCGCACCCGGAGATTCCGGGCGCCGATCACTACATGGCCTACGAGTCCAATCGCCAGACGGCGGCCTGGGTCTTCGAACATGAAGGCGAGGATCGGCCCTGGCTGCTCTGTGTGCACGGGTATCGCATGGGGCATCCGCTGCTGGATTTCTCTCTGTTTCCGCCCAAGGTCCTGCACGAGAAGTACGGCCTGAATCTGCTGATGCCTGTGCTGCCGCTGCACGGGCCGCGTCGCGCCGGGCGGCGCACAGGCGACCAGTTCCTCGACGGTGATCTGCGCGATCTCTTCCACGCCGAGTGCCAGACGCTGTGGGACCTGCGCCGGCATCTGGCTTGGCTGCGCGCGCGCGGCGCGCAGCGCATCGGCGCGCTGGGATTCTCGCTGGGTGGTTACAACACGGCGCTGCTCGCCGGCTTCGAGCAGCTGGATTTCGCCATCGCCGGCATCCCGGTATCGGATCTGCCCAGCGTGCTGTGGCCGAACCTGCCTGACCTGCACCAGAAGTATTTTGCCCAGCAGGGTGCCGATCCCGATCTATTGCGCGAGGTGCTGACGCCGGTTTCACCGCTGGCGCGGGCCTGCGCGCTGCCGGTGCAGCGGCGCTACGTCTTCGGTGGGCTGGCCGATCGTCTGGTGCCGCCGGCGGAAGTGGCCAAGCTGGCCGCGCACTGGCAGGTCACGCCGCACTGGTATCCGGGCGGGCACGTCACCTTCCGCGGTTCCGGCATTGTTATGCGTACGCTGCGCGAGGCCATGCAGATGGCCGAGTGGCCGCGCCGCTAAGGGGCTTCTCTCGGCTACACTGCCGCCTCATCATTCCCCAACAAAGACAGAGCGCAGCGAGCCCATGGCGCAGACGGTGCTGATCCGAGGAAGCGGGCTGTACACGCCCGAGCACAGCATTAGCAACGAGGAGCTGGTCGAGAGCTTCAATCAGTACGTTGCGAACTACAACTCCGAGCATGCCGATGCCATCGCCCGCGGTGATACCGAGCCGCTGGTGCCATCCGCGGCCGAGTTCATCGAGAAGGCCTCCGGCATCAAATCGCGCTACGTGCTGGACCGCGAGGGTGTCCTCGATCCCGAGCGCATGCGGCCGCGGTTGCGCACACGCGGCAACGACGAGCCCTCGGTCATGTGCGAGATCGGCGAGGCGGCCTGCCGCGAGGCGCTGGCGCAGGCCGGCATGGCGGCCGAGGATGTCGATGGCGTCATCGTCGCCTGCTCGAATATGCAGCGCGCCTATCCGGCGGTCGCCGTCGAGCTGCAGGCAGCGCTTGGTATCGAGGGCTGGGGCTACGACATGAATGTCGCCTGCGCCTCGGCCGCCTTCGGCATCCAGACCGCCGCCGATGCCGTGCGCAATGGCAGCGCGCGCGCCGTGCTGGTGGTGAGCCCGGAGATCTGCAGTGGCCACCTCAATTTCCGCGATCGCGACTCGCACTTCATCTTTGGCGATGCCGCCACGGCTGTGCTCGTCACCGGCAGCGAGACCGGCCCGGAGCCGGGAGATTTCGAGGTGCTGGGCACGC
This sequence comes from Algiphilus aromaticivorans DG1253, assembly GCF_000733765.1. Lineage (NCBI taxonomy): Bacteria > Pseudomonadati > Pseudomonadota > Gammaproteobacteria > Nevskiales > Algiphilaceae > Algiphilus > Algiphilus aromaticivorans. The sequence continues at coordinate 1,517,387 of NZ_JPOG01000001.1, read as the reverse complement.
GCCTGCGCACCCAGTTCTCGAACAATATCCGCAACAACGCCGGCTTTCTGAATCGTTCCGAGGATCCGCCGCGTTCGGATGCCGATCGCCTCTTCGTGCAGAACGGGCGCAAGGTCTTCAAGGACGTGGTGCCCATGGTGTCGGAGTTGATCGGCGGGCATCTGCGCGACCTCGACATCGACCCGCACAGTGTGCGCCGCTTCTACCTGCATCAGGCGAATCTGGGCATGAACGAGTACATCGCGCGTCGCGTGCTCGGCCGCGATGCCACGCGCGACGATGCGCCGGTGATCCTCGACGAGTACGCCAATACCAGCTCGGCGGGCTCGGTCATCGCTTTCCACAAGCACCGCGCCGACATCGCCGCAGGCGATATCGTGGTGCTCAGCGGCTTCGGTGCCGGCTATTCGGCGGGCAGCGTTGTCATGCGCCGGCACTGATAGCCGCGCGCCACTCACCGCAACAGGAGGCCGAGCCATGGCCGACGAAGCCCGGCAGGTTCCCACCGCGACGGACACGCGCATCCTGCGCAGTGACTATCGTCCGCCCGATTACGACATCGACGCGATCGAGCTCGACGTGCGCATCGACACCGAGACCGAAGTCCGTGCCCGCCTGCAGGTGCGTCGATGCGAAGGCGCCGACCCAGAGGCACCGCTCTGGCTGGACGCGCGCGAGCTGGATCTGCGCGCGCTGGAAGTCGATGGCGAAGCGGTATCCGAGGCGCGTATCCGCCACGAGGCCGAGGGTTTCTACGTCGAGCAGCTGCCGGAGCGCTTCGAGCTAACCACGCGCTGCATCATCAAGCCCGAAGCCAACACGGCACTCGAAGGCTTCTATGCCTCGGGACCGATGTACTGCACACAGTGCGAGGCGCACGGCTTTTCGCGCATCACGCCCTACATCGACCGACCGGACGTGCTGGCCCGCTTCCGCGTGCGGCTGAGCGCCGAGCGCGTGCGTTTCCCGCTGCTGCTCGCTAACGGCGACTGCGTCGAGCGTGGCGAGGAAGGCGAGGGACTGCATTTCGCTGTCTGGGAAGACCCTTTCGCCAAACCCTGCTATCTCTTCGCGATGGTCGCCGGTGACCTGGCTGTGGTGCGCGACAGCTACCGGACCAGCGAGGGTCGCGACATCGCGCTCGAGTTCTATGTCGATCACGGCAATGAGGGCCTCGTCGATCACGCCATGGGTGCGCTCAAGCGTGCCATGCGCTGGGACGAAGAGACCTTCGGCCTGGCCTACGATCTGGATACCTACATGGTCGTGGCTGCGCGCGCCTTCAACATGGGCGCGATGGAGAACAAAGGGCTGAACATCTTCAACTCGGCACTGGTGCTGGCTTCGCCGGAGACCGCCACCGACGCCACCTTCGACGCCATCACCGCCGTCATCGCCCACGAATACTTCCACAACTACACCGGCAACCGCGTCACCTGCCGCGACTGGTTCCAGCTGTCGCTGAAGGAGGGGCTGACCGTCTTCCGCGATCAGCGCTTCTCCGAGGACGTGCTCGGCGCCGAGGTACAGCGCATCGACCAGGTGCGCATGCTGCGGGCGATGCAGTTCCCCGAGGATGCAGGCCCGACGGCGCATCCGGTACGACCCGAGGCCTACAAGGAAGTCAATAACTTCTACACGGCTACGGTCTACGAGAAGGGTGCCGAGATCGTGCGCATGCTGCATACGTGCATCGGCGAGGAGGCCTTTCGCGAAGGTCTGCGTCGCTACCTGAGCGTCCACGACGGCACCGCCGCGACCATTGAGGATTTCGTCAACGCCCTGGCCGAGGCCTCGGGCGTCGATCTCACGCCCTTCCTGGCCTGGTACGGTCAGGCCGGCACGCCGCGGCTGAGTCTGACGCGCGAATGGGACGCCGAGGCAGGCTGCATGCGGCTGCGCTTCTCCCAGCACACCCCGGCGACGCCTGGGCAGGCTAACAAGAAGCCACTGCCCATCCCGCTGCGTCTGCGCCTGCTCGACGGGGCAGGGGAGCCAGTCGCACTACCCGAGCACCCCGCACGCATCGGCGAGGACATGCTGCTGATGGAAGCCGATACACTGACGCTGGATGTCCCCAGCGATCAGCCGTTGTTGCCGGTGCCCCTGCTCGGCTTCTCGGCGCCGGTGATCGTCGAGAGTGATTTCAATGCCCTGGAGCTGCAGCGCATCGCCGTGCAGGAGCGCGATGCTTTTGCCCGCTGGGATGCGTTGCAGCAGATGCAGGCGCGCGCGCACGCTGCGCTCATGCGCGACGACGGGACCGTCCTGGAGCCGCTGCTCAACACACTGCAGCGCATTGCGGCAAACCCGCCCGAAGACGAGGCGCTGACCGCACAGTTGCTGGCGGCCCCGCGCAGCGCCTGGCTGTGGGAGCAGTATCCGCGCGTTGATCCGCAGCGCTTCGTGGAGGCCCTGGAACAGCAGAAGCTGGCTATCGCGCGCGCGCTGTGCGGGCCGCTGTCGGTCTGGGCGCAGCGCCAACCAGTCGGTGATGAGCAAGCCGGGGAGCGCGCGCTGACCGTTCTGGCGCTCGACTATCTGGTGCTGATCGATGCCGACTCCACGCGTGCGCTCGCGCGCCAGCGCACGGAAGCGACCAATATGACGCTGTCGCTGGGCGCGCTGACGGCACTGTCGCAGACCCACAGCAGCGACTTGGCGGTCGCCTCGGCCAGTTTCTACGAACGCTGGCGCAGTCAACCGCTGGTGCTCGACCGCTGGTTTGCCGTCAGCGCTGCGGCGCGGCACACCGATGTCGAGGCGCTGCGCGGCTTGCTGGCGCACGAGGATTTCGACTGGCAGAACCCGAACCGGATGCGTGCGGTTGCAGGCAGCTTCGCGCGCGAGAATCTGGCGCATTTCCACACGGAGGCGGGCTACACGCTTTTTGCCGAGGTCCTGGAGCGCCTCGACGGCAGCAATCCGCAGCTGGCGGCACGTATGAGCCGGCCGTTGCTCGGCTTTGCTCGTCTGGAGGCGCCGTGGGCGGATTGGCAGCGCGAGGCTGCGGCGACACTGCGCACCAAGACGCGATCCGTGCACCTGCGCGAGATGCTCGACGCAGCGCTGGATTAGCCGGCTGTCACGAAACTGTCACCTAACCGCAATACGCTCGCCGCCAGGCAATAAATGCGTAATAACCGTGGCTGACAATCGCATACTGGTAGTTGAAGACGAAGCGGGCATTCGCGAGATGATCCGTTTCGCGCTGCAGCGGGAAGGCTATGAAGTGATCGAGGCCGAGGATGTGGAGGTCGCGCGGATCAGTGTCGCGGACGAACGGCCCGATCTCATTCTGCTGGACTGGATGCTGCCGGGCACTTCGGGGGTGGACTACGCGCGTGAGCTGAAGTCCCAGCCAACCACGCGCGACATCCCGCTGATCATGGTCACGGCGCGCACCGAGTCGGATGACACCGTGCGTGGTCTGAACGTCGGCGCCGACGACTACGTCACGAAACCCTTTTCTTTCCCGGAGCTGATCGCGCGGATCCAGGCCGTGATGCGACGTGCGGTGCCGGGCGGAGACAGCGAGTGCATCGACGTGGCGGGGCTCAGCGTCAATACCGCCAGCCAGCGCGTGACGGCTAACGGCCAGCAGGTCCGTCTGGGCCCGACCGAGTACCGTCTGCTGCATTTCTTTGCCAGCCATCCGGAGCGCGTCTACACGCGCGAGCAGGTGCTCGATCGGGTCTGGGGCCAGAACGTTTATGTCGAGGAGCGCACGGTCGATGTGCACATTCGCCGCTTGCGTAAGGCCCTGGCGCCCTTCGGCTGTGACGGCATGATTCAGACGGTGCGCGGTACGGGGTATCGTTTCTCGGACAAGATCTGAGCCTGGGGAGGGCGGATGGCGCAGGGGGAGACAAGCGGGTCGGCGCCCAATCGCCGCATGCGCAGCGCGTGGCTGACCGAATTCCGCCGACTGCTCCTGAGTCTGGCGCTGGGCTGGCTCGTCGGCTGGACGCTGGAAGCGCCGCATTTGGGCATGGCCACGGCGCTACTGCTTCTGATGGGTTTCCATCTGCGCCAGCTCTATTGCCTCGCGCTTTGGAGTCAGCAGCCGCAGCGCAGCGAGCTACCCGATTCCGCGGGCATCTGGGGCGTGATCTTCGAAGCCCTTTACGAAACCCAGCGGCGCGCGCGCGGTCGCAAGCGCAAGCTGGCCTCGATCCTCAGCGAGTTTCAGGCGTCCACCGCCGCGCTGCCCGATGGCGCTGTCGTCGTCTCACCGCGCGGAGAGATCGCTTGGTTCAATAGCGCTGCGCAAACGCTGTTCGGGCTGCGCTCGCCGCAAGACATCGGCAACCGGGTCAACAACCTCATCCGCGACCCGGGCTTCTCGCGCTACGTTGACGGCCAGAATTACGCCGAGGATCTGCACCTGCCCTCGCCGATGGACCCGCAGACCACACTCAGCCTGCGCCTGATCCCCTACGGCAACGGCCAGCGGCTTCTCATCGCGCGCGACGTTTCCGAGTCGAGGCGGCTGGACCGCATGCGGCGCGATTTTGTTGCCAACGCCTCACACGAGCTGCGTACGCCGCTGACCGTGCTTGCCGGCTACGTCGACATGATGCGACCCGAGGCTGTGAAGGCTGACGGCCCGCTGGCGCCGTGGGCGGCACCCCTCGATGAGATGCGGCGCCAGCTAACGCGCATGGAGACACTGCTTGAGGATCTGCTCAAGCTGGCGCGACTCGAGGCTGAGACGCCCGCTCCCCGCGGCGATGCCGTGGACATGCCGGACGTGATCGAAAGCAGCCTCGCGGAGGCGCGGCAACTCTCGGCGGGCTCCCATGAGATCGACGCCGAACTCGATTCCGGACTGATGCTCAACGGCCGCCAGAGCGAGCTGCAGAGCATCGTCGGCAACCTTCTCAGCAATGCCGTGCGTTATACCCCCGAGGGCGGTCGCATCCACCTGCGCTGGGCAGTCGAATCCGGCGATGAAGCAGTCCTGCGTGTGGCCGATAGTGGTATCGGTATCGATCCGGAGGTCATCCCGCGGCTGACAGAGCGCTTCTACCGCGTCGACGTCGGACGCTCGCGCGCCAGTGGCGGCACCGGCCTGGGCTTGGCCATCGTCAAGCACGCCCTCGAGCATCACGAAGGTACGTTGGACGTCGAGAGCACGCCGGGGCAGGGCAGTGTCTTTATCTGCCGGTTTCCGTCCTACCGAATCTCGCGTGCGGAATAGGTCGGTCAGGAAGAGAGAAAACGCCGACTGAAAGATCGTTACACTTTTGTGACACGTATCAAAATAACGCGTGAATACTCGGTCTTTACTCAGGGAGAAATAATGACCACTTCGGATTGGCAGCGCCTGAAAATCGGCGCTTTTTCAGCGCTCGCGCTTATGAGTACCTCGGCGGCTGCAGTCACTATCGACACCGATGGAAAGCTTGCCATCAGCGCGGATGACGGCAGTTTCGCGGCGCGATTAAGTGCACGCGTGCACGCCGACGCCAATATGTACAGCAGCGACGTCATCGAGCGTGATTCGGGTGCCTTTATCCGTCGCGCGCGTATCGGGGTGAGCGGCCATGTCCGCAACTGGAGCTACAACATCACTTTCGATAACGCCACCGACGCCGCCGACCTGAAGGATGCCTATCTGGCGCGCGTACTCGGGCCGGGTCGCCTGATCATCGGCCAGTTCAAGCAGTTCCAGGGCTTCGAAGAACTGACGAGCTCCAACGACATCGCCCTGATCGAGCGCAGCCATGTCTCCAATGCCATGACCGCGCGTGCCATCGGTGTCGGTTACCACGGGCGCAGCGGCGATATTGGTTGGGCGGTCTCGGGCTACAACCTGCGCGAGGCTGCCGACGGCGGCAGCCGTGCCACCGACGACGGCTTCGGCGCCGTCACGCGCGTTTACGCGGCCCCATTCGCGGAGCGCGACCGCGCTCTGCACATTGGCGCCAGCTTCGCGTGGGAGAATAGCGACGACGACGGTGCCGGCGTGCGCCTGCGGCCGGCCGGTCGCTCCAACGACGGCCGCTTTCAGCTCTTCGACATCACTGGCGAGCGCGCCGAAGTCGAGCGCCTCAACCTGGAACTGGCCGGCGTGCTGGGCCCTCTGGCCGCTCAGGCGGAGTGGCTGACCGGCTCGGCCGACGCCGACAATCTGCCGAGCGACGATTTTCACAGCTACTACGGGCAGATCAGTTATGCCCTCAGTGCGGGGGCGCCGCGTCTGTACGACGTTGGCCAGGGCCGCATGCGCAAGCCGCGGCCGGACGGCGGCTCCATCGGCGCCTTCGAGCTGGTAGCGCGCTACCAGTATGCCGAGCGCGAGAACGTACCGGGCGCCGAACTCACGACCATGGATTTCGGGGTGAATTACTACCCGAACAACAATGTGCGCTTCATGCTGAATTACAGCATGGCCGAGGATGAGCTCGTTGGTGACGAGCCTGATCTGTTGTCACTGCGTGCACAGCTCGCTTTCTGAAGCGCTGTCATCAAGATGTAACAAAGATGTCATGCAATACGCGGCACGGGGCGACGAATGGGGCCCCACCTTTCCCGAATCAGGAGCTACAGATAATGCGCAAGTTCGCAATCGCCGCTGGCCTAGGTGTGGCCATGAGTTTCCCCGCGGCCGCGCAGGTTGACGAGAATCTGTCCGACTACGAAGCCGTATCCGGCATCTCGGGCAGCGTGGTGAGCATTGGCTCGGACACGCTCAATAACCTCATGACGCTGTGGGCCGAAGAGTTCCAGGAGTTCTACCCCAACGTCACCATCGAAATCCAGGGCGCAGGCTCCTCGACCGCGCCGCCGGCGTTGACACAGGGCACCTCGAACTTTGGGCCGATGTCGCGTGAGATGAAGTCCTCCGAAGTGCAGTCCTTCGAGGAGAAGCACGGTTACCCGCCCACCAAGATGGGCGTCGCCATCGACGCGCTCGCGGTCTACGTCAACAAGGACAACCCCGTGCAGTGCCTGTCGATCCCGCAGGTCGACGCGATCTTCTCGGAAGGGCGTCGCTGCGGCCATCCGGAGGACATCACGCGCTGGGGCCAGGTTGGTCTAGACGGCTCCTGGGATAATCGCGACTTCGCGCTGTACTCGCGTAACGCGGTTTCGGGCACCTACGGCTACTTCAAGGACAATGCCCTTTGCGGCGGCGACTACAAGGCCGGCATTAACGAGCAGCCGGGCTCGGCCTCGGTCGTACAGGGCGTGAGCGAGTCGCTGAACGGCATCGGTTATTCCGGCATCGGCTACATGACCTCGGGCGTCAAGGCCATCGCGATCTCCGAGGAAACCGACGGCGACTGCGTGGAGATCAGCGGCGAGTCCGCGGCCACCGGCGAGTACCCATTGGCGCGTCTGCTCTACGTCTACGTCAACAAGCATCCCAACGAAGAGGTTTCGCCGCTGGTGAGCGAGTTCTTCCGGATGGTGCTTTCCAAGCAGGGTCAGGAAGTCGTCGCCAAGGACGGCTACGTGCCGCTGCCGGCGCCGGTCGCTGCGCGTATGCGCGAGCAGCTCGGCCTCTAAGAGGTCGATCGAAGACGATTTCGGACTCGGCGCGTCGCGCCCGTCCGTATCGCGGTAGAGTCGCTGCCGCAACGCAGCGATAGGGTGGGTGGGCATTGTCCTAATGGGCGATGCCCACCTTGTTCAAAGCCTTGAAATCGTAAGGGGCGCGCGTGGCGCAGCATTCGACAGGGGCGGGATCGACTCATCTGCCAGCGGCGGAAGCGCTGATGCGCAGGCGTAGGCGCCGGCACGCAACCGATAAAGCTGTCAAGTGGATGATCGGCGCTGGCGGCGGTGCCGTCGTCATTGCCCTCGGCCTCATCTTCGTCTACCTCTTCTCCGAGGTGGCGCCCATCTTGCGCAGCGCGAGCATCGATAACCCGCAGACGGTGAGCGCGCCGGGAGACACTGAGGCGGAGTCGCAGACCCTGATGCTCGAGCGCTACGGCGACTTGGGCGCTCGCTTCACCCGCGACGGCACGGTCGTCTTCTGGCGGTTGGCTGACAACAAGTTGCGCGAACAGATCAAGGTCAGCGGCGCCGAAGGTGCGAGTGTTACGGCCTTTCGCAGCGGCGAACCACGCACGCGTACGCATGCCTATGGTTTTTCGGATGGCACCGCGGTGGTGGTGGAGGATGATTACGAGCTGACCTTCCCGAATGACGAGCGCGTGCTCATTCCGGAGCTCAAGTACCCCTACGGCGAAGAACCGCTGACGGTCGACCCCGAAGGCAAAGCCTTGCAACGCCTGGCTGTTCAGAAGGGCTCCGGAGGTACCGAGGGAGCAGTCGTTGCCGGGCTCACCGTAGACAACCGTCTAGTGTTTGCGCGCGTCAAGACCAGCCGCGGATTCCTCGGCGGGCCGGCAGGCGCTGCCGAAGTCACGTCCTACGATCTGGGGCCGGTGCCGCAATTCATCACGCAGATCATGGTCAGTACCAATCTGTCGGATCTGATTGCCTCCACCGACGACGGTCGGCTGCTCTATTTCAATATCGATCGACCCGAGCAGGCCCAGCTGGCTGGGGAGGTGCGCGCCTTCGAGGGTGATGTCGCCATCGAGCGCATGGCTTTCCTCAACGGTTCGCAGTCCTGGATCGTGGGCGGTTCGAACGGTGCCCTAGCGCAATGGACACTGACCCGGGAGGCCGACAACACTTTCCGGCTGCGGCATATGCGCGATTTCGATGCCCACGATGCGCCGGTCACGGCAATCACTGCCGATCACGGTCGCCGCGGCTTCGCCACTGCCGACGCGGACGGGGTATTGCAACTGCACTACGCTACTTCCTCGCGTACGACGCTGCGCGAGAAGGTCAGCGATGACGCGATCGTGGCGGTCGCTCTGTCACCGGTGGACGACCAATTGCTCTTCGAGACCAGCGCCGGCGAGCTCACGCTCTACGAGCTGTGGAACGAGCATCCGGACCTCTCGATCGGCGCGCTCTGGTCGAAGGTGCTCTACGAGGGGCGGCAGGAGCCGGAGTATGTCTGGCAGGCCTCCTCCGGCTCCAATACATTCGAGCCGAAGCTGTCGATGGTGCCCTTGACCATTGGCACGCTGAAGGCGGCGCTCTTCGCCATGCTCTTCGCCACGCCGATCGCCATCGCTGCGGCGATCTACACGGCCTATTTCATGCACCCGCGGATGCGGGGTGCCGTGAAGCCGACCATTGAGCTGATGGAAGCTCTGCCGACCGTGATTCTCGGCTTTCTCGCCGGGCTCTGGCTGGCGCCCTTCGTCGAAGCCAACATCCCGATGGTCTTCATGGTGCTGTTCGGGCTGCCGCTCGGCTTCCTGCTGGCCGCACTGCTCTGGCGGCAGATGCCGCGAGCCGTGTTGAGGCGCATCCCGGACGGCTGGGAAGCGCTGATGCTGGTGCCGGTGGTCTTTCTGACCGGCTGGGTGGCGGTCACGCTGAGCCCGTGGGTCGAGTTGTGGTTCTTCGGCGGCGACATGCGCCAGTGGTTCACCAACATCGGGGTTACCTACGACCAGCGCAACGCCCTGGTGGTGGGCATCGCCATGGGTTTTGCAGTCATTCCGACGATCTTCTCGATTGCCGAGGACGCGGTCTTCACGGTGCCCAAGCATCTGACGCAGGGATCGCTGGCCCTGGGCGCATCGCGCTGGCAGACGGTCACCCGCGTGGTGCTGCTGACGGCGAGCCCCGGCATCTTCTCGGCCGTGATGATCGGATTCGGGCGCGCCGTCGGCGAGACGATGATCGTGCTCATGGCCACCGGCAACAGCCCGGTGGTGAACTTCAACATCTTCGAAGGTATGCGCACCTTGTCGGCGAATATTGCCGTTGAGCTTCCAGAGACCGCCGTCGGCAGCACGCATTTCCGCGTGCTCTTCTTCGCGGCGCTTGTGCTTCTGGTCTTCACCTTCGTCGTGAACACCATTTCCGAGATCGTTCGCCAGCGCCTGCGCGAGCGATACAGCAGCCTCTAGGGAACCGCCATGTCGACGACACGAAACTGGTTCGCCAGCGGCGACCCCTGGATCTGGATGGTGGGGGGCGGCCTGTCCATCAGTCTGGTCATGGTGGTCGGCCTGATCATGCTGATCGCCGTCCGCGGCTTCGGCCACTTCTGGCCCGCCGATCTGGTCGAGGCCGAAGTGCGCGAGGCGCGAAGCCAGGAGACGACCACGTTGCTCGGCGAGATCGTCGAGACCGAGACCCTGACGGCCGTGCAGGCCAAGGAACTCGGGTTGTCGGAGTCCATCGGAGAGGACGAGTTACTGACGCGCTATCTCTTCAAGATCGGGAATCGTGACGTCTACGGGCGTGATTTCCGGTGGGTGCTCGGACCGCGCATCGTCGAGCGCAGCAAGCCGGACACAGCGGTCATGCTGGAGCGGCGCGAATACGGCAACTTCTACGGCTATCTGGTGGACGTGCGGCGCGACGGCGAAGTCATCGCCACCGGCCACGACGCGCTCGATGAGTTGAAGACCCTTCTCGCCGAGAACCGGCGCAAGGTGCAGGAACTGGAGCAGATCGATCGCTACGAGATCGGTGCGATCAACTACCGCATCGAGCAGACGCGACTCGACGAGAAGGGGCTCGACTACAACCGCGACGAACTGAGCGAGGCCGAGTACGAGGCGCGCCTGGCCGAGATCAAGGCCGAGCGTGAGGCCGCGAACGCCGAGTACCAGGAGCTGCGTGTAGAGCGCGACAAACTTCTGGAGGAACTCAATCGCACGGCACTGACTATGCGCACTGCCGATGGGGAGGAAAAGCGCATGCAGCTCTCCAAGCTGGTGCAGGTGTCGGCGAACAACGCCATGTCGGTGGGGGACAAGCTGCTCTACTACGTCGAGCGCTTCAAGGACTTCGTGACTGGCTATCCGCGCGAGGCCAATACCGAAGGGGGCATCTTCCCCGCCATCTTCGGCACCATCACGATGGTGATGCTGATGTCGATCGTGGTGACGCCCTTCGGCGTCATCGCCGCAATCTATCTGCGCGAGTACGCGCGTCAGGGCACCTTCCTGCGCATCGTGCGCATCTCGGTCTACAACCTGGCAGGTGTTCCCTCCATCGTATTCGGCGTCTTCGGCCTTGGATTCTTCGTCTACACGATGGGCGGCAGCATCGACGACATCTTCTATCCGGAACGCTCTCCGGAACCGGTATTCGGTACGCCCGGCCTGCTCTGGGCTTCGCTGACGCTGGCTCTGCTGACGCTGCCGGTCGTCATCGTCGCGACCGAGGAGGGCCTGACACGGATTCCGCGCGCCGTGCGCGAAGGCAGTCTCGCGCTGGGGGCGACCAAGGCCGAGACTCTGCGCCGCATCATTCTGCCCATGGCGGCCCCGGCGATGATGACCGGGCTGATCCTGGCGGTGGCACGAGCCGCCGGGGAGGTCGCGCCTCTGATGCTGGTGGGGGTCGTCAAGCTGGCGCCCTCGCTGCCCATTGATGGGCAGTTTCCCTTCCTGCATCTGGACCGCAAGATCATGCACTTGGGCTTCCACATCTACGACGTGGGCTTCCAGAGCCCCAACGTCGAGGCAGCTCGACCGCTGGTCTATGCCACCTCGCTGATCCTGTTGTTCATCATCATTAGCCTCAATCTCACCGCCATCGCCATTCGCAACCGCCTGCGCGAGAAGTATCGCGCCGACAGCGACTAGCCGGATATTTCGACATGACCGCTTCCGAAGCAGCCACCCCATCGATGATGCCCCCCCAATTCACCGGAGAGAGCAGCGAGCGCACGCTGGCAGACGAGAAGACCTGCATCGAAGTACGCGACCTGGATCTCTTTTACGGCGATACGCAGGCGCTCGATGGGATCACACTGGATATCCCGAAAGGCAAGGTGACAGCCTTCATCGGACCTTCCGGCTGCGGCAAGTCGACGCTGCTGCGTTGCTTTAACCGCATGAACGATCTGGTCGACATCTGCCGCACCACCGGTGATATCCGCATAGACGGCGATAGCATCCAGGGTCCCGATGTCGATGCCGCCGAGCTGCGCCGGCGCGTCGGCATGGTCTTCCAGAAGCCGAACCCTTTCCCAAAGTCGATCTTCGAAAATGTTGCCTATGGCCTGCGACTGCAGGGCGTCAACGACCGTCGCGCACTGGCCGAGTCGGTGGAACGCGCACTGCGTGGCGCCGCGCTATGGGACGAGGTGAAGGATCGCCTCGACGACAACGCCTTCGGCATGTCCGGCGGCCAGCAGCAGCGTTTGGTTATCGCCCGCGCCATCGCCATTGAGCCGGAGGTGCTGCTGCTCGACGAGCCGTGTTCAGCGCTCGACCCCATCTCGACGGCGAAGGTGGAAGAGCTGATCACCGAGCTCAAGAAGCAATACACCATCGTCATCGTCACCCACAACATGCAGCAGGCCGCGCGCGTTTCCGACTACACGGCCTATCTCTACCTCGGCAAGGTCGTCGAGTTCGACGATACCCGCAAGATCTTCACCAACCCCGGCCAGAAAGCCACCGAGGACTACATCACGGGAAGGTTTGGGTGATGCGCGACCGATTTGCCAGTGGCAAATCGCAGCGCGCATCACGCCCGGGCCATGGATGGCCCGGGCCGGGTCACTTAGTGAGGTCTGGAAGACCGAACTTTGTGACAGCGGCGGCCGTTGGCGAGGCGGTGCAACGAAGCACCAACCTCAATAGGCCGCGTGCCTCCAGCGACCGATTTGCCAGTGGGCGAGACGCGACCGAAGCGCCAGTGGCGCTTCGCAGCGCGTCGAGCGCCCGGACAGGAAGTCCGGGCCGGGGGTGCGACATGGCCATCCACGTTTCGCCACGGATGGCAGGCGAACTCGCTGGTCGTAGCAACAGCATCGCTCTTCGCGCATCACGCCCGGGCCATGGATGTCCAGGCCGGGGCTTCCCCGGGCACTGCCCGTCTCGCCACGGGTGGCTTGTAGTCGGCAAGATAGGGACGCAGTCACCCCCGGCAGAAGCCCCACGCTCACACCCCGGCATACTGAAAGCTACTGAAACAACGATTCCCTCCCGCGGAGCCACCCCATGATCGACAAGTCCTCTCTCGGCCGTCACATCTCGCACCAGTTCAATACGGAGATCGAGGATCTGCGCGAGCGCGTGCTCACCATGGGCGGCATCGTCGAGCGCGTGCTCGCGGACGCTGTGGAGGCCCTGGCCTCGGGCAAGGCGAATGCCATGTCGGAGGTCAAGGCGGAGGACCGCAAGGTCAATCATCTTGAGGTCTTCATCGACCAGGCAATCACTCAGCTCATCGCACGCCGGCAGCCCACAGCCAGCGATCTTCGGCTGGTGCTGACCGTCTCGCGCGTCATCGTTGATCTGGAGCGCATCGGTGATGAAGCGAAGAAGGTCTACCGCATGGCCACGCGCCTTACCGACTCGCGCGGCAAGCACGCCGATGCCTTCACGGAGGCGGAAAACCTGGGCCAGCACGTTCAGAAGATGCTGCGCGGCTCGCTGGATTCCTTCGCGCGACTCGACCCCGAGGCGGCCCTGCAGGTGGTTCGGGAGGACGACAAAGTCGATCGCGAGCACGAGGAGATCATCCGGCTGAACATGACCTACATGCTGGAAGATCCGCGCAACATCAAGCGAGCGGTGGACCTGATGTGGGCCGTGCGCGCGCTGGAGCGTATCGGCGATCACGCGCGCAATGTGGCCGAGCACAGCATTTTCATGGTGACGGGCCACGACGTACGCTATGTCCCGCTGGAGCAAGTCGAGGAAGTGGTCCGCGCCGAGCGCTGACAGCGGCAATCGCCCGGGAAAGGGCGCGGCCCCAGTAGGCTTTACACTAGCGGCTTTTCGCCGCCACTCTTCCCGGAGCCGTCTTGCCTGCTCGATTGCGCCTTTTTCTGTTGGTCAGCCTCGCGCTGGGGCTCATCGCGGGCAGCTTCTACCTGCTGCATCTGGATCGCGAGATTCGCGAGCGTTTCGCGGGTGTGCGCTGGGCCGTTCCGTCCAAAGTCTATGCTGCGCCAATGGAGCTCTACCCAGGGCTGGCGATTGACGCCGAGGCACTCGCCCGCGAACTGGACCGTCTGGGATACCGCAAGCTCGAGCAGCCGAAGCGGCCCGGCAGCTACAGCCAGTCACGCCGCGCTGTCGATCTGATCAGTCGCGAGTTCGAGTACTGGGATGGACGCGAGCCATCACGCCGGTTATTCGTGCGCTTCGACGGCAACGGCATTCGCGAGATTTCCGAGCCGGGGGTGGCTAGCAGCCACGCGCTGGTACGCATCGATCCGCAGGCCATCGGCAGTATCCACGCCGCGCGCGCCGAGGATCGCCTGCTGCTCAAGCGTGAGGAGGTGCCCGATTTGCTCGCCGAAGGAATGATTGCGGTCGAGGACCGGCACTTCCACAAGCACTTCGGTGTCTCGCTGCGGGGCATCGGGCGCGCGATGCTCGCCAACCTCCGCGCTGGCAGGGTAGTGCAGGGCGGCAGCACGATCACGCAGCAGCTCGTTCGCAACTTCTTCCTGACGCTGGACCAGAATCTCCAGCGCAAGATCAAGGAAGCGATCATGGCGGTACTGCTGGAGCTGCACTACGACAAGGAAGAGATCCTCGAGGCCTACATCAACGAGATCTTTCTTGGCCAGGACGGCTCGCGCGCGATTCATGGCTTTGGCCTGGCGGCGAGCTTCTACTTCAACAAGCCGGTGGCGGAGCTGAACGCCGCGGAGACAGCGCTTCTGGTTGCTTTGGCCAAGGGGGCTTCCTACTACAATCCTCGGCGACATCCCGAGCGTGCGCGGCAGCGGCGCGATCTCGTTCTGGAGGTCTTCCACGACAACGGCTTGATCGACGAGGCAGCCTACGAGCGTGCGCTTGAGCAACCGCTGGGAATTCGCTCCGGTGGCGACGATCGCGGCCCGGTCCGCTATCCAGCCTTTATCGAGCAGGTGCGCCGTCAGCTTCAGGCCGATTACAAGGAGGCCGATCTGCAGAGCGAAGGCCTGCGGGTATTCACGACGCTGGTCCCGCGCGTGCAGGCCGAGTTGGAGCGCAATGTCGCCGACGGTCTGGCCAGTATCGAGTCGCGCCGAGGCATCGCCGCCGACAGCCTGGAGGCCGCGGGTGTTGTTGCGCGCACCGAGAGCGGCGAGATCCAGGCGTTGATCGGCGGGCGCGAAGCCGGCTACCGTGGCTTCAACCGCGCGCTGGACGCGCGCCGGCCCATTGGCTCGCTGGCCAAGCCTTTCGTCTACTACGCCGCGCTTGCGCAGCCCGAGCGCTACAACCTCTACAGCATGATCGAGGATCGCGCGATCAGTCATCCGCTGCCCAATGGCGACATCTGGGAGCCGCGCAACTTCGACGCCGATGTTGAGCACGGTGAGGTCCGGCTCTACGAGGCGCTGGCGCGCTCCTACAATCTGGCGACTGCTCGACTCGGTATCGACATCGGGCCCGAAGCGGTGGCTCGCGCCATGGCCAGCGCCGGACTGGAAACGCCGCCACTGGCGGTGCCGTCGCTGGCGCTAGGCGCGGTATCGCTGTCGCCGCTGCAGGTCACGCAGATGTACACAACGCTGGCCAGTGGCGGTTACCGATATCCGCTGACCAGCATCCGCGAGGTCACCGACGCGGATGGCGAGCCTCTGACGCGTTATGGCATGCGCGTCGAGCGCGGCCTCGAGGAGGGCCCGACCTATCTGACCAACTGGGCACTGGAGCGGGTCACGCTCTTCGGCACCGGGCAGGGCGTCTACCGCCAGCTGCCGGCAACGACCCGTGTGGCGGGCAAGACCGGCACCACGGATGATTTCCGCGATAGTTGGTTTGCCGGCTTCGGCAGCGATCGCGTCGGCGTGGTTTGGGTTGGACGCGACGACAACGCGGGAAGCGGACTGACCGGCGCCAGCGGGGCGCTGCCTATCTGGTCGGCTACCATGGACGCCATTGGAATTGCCAGCTACGAGCCCTATATGCCTGACAGCGTGCAAGAGCAGCAGCTCGATCGCGAGAGCGGGCTGCTGGCTGGCGAAGGATGTGAGCAGGTGGTGGTGATTCCCTTCATCAAGGGCTTTGCCCCCGAAGAGCAGGCGCCATGCGCCGGCAAGGATTCCGGAGGAATACGCGAATGGTTCCAGCGGCTCTGGTAATGAAGCGATACGCTGGGCTCCTGGCAGCGGCACTGTTGCTGGCCGGCTGCGCCAGCTTTCCCGAGCGCGAGCCGACCTCGCGCCCTGACGACGATGTGCCCTCGGGCAGCACCGAAGCGGACGACCTGGAAACCGGTACGCAGGAGGGTGGCGGGATCGACACCGCGGCCTATACGCCGCCAGCCTCCGAGCCGGAGTCGCTGCAGAAAGACTATCCGCGCGGCGTCGCTGAAGTCAGCGGGCCGGCGGTCATCAGCTTGCATGGTCAGGCGAGGCAGAGCGCTGCCGGTGGCGATCACGCGTCGGCCATCGCGTTGCTGGAACGGGCGCTGCGCATCGAGCCACGCAATGCCTTCGTGTGGACGGCGCTAGCCGAGCAGCATCTGGCTGCTGATCACTATGATCAAGCAGAGAACACTGCGGCGCGCGCCAATGGCTTTGCGCGCGGGAATCCCTATCTGGAGGCGCGCAATTGGCGCGTCATCGCCGATTCACGGCGCGGCAGCGGCGATCAGAGCGGTGCTGCAGTGGCCCACGAACGCGCTGAGCAGGCGCGCATGCGCCAGGGCGGCGGTGGCTGAAGCCCTGGGTGCCGAGAAGCTCGCTGCCGAGGTTGACCATTATCTGGTGACCGGTGGGGCGCTTGCCCGCGTACTTCCCGCATTCCGCGAGCGCGACGCGCAGCGCCGCATGGCCGCGGCCGTCGCTGGGGCTCTGGACGGCGGCGATTCCCTGCTGCTTGAGGCGGGTACCGGCACGGGCAAGACCATGGCCTACCTGCTTCCGGTACTGCTGTCCGGCAAGCGCGCCGTTGTCAGCACCGGCACCAAGAATCTGCAGGATCAGCTCTATCACCGCGACTTGCCGCGTTTGCTGCGCGTGCTCGACCAGCCCGTGCGGACCGCGCTGCTCAAGGGGCGCGCCAACTACCTCTGCCGTTATCGGCTGAAGCAGGCTGCCGAGCAGCCGGGCCCGGACACCGCAGCGATCCTGTCGCTGCGGCAGTTCATGGAAGCCTCCGAAAGCGGCGAACTCTCCGACTACGGGCGCATGGCGGACGACGACCCGCTGCGACCGCGCGTGACCTCCACGGCCGACAATTGCCTGGGAACACGCTGCCCCGATTACGACAACTGCTTCGTCTTCGCCGCGCGCCGCCGCGCGCTGGAAGCCGACATCGTCGTGGTCAACCACCACCTGCTCTTCGCCGATTTCGCCATCCGAGAGGCTGGCTTCAACGAATTGTTGCCCGGCGCCGAGGCCGTCATCATCGACGAGGCGCACCAACTCCCCGAGCTGGCTGCCCAGGCCTTCGGCGAACGGCTGTCGACCCGACAGATTGCCGAGTTGCTGCGCGAACTGCGTCAGTGGGCCGGGCCGGAGCATCCCGCCCTGGGCGAAGCCCTGGATAGGCTGGCCATGACCCTGCGCGACCTGGAATCTTGCTGCAGGGAAAGCGATGGCCGCGTGCCGTGGGCCGATTTCGTCCAGGGCTTCGGCGTGGCCGATAGCCTGAAGGCTTTGCAGAGCGCGCTCAGGGAGGTGGGCGAGAACCTGGGGCCGATTGCCGACGATGAGGAAGGGCGGCGCCTGGGTGAGCGCGCCACGGAGCAGGCCACGCTGCTGGCCCGGCTGATGCAGATGGATGGCCCGGCGGAAAGCGTGGAGGAGGCGGCGGATGTCGAGGACGGGGGGAGCGGCGACGAGGCCGAAGAACTGATTCGCTGGATGGAGCCAGCGGGGCAGGGAGCCGCCTTCTGCGCCAGCCCGGCCGATGTCAGCGCGGCCTATGCTCGTGCTGCCGGTGGCCACCCCGGCGCCTGGATCTACGTATCGGCCACGCTGTCCGTGGACGGCGATTTCTCGCTCTTCCGCGGCCAGCTCGGCATCGACGAAGCCGCGCACGAGGAAGTACTGCCGCCGGTCTTTGACTACGCGCGGCAGATGCAGCTGTGGCTGCCCGACAATCTGCCGCCACCGGGCGACCACAACCATACCCGCGCGCTTCTCGATGCTGTCCTGCCGGTGCTGCAGGCCGCCGAGGGTGGCGCTTTCCTGCTGATGACCACGCATCGGGCGGTGCGCGAGGCCGCGGCGCTGTTGCGACGCGCAGGCGACTTCCAGCTCTTCGTGCAGAACGAGGACGACCGCGCACGCTTGCTTGAGGGCTTTGCGTGCAGCGAGAAAGCGGTGCTGATCGGCGCCGCCAGCTTCTGGGAAGGGGTCGATGTCCCGGGACAGGCATTGCGCATCGTCGTCATCGACAAGCTTCCCTTCGCGCCGCCGGACGATCCGGTGGTGCAGGCCCGCCGCGCCGGCATCGCCAAGCGCGGCGGCAATGCCTTCATGGATTACCAGCTGCCGCAAGCCATTCTCAGCCTGCGCCAGGGCGTGGGTCGACTGATTCGCAGCGAAGCGGATCGCGGCCTGCTCGTGCTCGGGGATCCGCGCATCCAGGGTGCGCGTTACGGCCGCAAGGTGCTGGCCGCGTTGCCCGAGATGCCGCGCTGCGCCGATAGCGCCGGGGCGCAGGCCTACGCTCGCTCCCTCGTCATGGAAGCGCCGGTATGAAGCTGCTGGCCGTCGACACCGCGACGCCGCGGCTGGTGCTCGGCCTTGTCGATGGAGAGCAGCGCTGGCGAAGCGAAAGCAAGTCCGATCCGCAAGAACGGGGCGCGCTCTCGACGCTGACTTCTCGCTTGCTGGCAGAGGCCGGGCTCGCTGCCAGCGCTCTCGACGTGGTGGCGATCGGCGTCGGTCCGGGCAGCTTTGCCGGACTGCGCAACGGTATGGCTTTCGCGCGCGCCTTGGCGTGGGCCCTGGACCGGCCCGTCGTAGCGGTGGACAGCCTTGAGTGCACTGCCGCAGCGTTTCTCGGCCGGGATGGTGTGCAGCGCGTACGCGTGCTGCTGGATGCGCGCATGCAGGCGGTCTACTCCGGTGAATACGTCGGCGAGCCGGCGTGGCCCGAGCCGCTGCAGGCCATCGTCGAGCGCGGGCTCACCGCCAGCATCGACGAGTTGGCGGCAATCGAGCCACAAGGCATCGCGCTGGTGGGCAACGCCCTGGCGCTGTCTGGCGTCGAGCCGCTCGCGCAGCGCGGCTGGGCCGCTTTCGCGCCGCAAGCACTGCCGACAGCCGACGCCATGCTGGATATCGCACTGGCTCGAGTGGCGCGCGGCGAGCAGATGCGCGCCGACGGGCTGTCACCCCGCTATGTGCGTGATCGCGTGGCGCTGACACGCGAGCAGCGCGCGGCCGGGGAGCGGCTCGAGACGCCGGGCTAGGCTTCGGGCGCGAGGTCCTTCGGAGCCCGCAGCAGCGGTCTATGCGCGCAGTCGCGGTCGATCCCGGACCAATCCGGAATGGCCAACTCCAGACCGAGAAGGCCGGCGGTAGGCAGCGAGACATTTCGAATATCGGCGCAGAGCCAGCCGGCGAGTTCGGAGATGCCCGGATTGTGACCGAAGGCGAGCAGCGGTGAAGTTGCGTCGAGCTGCTCGCCCAACACCTGTATCCAGTCACCCGCGCTGGCTTCGTACAGCCGTGCATCTATGCGGATCGCTCGAGGGGCCACATCGAGCGCTTCTGCGAAGCGACGGGCGGTCGTGATGGCGCGGACCGCGGGCGAGCTGAGCAGCGTCGGTTGTGTCTGCGTCGTCATCCGAGCAGCCTCCCGCGCCATGCGTACCGCGTCGCGCCGACCGCGGTCGGTGAGCGCGCGCTCGAAATCCTCGATGCCGGTATCGGCGAATCCGGCCTTGGCGTGGCGTACGAGATAAAGTTGGAGCGTCATGATTCGGCGGCTGTCGGTGCGTAGAGATCGAAGCGGATGCTGTTGCCGCGCAGGCTCTGCATTGGGCGCGATCCTGCCAACGGTGGTGCGCGCAGGGCGCGCTTGACGACCACCCGTCGCAGCGCGACCGCGCGCGCCGGCGCCAGAAGCGTATCGGCGTCGGTGTCTTCTCCCACCAACTCGCGCAGCGCCTGGGCTGCCGCGCGCGGTAGCGCCTGCTTTTTCGTCGGCGTGTACATCGGATCCAGAAAGATGACATCCCAGCGTGCATCGGCGAAGAGCACGCGGGCATCGACCGCATGACAGTGCATACGCGTGGCGACATCTTCCGGAAGAAGCACGATGGCCTCGCGGAGCTTTGCGTAGACGGCCGGATGCCGCTCGCAGCAATCGACTTCGGCGCCCAGCGCAGCGAGCAGCATGGCATCGCGACCGAAGCCTGCCGTGGCGTCGAGCACGCGCAGATCGCGTTGTCGGTGCAAGCCGACCGCGCGTGCGATGAGCTGACGACGTCCGGCTGCCAAGCGCTGTGACAGCGACTCCGCAAGGGCGGCACCACTATGGGATGATGTGGTGTCGGCAGCTGCCAGCAATGGCGCTTCGCGAATCGTGGAGGACGGCAAGTCGGGCTCGCG
Organism: Algiphilus aromaticivorans DG1253; assembly: GCF_000733765.1. Classification (NCBI taxonomy): domain Bacteria; kingdom Pseudomonadati; phylum Pseudomonadota; class Gammaproteobacteria; order Nevskiales; family Algiphilaceae; genus Algiphilus; species Algiphilus aromaticivorans. The sequence continues at coordinate 1,496,851 of NZ_JPOG01000001.1, read as the reverse complement.
CATCGGCCTGGGCCGACCACGATAGCCGGCATCGCCAGAGCCGGCAAACACCGTCACGCGGTTGCGCTCGCCGATCGTTCAGGAGCTTTTGCTAGGCTTTGCGGGTTCCGCGGCAAGATCGCTGCGGTCATGCACGGAGGACCGATGAAGATCAGGGAATTGCTCGACGGGTGGCAGGCTGAAGCCAGCGATCCGCTCACCGCCGAAAAATACTGTGCGCGATTGCCGATTTACGACGCGGCACGTCTGGAGGCGCTCGCCGAGATGTTTCCGGGCCGGACGACGGGGCAGCTGCTGAGCGACCTGCTGACTGCGGCGCTCGACGAGCTGGAAGGAGGCTTTCCTTATCGTCGCGGTGATCGTGTGGTCGAGCGCGACGAGCAGGGCGATCCCATTTTCGAGGATATCGGCCTCGGGCCACGCTTCCACGAGTTGACGCGCAATCACGCAGCGCGGTTGAAAGCCGGACTTCGCGAGAAGAATTCGGGTGGCCAGCAGGGGTGAGTGGCGCGGCGACCATCCGCGGTGCTCTGGGGCCGGCACCTGAAGCCTTGCCGCCGGATGTGGTGCGGCCGCTCTGCGAGCTTGAGCTGCCATTGGGGCTCGACCGGCTGGTCACGCCCAAGCGTCTGTCAGGCTTCAAGCGGGCGGCCGTGCTCGTGCCTCTGCTGCAGCGCGAAAGCGGGCTTACCGTGCTCTTTACCCGGCGTGCGGATCATCTGCGCGCACACCGCGGCCAGGTGAGCTTCCCGGGCGGGCGGTTCGAGCCGCAGGACGACCAGCTCATCATCACGGCGCTGCGCGAAACCGAAGAAGAGATCGCCTTGCCCCGTGACCGCGTCGAGATCATCGGCCATCTCGACGACTACCCGACCTTGACGCGTTATCTGATTACGCCGGTAGTGGGACTAGTAAGCGACCCCCCGGATCTCCGTGCAGACGAGAACGAGGTGGCCGAGATTTTCGAGATCCCGCTGTCGCACCTGTTGCTGCCTGAGAGTTTTCGCCGCCGCATCGTGACTCGCGACGGCCTGCGCGTGCCTTTCTTCGAGATTGCCTATGAGGACCGTATCGTCTGGGGCGCAACCGCCGGCATGCTGTGGAACCTGCACAACAAGCTGAAATCATGAATCCGAGCTGGGAACGCGCGCAGCGCACGCAGAGCACGGCCGCCGCTGAGGGCTTCGACTGGCCCGACCTCGACGGCGTCTTCGCCAAGCTGCGCGAGGAAGTCGAGGAACTGGCCGAAGCCGCGCAGGACGCCGGAGCGCAACGCGCCAGGCGCTGCAGCGACGAACTCGGCGATGTGCTCTTCGTCATCGCCCGCCTCGCTCAGCGGCTTGATCTGGATGCCGAGCGCGCGCTGGAAGGGGCGTGCGAACGCTTCGATAGCCGCTTCGCCTATGTCATGCAGGGGGCGGGGGCGTTGCCGTCGGTGGGCGATCCGGCGCGCCTCGACGCCATGGAGGCGCGCTGGCGCGCCGCCAAGGATCGCGAAAGCTGAGCCTCAGCGCTTCTTGCGCGAGAGCGCGCTGAACAGCTCGCCGAAGCCCTCGGTCATGCGGTGCCGCGGGGCGTACCAGGGCAGGGGGGTCGCCGCTTCGTGCGACTCTCGCACGATCACCGAGCTGGCCAGAAGCGGCTCCAGCACCGGCAGCCCCTCGCTTTTCAAGGTCTCCACCATGCGCTGGGGCAATCGTGCGCGAGCTTGGAACTGGTTGACGATCACGCCGCCCACAGCGAGATCCTCGTTGTGGTCCTCGCGCAGCTCGGCAATATTCTCCAGCAGGGCGTACAGCGCCTGGCGCGCGAAGTCGTCGCAGTCGAAGGGAATCAATACCTCGTCAGCGGCAATCAGCGCCGAGCGGCTGTAGAAGTTCAGTGCCGGCGGGGTATCGATGAAGATCTGGTCGTAGCCGCGCAGCTTGCGTAGCGCCTGGCGTAGCTTCTGTACCTTCTGCTTGGCCTCAAGCTTGTTCTGCAGATGCTCGAGCTCATCGCTCGCGGCTACCACGTCCAGCCGCTCGAAGGGGCTGGGGGTGATGTAGCTCTCGAAGGATGCGCTACCCAGAGAGAAGTTCAGCGTGCTGGCGAAGAAGTCGGCGATGCCCGATTCCGGCTTGTCACTGCCCAGCAGGTAGCGCGTGGCATTGGCCTGCATATCCAGATCGACTACCAGCGTGCGCAGACCGCGCGCCGCAGCGACGGCTGCGAGATTGCAGACGATGGTGGTCTTGCCGACACCGCCCTTCTGATTGAAGACCGCGCGAATCATGAGGCCTGCTCCTGGGAAATGAAGGTATCGCTGGCCAGCGGTTTGCCGGGCTCGACTGCATAGTGGCTGAAGTCGCTGACGCCTCGACTGCGCAGGATCTCCTCATCAAGGAAGAAGCGACCGTTCTCGCTGCGCGGCGGCAGTGCCAGCAGCGCGCTTACCGCATCAGCAACGATGCGCGGCGTGCGGCAGTTCTCGGCCTGGACATTGTGAGCGTGCGTGATCGCATCGGTGAGAATCAGCGTGTGCGGCCACAGCCCGTTGACGGCGATACCGTAGCGCTTGAGTTCCTCGGCGAGCCCGACCACCGCCAGCGACAGCGACAGCTTGGAAACGGCGTAGGGCGCGAAAGCGCCCAGCCAGCGCTTGTTGCTGGTAGGTGGCGGAGCCAGCACGACGATGCGCGCATTCTGGGATTTGCGCAGCCAGGGTAGGGCCGCTTTGACCAGCAGCATGGTTGCCGTGACATTGACATCGAATAGCGCAGCGATATCGGCATTGCTCGTCTCCGCCAGGCTGGACGTACGCACCAGACCGGCATTGAGTACCAAGCTGTCGAGGCTGCCGAGCTGCTCGGCAGCGCGATCCGCCAATGCGATGGCATCGTCGGGTCGCCCCAGATCGGCACGCAGCCCTACCACCGTCTCCTTGCTGACCTTCGCGAGCTCGGTGGCGCGCTGCTCAACCTCGGCACCACGCGCCGAAAGTGCCAGCGCCTGCTGCTGATCGGCCAGCACGCTGGCGATTTCGAGTCCGATGCCGCGGGATGCCCCGGTGACGAGAATCTTGCTGGTCATACAGGACGCTCCGGCCCCGGCCGCCAAGGGCCGGGGCGTCGACGATCAGGCTGCGAGTTCGCGCAGCACGTAGTTGAGCACGCCGCCGTGGCGGTTGTATTCCCACTCCTTCGGCGTGTCGATTCGAACGCGGGCGGTGAAGGTGACGGTTTCCCCGTTGTCCTTGTGCGCCTTGACGGTGACTTCCTTCGCGCCCTGCTCGAGCCCTTCGATATCGATCTGCTCACTGCCGTCCAGGCCGAGATTCTCGGCGTTCTGGCCGTCCTTGAAGGTCAGCGGAACAACGCCCATGCCGACCAGATTCGAGCGGTGGATGCGCTCGAAGGACTCGGCGATGACGGCCTTGGCGCCGAGCAGATTCGTGCCTTTGGCCGCCCAGTCACGCGACGAGCCGGTGCCGTATTCCTTGCCGGCGATGACGACCAGCTGCGTGCCTTCGGCCTGGTACTTCATGGCGGCATCATAGATGGCCATCTGCTCACCGCTCGGGATGTGCTTGGTGTAGCCGCCCTCGACGCCCGGTACCATCTTGTTGCGGATGCGGACGTTGGCGAAGGTACCGCGCATCATGACCTCGTGGTTACCGCGACGCGAGCCGTAGCTGTTGAAGTCGGCAGGCTTGACGCCGTTCTCCATGAGGTACTTTCCGGCCGGGGAATCCTGCTTGATGGCGCCGGCGGGGGAGATGTGGTCGGTGGTCACCGAATCGCCCAGCAGCGCCAGCACACGTGCAGACTTGATCGCCGGCAGGCCGGGAACTTCCTTGGTCATGCCCTCGAAGTAGGGAGGGTTCTGCACGTAGGTGGAGTCGTCCCGCCATTCGTAGCGGTCCCCGGTCGGCACGTCGAGCCCGCGCCAGCGGTCGTCGCCGTCGAAGACCTTGCCGTAGCTGGTCGTGAACATCTCGGCGTTCAGCGAGCTGGCGATGAGATCCTGGATCTCCTGCGACTTCGGCCAGATGTCCTTGAGGTAGACCGGCTGACCGTCCGTGTTCTCGCCGATCGGATCCTTGTTGAGGTCGATGTCGACGCTGCCGGCCAGTGCGTAGGCCACGACCAGCGGCGGACTGGCGAGATAGTTCATGCGCACGTCCTGGTGGACGCGGCCCTCGAAGTTGCGGTTGCCGGAAAGCACGGAGGCGACCGACAGGTTGTTGGCGGTGACGGCTTCAGCGATCGGCTCGGGCAGCGGGCCGGAGTTGCCGATGCAGGTCGTGCAGCCGTAGCCGACGACGTAGAAGCCCAGCGCCTCAAGGTCCTCGAGCAGCCCGGACTTCTCCAGATAGTCGGTCACGACCTTGGAGCCGGGGGCCAGCGAGGTCTTCACCCAGGGCTTGACGGTGATGCCCTTGGCCCGGGCATTGCGCGCCAGCAGGCCGGCGCCGATGAGCACGGCCGGGTTGGAGGTGTTGGTGCAGGAGGTGATGGCGGCGATGACGACGTCACCGTCATCCAGCTGGAAGTCCTGATCCTTGTAGTTGACCTTGGCCGAACCCTTGGTGGGACGGCCGGCCTGATCGGCTTCGAAGGCCTGCTGATAGTTGGCCTGCACGTCGGAGAGGAGCACGCGATCCTGCGGGCGCTTCGGACCGGCCAGCGAGGGCTGGATGCTGCCGAGCTCGAGGTGCAGCACATCGCTGTACTCGGCCTCGGGTTCACCCTTCTCGCGCCACATGCCCTGTGCCTGCGCGTAGGCCTTGACGACCTCGACCTGATCCTCGGTGCGGCCGGTGAGGCGCAGATACTTCAGCGTTTCTTCGTCGATGGGGAAGATGCCGCAGGTCGCACCGTACTCCGGCGCCATATTGGCGATGGTGGCGCGGTCGGCCAGCGTCAGCTCGCTGAGGCCATCGCCGAAGAACTCGACGAACTTCTCGACCACGCCGCGCTTGCGCAGCATCTCGGTAACGGTGAGCACGAGGTCGGTGGCGGTGGCGCCCTCGGGCAGCGCGCCGGTCAGGCGCACGCCGATGACTTCCGGCATGAGCATGGTTGAGGGCTGGCCAAGCATGGCGGCTTCCGCCTCGATGCCGCCGACGCCCCAGCCGAGTACGCCAAGACCGTTGACCATCGTCGTGTGCGAGTCGGTGCCGAAGCAGCTGTCCGGATAGAGCACGCCGTCGTTGTCAAAGACCACGCGCGACAGGTACTCGATGTTGACCTGGTGGACGATGCCGGTATCCGGGGGCACGACCTTGAAGTTGTCGAGGGCGTTCTGGCCCCAGCGCAGGAAAGCGTAGCGTTCCTTGTTGCGGTTGAACTCCAGCTTGGCGTTCAGATCGAAGGAATCGGCTGCGCCGTAGTGGTCGACCATCACCGAGTGGTCGATGACCAGCTCCGAGGGGCAGAGCGGGTTGATCTTCTTGGCGTCGCCTCCGAGCTTGGTCATGGCGTCGCGCATGGCGGCCAGGTCGACCACGCAGGGCACGCCGGTGAAATCCTGCAGCAGCACGCGCGCCGGTGTGAAGGCGATCTCTTTGGCGGGCAGCTTGCGCAGGTCGGCGGAGGCGAAAGTCTCGATGTCCTCGACCGTGACGGATTCGCCGTCTTCCTTGCGCAGCAGATTCTCCAGCAGCACCTTGTAGGAGAAGGGCAGGCGGGAGACTCGGAACTTGTCCTCCAGCGCCTTCAGGTTGTAGTACTGGTACTGCTTCGAGCCGACGTCAAGCGTGGCGCGGACATTGAAGCTATCCGTCATCGCGAGCCTCTTCATTTCTGGGTTCAGTTGTTTGTCGTGACGCGCTTGCGGTCTCATGCGCGCCGCGGGCCGGGATTATACGCGCTGGCGCGAGGCGACCGGGAATGCGCGGGCCTCGGCAGGGCACGCATGCGACCAAAGTCGTGGGCTCAGCCGAGGGGATGGGCCGACTCGAGCTCTGCGCAGCCGTAGCATTCCCCGTCCGCGCCGTAGAAGACGGCGTACTGCCCGGCAGCGGCCGCGCGCTGTGGCTCGGCGAATTCCAGCTGCGCACCATCGTTGCCCACAAGCAGTTCCGCGCGCTGCAGGCGCTGGCGGTGCCGGATGCGCACATCCAGCGCTAGCGGCGTGTCGGAGCCGGCACCTGCCGGGCGACGGATCCAGTGCGGTGTCAACAGATCAATCCTCCGCGCCATCAGACGCGGGTGCTGGGGGTCCTGGTCGACAATCAGTCGATTGGTTGCGATGTCGCGATCGACGACGTACCAGGGCGCCTCGCGTGCGCCGGTGACGCCGCCCAGCGCCAGACCGCGGCGCTGGCCCACCGTGAAGAAGGCCACGCCGGGATGCTCGCCAAGCACGCGACCATTTAGATCCACGATCTCGCCTGGGCGAGCCGGCAGATACGCGGCGAGGAAGTCGCGCATGCGGCGCTCGCCGATGAAACAGATGCCCGTGGAGTCCTTGCGCTGATGGTTGGGCAGCCCGAGCTGGCGCGCGATGGCGCGTACCTCGGTCTTGTGCAGCTCGCCGAGCGGGAAGCGCACACCGTCGAAAGCCTCGCGCTGGACCGAAGCGAGGAAGTAGCTCTGATCCTTGTCGTCATCGATTCCACGGTAAAGGCGCGGGCCGTCGGTGGCTTCCTCGAGACGTGCGTAGTGCCCGGTGGCAACGAAGTCCGCTCCCAGGCGCCGGGCGTGCGCCAGGAAGGGGGCGAACTTGATCGCCCGGTTGCAGAGGATGTCCGGATTCGGCGTGCGCCCGCGCGCGTAGGCTGCGAGAAAGTCGCGAAAAACCTCCTCGTAATAGGTTTCGGAGAAATCGACGCGCTCCAGTGGGATTTCCAGTTCCTCCGCGACGGCGCGCGCGGCGGCGAAATCCTCTGCGGCGTTGCAGTAGCCGGCCTCGTCGGCGGTCCAGTTGACCATGAAGACGCCCGATACTCGGTATCCGGCTTCCTGCAGCAGATGCGCGCTGACGGCCGAATCGACCCCGCCGGAGAGTCCGACGACGACGTGCCCGGCGCTCATTGCTTCAGGTGCTGCAACGCCTCTAGCGGTAGCCGCCGGCCGGCCAGCGCGTCGTCCAGGCAGAGCTGCACCATTGGGCTGCGGTGGCGTGCGTTGGCGGCGCGGCATTCCTCGGGGCTCAGCCACAGCGCGCGCAGAATGCCGTCGTCCAGCGGCTGCTCGGCGTCAAAAGCGAGCGGTGTGGCCAGGAAGGCGATGCGCAGGAAGGTGTAGGGCAGAGCGGGTGGGCGATAGCTGTAAATGCCTATCAGTGCCTCCGGCGTGACCTGCCAGGCGCTTTCTTCTTGAGTCTCGCGCACGGCAGCATCGATCAGACTCTCGCCGTTCTCCCAGTGCCCGGCGGGCTGGTTGAGCACCGGCTCGCCGTTGACGCGCTCCTCCACGAAGAGCCAGCGGCCGTCACGCTCGACCAGCGTAGCGACCGTGACATGCGGCGCCTCGGTGGCCTCGACCTCGCTCATAGCCGTCCGCGCTGGCGCAGGCGGTAATAGCCCTGCGCATCGGGCCGACCGATGATGCCGAGAATGCTCCGGACCTGCTCGCTGGCGTTGTCGCGGGCACGTACGCGGACGTCCGCCTGATACACCCCATCGGGCTGCAGGCGCGCTTCGCCGATGGCTTCCACGGGGCTCCTCTCCGGTGCACTGATCGTGGCGACGAGGGTGCCGTCTTCGGAGGTTGCGAGCTCGGCACGGAAATCGCCAATGACCAGCGGCTCCCTGCCTACAGCCCAGCTCAGTCCCAGCAATTCGCTGTGGCCCTGCAGGCTGCTGGGCCGGCCTTCACCGTCGATCGCGAAGGTGTCGATGCGCGCGGCCATCTGTCCTTGCAGAGGCAAGCCACCGAAGCCGCCTGCCGCCATCAGGCCGGGAAGATCACCAGCCGCGCGGAGCTTGGAAAGCGAAAGGCGCCCGGTCACCGATACGTCGAGAGCCGCTTCACCGGTCACGGGACCGGCGAAGCGGAGATTCCAGCCCGTTCCCAGGCGCAGCAGCGAACTCGGGCGCCAGCCCCATTCGACATCGCGCGCCACCACGCGTCCTTGGTGGGAGACCGCGCGAATGCTGCCCTGGCGCAGCGTGCCATCCATTCCCGAGACGGTCACGGGAAGATCCGTCGGCGCGAACCAGGCGAAAAGATAGGGTGCCGGCGCGCCCAGCACCGCGGTGACCAGCGCGGCCAGAAGCCCGGCGATGATGAGCCAGCGGCGTCGGATCATGAGCTGCGCTCCACCTGAAGCCGCGCGCTCGCCGTGCCTTCACCATCGCGCTCGATATCGGCACTATCCAGCCGCATGTCGCTGCGCTGCTCAAGATCTGCGAGCCAGCGCAGCAGGCCTTCGAAAGGGGTTTCCTCGAACCATATGCGCACGGCATCGTCGCCATCCGGTGTCATGCGTTCCGGTGTCTGGTCCAGCGCGCTGCTGCGTACGAGCTGGTCGACACGCGCAAGCAGGGAGCGGTTGCTGGCGCCACCACGCCCTTGAGAAGAACCCTGCTGCGGGCGCACGGCAGCGATGTCCTCGATTCTTTGAGCGATGTCGCGCGCATCGGCCAGCTCGCGAGCCGCTTCGGCGCGCGCCATGCTGATCGGTTCCCACACCGCCAGATAGAAGATGGTCACGGTCAGCGCAATCGCGCCTATCAGCAAGATGCGTTGCTCACGCACTTCGCGCTGATCGAACGCCTGACGGAGCGCGTTCCAGCGCTCGCCCAGGGCGTCGATGCCGGGGAAGTCGCTTAGCGTCACGATGCGGTGCTCCGGGTCAGACGAATGCGGATACGCACCCCCTCGCTACCCGCGTCGGCGTTCTGCACTTCCATGGCAACGCGGTTGTCTTCCCGGTACCAGGCACGCAACGACTCGAGATTCTCGAGCGACTCGCCGCGCAGATTCAGCGTCAACGCATCATCGCGCCACTGCATGCCCATCAGTTGCAGACCCTCCACCGCCGAGACAGCGCGCGCATAGGATTCGAGCAGGGGCAGCATGCGGGGCTGACTGTCGCCGCCCTCGGCCGCGCGCGCTTCGGCACCCAGAAAGCGGGCGAGCTGCTCGTGCTGCGGATCGCTGTAGCCGGGGAACTGACGTTGGAAGGCCTCTATGTTCTCGGCCTTCTGTGCTTCGGCCATCGCGTTCATTCGGACGGTATCGGTGATGCGCAGCGCCAGGGCGAGAAGGAGCGCTAGCGCAGCTACTGCCGCGACGCGTCGCCAAGGGCGGAAATAGCGCGCGACGCCGCTCTGCGGCGCATAGATCCCCTGCAGCAGTGAGCTTGCATCGGGATCCGGCAGGTTCCGGACCATGACGTCCAGCGTTGCGCCGAACTCGGGCTGGCGCAGCAACTCCACTTCCGCGTCGACACCGATCTCGGGACTACTGTCCAGCTGCAACAGGCGAATGCGCTGGGGCGCTGTGGCACCGGAAAGCGCGAGTATGGTGGGCAGATTCGACGGGCTGGCGACGATACCGGCGTGGGTGGCCTGACGAATGAGCAGGCGATCGCCTTCCGATTCTGCCAGCGCGCACCATTCGCCCTCGTCCGGAACCGGCAGGCAGAGCACTTCGGGGATGAGTGCGTCGGGACTGATGCCGGCGTCCCGCAGCCGTGCCATCCAGGCGCGCATGCGCTGATGCGAGACCACTGCGAAACAGTGGCGAGTGTCCTCGCCGCGACCGAGATGCGCGAAATGCAGCCGCTCAATGTCCTCAGCCAACCGATCCTCGCAGGCGAAAGGAGCCGCGGCCAAAGCGCGCGCCCGGCTGCGTACCGGGAGGTCTACCTCCAGGAAATGCAGGGTGTGTGCGGGAACGATCGCGATTACTCGCGCACCGGGCGCCCGCGCCGCGATTGTCTCGAGCGACGCGTGCTGCACGCTGCCGGTTGCGGCGGCATCGATGCGATAGGCGAATTCCGGATTCGCTTCCGCGTCGCGAAGATGGATGTAGAGGGTTGGGCGCAAGGCGGACTAGGGTCTTGCCGTGCTGCGTCTCAGCACGAAGGGCACGCCGCGGGCCGGGCGCGCGACGAGACTATAAAGAACCGCCGTGCCATTGCCAATGAAGGCGTCAGCTTCGGTGAGGAAATAGCTGCTCGACACACTCAGGTCGGATTGGCGGATTTCCGGAACGCCGCCCGGCACCAGCCCGGTCTCGGCGAAGGCCGCACCGACGCTTTCGAGGGGTTCCTCGGCCCGGCGCGCGACGAAGCCGTCGATGCGGCTGCGGTAGTCCGAATTGTCGGAAAGCGCGCAGAGCACCTCCGGCGTCGCGGTGTTGACGTTGATTGGCGTGGCCTCGGGCAGTGCAATGATGTGATCTCGCAGTGCACGCAGCATGTCGCTATCGAAACCCTCGATGGCGGCCAACTCGCTCGCCGCCGCCAGCGGCTGCGCACCGGTTCGGTAGGGCGGAGTCTTGCCTAAATAGAGCAGATCCTCGCCGCCGCCCGGGAAACGTTGCTGATCATCAGGGTCCATCCAGTCGACGAGGGCGTTGACGATGTCGCGCCCTCTGAAGTCATCGCCGGCGCCCGTACACGCCATCAACCGAATAAAGCGCTCGGTCAACAGTTGCAGTTCCTCGTCGTCGCCGGCTGCGGCTGCGAAGTTGTTGAGATTGAAGCGGCCCTGCGCGTCCTCGATCCGCCCCTGCAGGGCGCCGCCCTCGACCGGCAGCGGAGGCACCTGCCGTGCCCAGACCTCGCCCAGGTGATCGATTTCGGTTTGGGCGCCTTCGCGTTGCAGAATGCTGACCGCCCATGCCTCCATGCCCTGCGCGTACCACCAGGCGCGTTCGCTATCGAGCAGAAGCTGCGTGCGCGACAGCGCCTGGAAGCCGGCGGTGGCTACCGCCACAGCCGCAATACTCGCCAGAGAAACCACCAGCAGAGCGGTGATGAGCGCTACCCCGCGTTGACGATGTGGCGCCTTCATGGTCCGGTGCCCAGGCCGCCGGGACCGGGTCCCGGCCCCACCCCTGTGCCGGGACCCACGCCGGGTCCGCCGTTGCCCAGCCCCCCCGAAGAGCCCGCCGCGTCCTGCACGGCCGCTGTCGATCCGCTGGGAAAGAGCAGCGTCAGCTCACCCCATTGACCGGTTTCGAGCGTTACCTCAATCGCCAGCGGCGGCATCGGATCGCCCTGCGCATCCGGATTGCTCCGGAGATTCGGGGGCCATTCAGGCTGCCATTCGCGGTTGCCGTCCAGGTAGCGCAGCGTCATGCGCTCGACATCGTCGAGGACTTGCAGCCGCTGTGGCTCGGCGCGGGGCGCACGGTCCAGATAGCGAAAGTGGCCGCGGATGAGCTGATCGTCCTCGACGAACCAGCGTACGCGCTGCAGCTGGCTGCGCGGATGACCGGCCGGGTTGCGCCAGCCGCCATGGATGATCTCGACGCCCTCTTCGCGGCGGCCGAGCACGGCCGACTGCGGCTCGCCGAACTCGTCGCGCACAGCGCGCGGCTGCAATTGCTGGAAGTCCTCGCGCATGCGCAGATAGGCGCGCTGCAGCTCCGAGACGCGCTGCAGATTGTCCTCAATAGCGACCCGAGCCTTGAGCACATTGTTGAGCCCGCCGTAGGCCATGACGGCGACGATGCCGAAAATCGCCAGCACGACGACCAGCTCGAGCAGCGTGAAGCCGCCGTTTCGCGCCGTGTCGTTCCCTCTCATCGGCGGCCGGTCTCGGAAACGAAGCCGGACAACGTCGCCAGATCGCGCTCGTCATCCTCGCGACGTATGCGCACATCGATGCGCCGCAGTGCCGGATCCTCGGTCTCACTGACCTCGGCGAACCATATCCAGTCGTTGTCCGCGAAGCGGCGCTCGCCGTCGCTCTCGCCGGTATCCGGAAACTCGGCCGCCAGCGTGTACTCGGCCATGCGATTGCGTGCGACCAGCATCGCCAGCGTGCGATCGCGCAACTCGGAGGACAGATGGGCCTGACGCGAGAAGCCGGCGATGATGGCAGCCAGCGCCATGGCCAGGATGACCACTGCGGCCATTACCTCGATCAATGTGAAGCCCTGTTGTGCCGGGCGCCGGTTCATTGCCGCGTCTCCGGCTCGCCGCGGGCGATGCGACCGAGGGCATCGCCGCGGATGATCGCCGGCCCGACGTCATCCGGTGCGCGGATCTCCAGCCGGAAGGGGGTCATGTCGCCGCTGGACAGGATCAACACGCTCGGCTCCAGCTCATCGCCATCCGGTGGCGCTACAGCCTGGCCTTCCACGAAGAGAACGCCGCGAAAGGGCTCGCTGAAGCTGCGCACCCGCAGTGGGCCGCTGCGGGAATGCGGTTGCCAGCCGCCTTCGCCATCGGGCACCAGAAAGCCGTAACGCTCTTCGTCGGTGAAGAAACCCAGCTCGGTGCGGTTGAATAACGCCTGGTCCTGCGCCAGCACGAAGAGCTGCTGCAGCCGGGCCGACTCGTTGTCGAGACGATCGGAAAGCGTGCGCCCGCCGATGGATAGCACCGCAAAACTGGTCATGACGCCGATGATCAGCAGGACGACCATCAACTCCAGCAGCGTAAAACCCGCCGCGCGGTTGCGCGCGGACATGAACTACTCGATGTTCCAGTTGCCGATATCGGCATTCACGCCTTCACCGCCTTCGCGCCCGTCAGCGCCGTAGCTCAAGACGTCGTAATCGCCGTGTTCACCCGGCTGCACGTACAGGTATTCGTTACCCCATGGGTCCTTCGGCAGCGAGTTGATGTAGCCGCCGGGTTTCCAGTTGCGCGCCGGCGGGTCGCCGCTCGGTTCGCGCACCAGCGCCTCGAGCCCCTGCTGTGTGCTCGGGTATTGATAATTATCGAGGCGGTACAGTTCCAGCGCGCTTTGCAGTGCACGAATGTCCTGCCGCGCCTTGGCGACCCGCGCGTCGTCCGGCCGATCCATGATGCGCGGGACGACGACCGCCGCAAGGATGCCCAGAATGACCACCACAACCATGATCTCGATAAGCGTGAAACCGCCGGACCTTCGGCGCTGCTGCAGACGGTGGGAGAGGCTAGACACCTTGGAAATCTCCGGGTAATAGGTAATGCATTGGACGCGCAGAATAGCAAAGAGTGCCGGCGACACCGGCTTTTTTCTCTCGCCGGTGCTATGGCTCGCCCTGCTCATGATCGGGCTGCATCTTGCCGGCCTGCGGGACGCCTTGCTGTTGGAAAGCGACAAAATCTTCAGCGCGCAGCCGTGGCGGCTCGTCGGGGCGCATTTCGTCCACTGGAGCGACTGGCACCTGCTCATGAACGTGGCCGGCCTGGCGATCTGGCCGCTGCTTTGCGACGCGCGCTGGTCGCCGCTGCGCTGGTTGCTCGTCCTGCTCGTGCTAAGTCTCAGCGTGTCTGCGGGCATGGTCGCGCTGGCCCCGGAGATCAACCGCTACGCCGGCTTTTCCGGCGTCCTGCACGGGCTCTTCCTGCTCGGGCTGTTGCCGCAGGCGAGAGCGGGTGACGGGATTGCCGCCGCCTGCCTGCTGTATCTTGTCGGCAAAATTCTGGTCGAAAGCTTCAGCGGACCGTTGTTTGCGGACCCCGAGCGCGTTGGTGCGGCCATCGCGCATCAGGCGCATCTGGCGGGTGTGTTGGGGGCCTCCGGTCTGCTGGGGATAGAGGCGCTGCGGCGGCATCTGTGGCGCAGCTGAAGATTCAGCCAACGAGGGGAGAAGACAACGTGGCGCAGGCAGTGGTTTTTCCGGGGCAGGGTTCGCAGAGCGTCGGTATGCTCGACGGTTTCACGCAGCCGATCGTGGCACGCACGCTGGAAGAGGCCGGCGACGCGCTGGGCTGGAATATGCGCGCGCTCATAGCGCAGGGCCCGGCTGAGCAGCTGGAGCGTACCGAGCACACGCAGCCCGCCATTCTCGCAGCCTCCATTGCGCTGTGGCGGCTGGGCCAGGAGAAGGGCGTGCTCGAGCCCGCGCTGATGGCTGGCCATTCGCTGGGTGAGTACAGCGCCCTGGTCGCCGCCGGGGCGCTGGAGTTCGCCGATGCGCTGCGTCTGGTCGCTGCGCGTGGTCGGGCCATGCAGCAGCACGCACCTTCGGGAGCGGGCATGGTCGCCGTGCTCGGCCTCGACGACGAGGCAGTGAGTGCGCTCTGCGCGCAGCGCGATGAAGGCGATCTCTTCCCGGTCAACTTCAACGCGCCGGGACAAGTGGTGGTGGCAGGTCGCGCCGAGGCGCTGGACTGGCTGGAAGCCGAAGGCAAGGCCGCCGGCGCGAAGAAGTTGCAGCGCCTGGCGATGTCGGTACCGTCCCACTGCCCCTTGCTGCGCGATGCCGCCGAGGCCTTCGGCGCCGAGCTCGACGCCGCGGTGCTGAGCGCGCCGCGCGTGCCGGTACTGCACAACGTCGACGCCAAGCCGCGCAGCGACGTCGAGGGCGTGCGCGAAGCGCTGCGGCGCCAGCTCTGCGAGGCAGTGCGCTGGACCCAGACGCAGCAGGCACTACTTGATGAAGGCGTGACACAGCTGGTGGAGTGCGGCCCCGGCAAGGTTCTGTGCGGGCTGGCCAAGCGCGGCATGAAGGGTGTCACAGCCGTGCCGCTGGGCGACGCGCAAACTTTGGCAACGCTTTCCGCCGACTCGGCGGACGCATCCTGAAGGAGACGAATATGCAGAAGGCACTCGAAGGGCGCACGGCCCTGGTCACGGGCGGTAGCCGCGGCATCGGCGCGGCGATATGCGCGCGACTGGCTGCCGACGGCGCCTATGTCGTCGGCACCGCCACCAGCGAGAAGGGCGCGGCGGGCATCGGCGAAGCGCTGGGCAGCAGCGGCGAAGGCCGTGTGCTCGATGTCACCGATCGCGAGGCCGTGCGCAAGCTCGTTGGCGAGCTGCCGCCGGTGGACATTCTCGTCAACAACGCCGGCATTACGCGCGACGGCCTGGCCATGCGCATGAAGGACGATGACTGGGACGCGGTGGTCGATACCAACCTCAGCGCCGCTTTCGGCTGCGCGCGTGCGGTGCTGCGCGGCATGATGAAGGCCAAGGGCGGGCGCATTATCTCAGTCGGCTCGGTGGTTGGCGCGGCGGGCAACCCCGGCCAGGCCAACTATTGCGCGGCCAAGGCCGGTCTGATCGGCATGAGCAAATCGCTGGCGCGCGAAGTGGGCGGCCGTGGCATTACCGTCAACGTCGTAGCCCCCGGCTTCATCGAGACCGACATGACGCGCGCCCTCGATGAATCGCAGCGCGAGGCGCTGCTCGCGCAGATCCCGACCGGCCGTCTCGGGGCCGTGGAAGACATCGCCGCAGCGGTGGCTTTTCTCGCCGGACCGGAGGCTTCATTCATCAACGGCGAAACGCTGCACGTCAACGGTGGCATGCACATGGCATAGAGCCCGTCACGACGGGCGATCCGCGCGGTGGATGCCACGCGCGGCAATCTTCTACAATTGCCGCCGGTTCGCCGCATTCACCGGTGGCCTCAGCGGGAGCGCGCGGTAAGCGGCTTCCCAACCGCGTACCGCATCAAATCGAACACAGAGGAGTGGCTCAATGAGTAACCTGGAAGAGAAGGTCAAGAAAATCATCGCTGAACAGCTCTCGGTCAGCGAGGACCAGATCACCCCGGACGCGTCCTTCGTCGAGGACCTGGGCGCTGATTCGCTGGACACCGTAGAACTCGTCATGGCGCTGGAAGAAGAGTTCGAGATCGACATCCCGGATGAAGAGGCCGAGAAGATCGTGACCTTCCAGGATGTCATCAACTACATCAAGAGCAACGCCAACCAGGCTTCCTGAGCCGTTTCGACGGCTCCGCTCCCCGCAGGTAAGGCCATGACCAAGTCTCGCGTCGTCGTTTCCGGCCTCGGCATCGTGTCGCCGGTCGGAAGCAGCGTGCCAACCGCCTGGGATGCCGTCTGCGCTGGCCGCAGCGGCATCCGTATGGTCGACAAGTACGATGTCTCCGCCTACACCACGCAATTCGCCGGGCTGGTGTCCGACGATTTCGTGGCCGAGGACTGGATGTCTCCGAAGGAGCTGCGCAAGACGGATCCCTTCATCCATTACGGGGTGGCCGCGGCCAAGCAGGCCGTGGCCGACAGTGGCTTGGAGATCACCGACGCGAATCGCGAGCGCATTGGTATCTGTGTCGGCTCCGGCATCGGGGGCATCGGCACCATCGAGCGCGAATGCGCCGTGCTGCACGAGAAGGGGCCCCGGCGCATGTCGCCTTTCTTCGTGCCCAGCAGCATCATCAATATGGTGAGCGGGCAGATCTCCATCGATCTTGGTATCACCGGTCCGAGTCTGGCGGCGGTGTCCGCCTGCACGACGGCCGCGCACGCCATCGGTATCGGCATGCGCATGATTCAGTACGGCGATGCCGACATCTTCATTGCCGGTGGCGCCGAGGCAGGTTCCTCGCCGGCGGGGCTGGCGGGCTTCTGTCAGGCGCGGGCGCTTTCTACGCGCAACGACGCCCCGATCGAGGCTTCGCGCCCGTGGGACAAGGACCGCGACGGTTTCGTGCTGGGTGACGGCGCCGGCGTCATCGTCATTGAATCACTGGAATCGGCACAGGCGCGTGGCGCGCCCATCTACGCCGAGCTGGCCGGCTTCGGCATGTCATCGGACGCCTATCACATCACGCTGCCACCCGAGAGCGGGGAGGGCGCCCGACGCGCGATGGAGAATACGTTGCGCGACGCGTCGACCAACGCAGAGTCTGTGGAATACATCAACGCCCATGGCACTTCGACGCATGCCGGCGATATCGCCGAAACAGCCGCTCTGCACGGCGCCTTCGGCGAGCACGCGCGCAAGCTTGCGGTGAGCTCCACCAAATCCATGACCGGGCACCTGCTCGGCGCCGCCGGCGGTATCGAGGCGATCTTCACTGTGCTGGCCATCAAGCACGGTGTGATGCCGCCGACGATCAACTTCCACGAGGCCGGTGAGCACTGCGACCTCGACTATGTGCCGAATGAGGCGCGACAGGCGCGAATCACTCATGCGCTTTCCAACTCCTTCGGCTTCGGTGGCACCAACGGATCGCTGCTCTTCAAGCAGTTTGACTGACGCGCAGACGGCGCCTGTGGCGCCGGCCGCTCCAGTCATCCAGCCGCTCGCTGCCGCCCCCGATCTGCTGGCATTGCACGCCGCGGATCCGCAGCGCTTCTTCTGTCTGCTCAACAGCGGCGCCCATGCCGAGCGCACCGGCCGCTACGACATCCTCTTCGCAGAGCCGCGTCGCCTCGGGAGCGCGGCGGCCGGTACACCCGAGGCCGATGCGTTGCTGGCTCGCCTCGACGCTTACAGCCTGCACGCTGCACCGGGCATGCCGTCGGAGCTGCCCTTCGTCGGCGGTTACGTTTTTCATATCGGCTACGAGGCCGCCGCCTGCTTCGAGCCCAAGCTGCGCCTGCCGCGGCCGGGTCCGGAAGCGCTTCCGGACATCACGGTGTGGGCCGTCGATCAGGCCATTGTCGTCGATGCGGTCACGGGACAAGCCTGGTGCGTGGCGCCCGATCAGGCAACGGCCGCGGCGCTAGCGCGCGAGACCGGTCAGCCGCGCGCAGCGGTGCATCCCTACGCGGAAGGGCTAGCCAGCAGCGAGGCTGAAGCACCCCAGCATTACCGAGACGGCGTGGCCGCGGTGCTCGACTATCTGCACGCCGGTGACGCTTTCCAGGTCAATCTGTCGCGTGGTTGGCGACTGCGCCTGGCCGAGTCGGCCAGCGGCGCAGCACTGCATGCGGCCATGCGTCTGCACAACGCCGCGCCTTTCTCGGCATTGCTGCATCAGGATGGCGCCAGCCTCGTCAGTGCCTCGCCCGAGCGGTTGGTGCGCGTTGTCGACGGGGTGGTCGAGACGCGCCCCATAGCCGGTACCCGCCGTCGCGGCCGCGACGCGGACGAAGACGCCGCGCTCTGCGGCGAACTCAGCCGCAACCCCAAGGAACGCGCCGAGCACGTCATGCTCATCGATCTGGAGCGCAACGATCTCGGTCGCATCTGCCGGCCCGGAAGCGTGTGCGTGGACGAGTTGCTGGCACTCGAGCATTACGCCAGCGTGCATCATCTGGTCTCCAATATCCGCGGCGAGCTGAGCCCGGATGTCGGCGCTGCGCGCGTGCTGCGCGCGGTCTTCCCGGGCGGCACGATTACGGGCTGTCCAAAGGTGCGCGTCATGGAGATCATCGCCGAGCTCGAGACTGTGGGGCGGGGCAGCTACACGGGCAGCCTGGGCTACGTCTCACGCAATGGGCGCATGGACAGCAGCATCCTGATCCGCTCGCTGCTCGCTCGCGACGATGAGCTGGTCTTCCGCGCCGGCGCGGGCATCGTCGCCGACTCCGATCCCGATGCCGAGCTGGCCGAGACCGAAGCCAAGGCGCGTGGCCTGCTCGCCGGGCTGGGCGCATGAGCCTGCTCGGCGCCTGGTTGGACGGCGCGCCGGCTACGTCGTTGCCACTGACGCTGCGCGCCGCGCAGTACGGCGACGGCGTCTTCCGGACCCTGCGCCGGGACGGCGGCCAAGTCGCGCTGCGCGAGCAGCATATCGCGCGGCTATGCGCCGACGCCGCGGCCATCGGCATTCCGCTGCGCAAGGAAGCCGTCGAGCAGGCGCTGGCCGAGCCCGCACTGCCAGCCGATGCCGCACTCAAGATCTGCGCGTGGCGTGGCGGCGTCGGTCGCGGTTATCGGCCGGAACCGGAAACCACACCGCATCTGGCTGTCTACGCGCACGCGCTGCCCGACTATCCGGCGGAGCACTGGAAGCGGGGCGTCGACGTCGTGCGGCTGGCCGCCACGCTTTCGCGCAATCCCCGTATGGCCGGAATCAAGCACTGCAATCGTCTGGATCAGGTTCTGGCTGCCGAGGAGCTGGCGGCCACAGGCGCCGATGAAGGGCTGTGCGGCGATGGTGACGGCCACTTCGTCTGCGGCACGCGCAGCAATGTCTTCGCGCACGTCGACGGTGTGCTGCACACGCCGCCGATCGTCGATTGCGGCGTTCGGGGTGTGATGCGCGAGCGGCTCTGCGAGCTGGCCGAAGGGCAGGGGATCGTCCTTCGGGAATCCGCCCTCGGCGAGAACTTGCTGACCCGCGCAGATGCTTTGCTGCTGAGCAACAGCCTGATCGGTATCTGGCCGGTGGCGCGACTCGATGGCACGACACTACCTGGCAGCGCTAGGCTTGCCGCTGCGCTTCTGCGAGCGCTCGGCCCCCCGTTTTCCCAGGAGATTGAACCGGCATGCGCGCCCTGAAGTTGCTGTTCGTCCTAGCCCTGCTGTGCGTTGGCGCGATTGCCACGGATGGCTGGCGCGCCCTGAACCAGTCGATCACGCCGCCGCAGCTGCCAGCGACCTTCGAGCTGGAGCGCGGGCAGAGCTGGCAAGCCTTCGTGCGGCGCATGCGGGATCAAGGCTGGCTGGAGCACTCGCGCGACGCGTTTTATCTGCGCGCGTGGGGACGCCTCGACGGTCAGGCACGCCGAATCCACTCCGGCGAATATCGCCTCGATGAAGCAGTGACGCTCTCCGAGCTCATGGACATGCTCGTCGCGGGCCGCGTCGTACAGTACGACATCACTTTCATCGAAGGCTGGCGTCTCAGCGAAGCCCTGGAAGCGCTGCGCCGCCACGAAGCCGTGCGCCACACGTTGCCGGAGTCGGCTGGCGAGGCCGACGCCGCACTACGCGATGCCCTCGAAATCGACGCGGAGTCAGCGGAGGGCTGGTTCCTGCCGGAGACCTATCGTTTCCCGCGCGGCACTGCGGATCTGTCGATCCTGAAGCGCGCCCACGCGGCCATGCAGCGCGCTCTGTCCGATGCCTGGGATGCGCGTCGCGACGACCTGCCCATCGATTCGCCCGCCGAACTGCTGACACTGGCCTCCATCGTCGAAAAGGAGACCGGCGCCGTCGCTGAGCGCGCGCGCGTGGCGGGTGTCTTTAAGCGCCGCCTGGACCGCGGCATGCGGCTGCAAACCGATCCCACTGTCCTGTACGGCCGTGACCCCGAGCGCAGCGGTCGTCTGCGTCGTGTTGATCTCGTCACCGATACGCCTTACAACACCTACACGCGTGGTGGCCTGCCGCCAACGCCCATCTGCCTGCCGGGGCGCGCGGCGCTCAATGCCACGGCCCAGCCGGCCGAAGGCACCGCCTTGTACTTCGTCTCGCGCAACGACGGCACCCACGTCTTCTCCGACACGCTGATCGAGCACAACCGCGCGGTCGACCGCTATCAGCGCGGGGGCGGCCAATGAGCACCCCACGCGGTCGTTTCATCGTGCTCGAAGGCGGGGAGGGGGCGGGCAAATCCACCCAGCTTCCTCGAATCACGCAATGGTTGGAGCAGCGTGGCCGTCGCGTGCTGAGTACGCGCGAGCCCGGCGGCCCTCCCGAGGCCGAGCGCGTCCGCGAGCTGCTGCTGGATTCGCCCGCCGGCAGCATCGATCCAATGGCGGAAGCACTGCTCGTCTTCGCCGCTCGAAGCCTGCATCTGAACCAGCGCGTCCTGCCGGCGCTGCAAGACGGCATTGATGTCGTCAGCGACCGCTTCGTCGACGCCAGCTATGCCTACCAGGGCGGTGGGCGCGGCGTGACGAATGACCGACTGACGGCGCTGGAGGATTGGGTCTGCGCTGATCTGAGACCCGACCTGGTGCTCATCTTCGACATTGATCCTGGGGCAGGGCGAGCACGCGCGGCGGCGCGCTCGGAAGCCGACCGCTTCGAACAGGAAGACCTGGCCTTCGCCACGCGCGTGCGACAGCGCTATCTGGAACGCGCGCAACAGGAACCCGCACGCTACGCCGTGCTCGACGCGGCCCGCGATCCCGACGCATTGTGGGCGCAGATCGTGCGGATTCTGGAGGAGCGCCTGGATGGCTGAAGAAGACAGCAAGAAGGCCATGGAGCTACCACCACCGCCACTCGAGCCCTTGCCGTGGCACGCGGAGGCGCTGAGCAGCATGCAGGCCGAAGTACGCGC
This sequence comes from Algiphilus aromaticivorans DG1253, assembly GCF_000733765.1. Classification (NCBI taxonomy): domain Bacteria; kingdom Pseudomonadati; phylum Pseudomonadota; class Gammaproteobacteria; order Nevskiales; family Algiphilaceae; genus Algiphilus; species Algiphilus aromaticivorans. Next base: position 1,475,870 of record NZ_JPOG01000001.1, on the reverse strand, counting down.
TGATCGTCTGCCGCAGACGATGCTGCTCTGCGCGCCCACCGGCACCGGTCTGACGCATTTCGCTGATGTCTTCACGGCCTGGCTTCTCTGCGACCGGAAGACGGAAGAAGCACGCGCCTGCGGCCACTGCCGCGGCTGCCGGCAATGGCTCAGCCGAGGGCATCCGGATGCCATGGCGCTGCTCGCACAGGGGGCCGGCCAGGAAATCACGGTGGACGCCGTGCGCGAAGTCATCGATAGCCTGTCGCTGGCCCGGCATTACGCCGGTCATCGCGTCGTGCGTCTGCATCCGGCCGAAACGCTCAACCGCAACGCCGCCAATGCCCTGCTCAAGACGCTGGAAGAGCCCGCCGTGGGGACGATCTTCCTGCTGCTCAGCGAGCAGCCGAGGAGCTTGCCACCAACCGTACGCAGCCGCGCCCAGATCCGCCAGTTGCCCATGCCGGACGAAGCCAGTGCCCGGCAGTGGCTGCAAGAACAGGGGTGCGCAGACACCGAGACCGCGCTCCTGCAGTTTCCCGGCCAGCCGCTCAATGCCCTGGCACAACAGAACAGCGACAACGGCAAGCTCTATGAGCAAGTCATCAATGATGCCGTGAAGAATCCGTCTCAACTAACGGATTATGCGAAGAAAGTTTCAGAAAACCGCGACGCGGCGCTGGCTTTCCTCAACTGGCTCGCAACGCGACAATGGCAGCGCGCGCGCGAAAGCATCCAGCCAGCGTCAGCGGCGGGGGGCGACACCGTGGCCGGCAGCGCGGACAGCGCCGTAGCGGGTTATCGCCTGGCACTGGACGCGCGTGCGGCGATCAAGAGCTACACCCAGCCGCAGCTGGCCATCGAGTCGTTGCTCGTGTCCTGGCGCGGTCTGCATGTACAGTCACGAGCAGCCACATTCAAGCAGGCGAGCACGCATGAGTGATAAGAAAGGCCAGACCCCCAGTCAGCCGGGACTGCTGACCCTCAATATCCCGGATCGCGAGGCTCTCTACGCGGCCTATATGCCATTCATACGCCACGGCGGCCTCTTCGTGCCGACGACGGCGGAATTCGCGCTCGGCGACGAAGTCCTGCTGCTGCTGACTTTCGAGAAGCAGCGCTATTCGATCAGCGGTAAGGTCGCGTGGATCAACCCCAAGGGCGCGCAGAACCGCCGGCGACAAGGTGTGGGGGTGCAGTTCAGCGCCGAGGCGGCCGAAGTCCAGCGTCAATTCGACGCCGCGCTGGCCGGCATGATGGGCACCGAACGGCCGACCGAGACGATGTAGCCAAATCGGGGCAAGGCATTATCGGAGATTGGCCGCGGAGACCGGCGCCGCCTCATTGCCCCAGCTGGCGCGGATGTAGGTGATCAGCGCGGCAACCTCTCGGTCCGTGAGGTTCTGAAACGGGGGCATGCCGAAAGGCCTGGGGTTGTCGTGCGTGCTTGGCGGAAAGCCCCCCTGCCGAATGATCTTCGCCAGATTTGTCGGGTTCGAGGCCGTAACCGTGCGATTGCCGGCCAGCGCGGGCGCTGCCACGGAACCCTCACCGGCATCGCCGTGACAGTCACTACAACGCGCCTGGTAAATCGGCTTTCCGGTTTCCATGGCCGTCTGCACGCTCCTCTCTGGCAGCCGGATTAGATGGACGGGTGATTCGACTTGGCGGTCGGGCAGGTAGCGCAGATAGGTCGCCATCGAGGGTCGGCAGGGATTCGTGTAAAAACGGGCCGAATCCTACCTAAGTTGATGTTTTAAAACGAGATGCGGGACTGGGCTGGACGTCGAGGCTACCAGCGGGGATCCGGCCACTCCTTGTTCTCCCACTGCGCCAGTTCCTCTGGGCTGAGCAGCCCGTGCTCCCCGCGGCCGGCTCGGAATGCATAGATGGACTCGTACATGCGATCGAAGCTGGCCAGCAATGGCGCGAACCGGCGCCGGCGCTCAGCCTTGCTCCACGAGCAGAAGATCGCCGTGCGACTGTCCAGCCGGTCGAACGTTGCCGGATCGACGGGATCCAACCGCTGCCACAGTTCGATTACGGACTGCCCTTGGGAGCCGAAGTCCTCCCGTAATCCCTCCTCGATGACGGCCTCCAGCGCATAGGTGATCGCCTGGTGCCGCTTGGCGTGGTCGAGGTATCCAAGCGACACTCGCAGCATGCGGTGCTGTACCAGCAGCACCGGCCACAGGATCTGCACGCCGTATCGCGTCCCCATCTCCTCGTAGCCTTGAGGTGCAGGCAGGATTTCCCGCTCCGACTGGTAGGCCTTACGCGCGTCGTAAGCCAAGCCCAGAAATGGACTTTCGTCGTCCTTGATCAGCGGCGAACGTTCATTGACATCGTGGACAACCTCATGGAGCCACCTCAGCGACGTGTAATCCCCCACCAGCAGCAGGCCGGCGTGGTTCTTGAGCAGTTGATACGAGAGCATGGGAGTCCTTGAATGTGCGCTGGCTCAGCGTTTGCCCAGCGTCGCCTTGATCTCTTTGAGGATGGTCTGGAAGTCATCGACCGCGATCCGCACGTCGTCGGAGCGGACCCTGGCGTGCGGTCCATGCAACCCATGCATGCGCTCTTCCTCACTGGTTACGTCGGTGCCCTGGATAGCCTCCAGCAGACGGTCGAGCCGTGTCTGCAGGGTGTTTTGCAGCTTCTGGATGGTGTGCTTGGAATGCATTGGCATGGTGCGCCTCCCCTCGGGCGGATGGAATCGGATGCAGTCAGTCTTCGGTGGTGCCGACCGCGGGCTTGGGCTCCCGGTGACGGTCGCTGCCATGCCCGACGTGATCGGTCAGCGGCTCGGCCACTGTGCTCATGGAACGCGATGGTGTCCCGCAGGACGACATCAAAGCGCCGGCGCGTGCCCTTACGCGGCTCGCCTATCGGCTCGTATAAGGCCGCATCGCAGTTCACACAGCGCGACTCTTCCATCTGTTGACTCTCCTAACTGGCCAAGCGCTCCAGAATCCGCCGAGAGAAGTCGATCGGCGCGACCTCGCGCTTGAGGTCCAGCGTGTAGTCGCCGAACCGGTTGATGTGGCTGGTCCGGTACGGCGACAACCCGGCCAGCACTTCCGGGCTGATGTTGGCGCCATCTTGCCGCAGCTCCGCCAGCACCCGGGTCATCTGCTCCACGTTGTGCAAGATGACCAGGTTGGCCACCAGTTGGTTGTAACGCACGATCTTGCGCTGCTCGTGCTGGACATTCTCGGCGATGATGCCTTCGCCGCCGAAGAACGCCCACTTGACGAAGCCGTTGAACTCCTCGCTCTTGTTGGTGGCGGCGTGGATGGTTTTGCGCACTTCGACATCGTCGATGTAGCGCAGCAGGAACAACGTGCGCACGGCCTTGCCCAGCTCGCGGAATGCCCAGTACAGCTTGTTCTTGCGGCTGTAGGTGCCGAGCCGGCGCAGGATCGTCGAGGCGGTGATTTTGCCCACTTTGATGGAAATCGCGACCCGCAGCATGTCGTGCAGGTGGGTCTCGATCAGCTTCCAGTCGATGCTGTCGCCGAACAGCGCCTGGATGTTCTCGTACGTCCGCCCCGGCTCGGGCCGGGAGAACACCAGGTCCTTGATGTTGCGGATGCGCGGCATGAGGTTGATGCCCAGCAGGTGCGCCAGACCGAACACCGGGAAGCTCTGCGCCTGGGTGTCGCCGTGCACGGTATCGGGCTGGATGTCGGACCGGTTGGCCAGCAGCCCGTCGAGGATGTAGACCGCCTCGTGCACGCCGCACGGGATGAAGTGGCTGAACAACGCGATGTACTTGTCCGACACGTGGTAGTAGCCGATGCCGCCATAGCCGCCGTAGCGGATGTGGTACTCCGACAACAGGTTCTGTTCGTAGACGCTCCACTTGGTGCCGTCGGCCGAGGCGCTCTTGCCGCTGCCCCAGTAGCCGGGCAACTCGAACTTGTTGTACAGGTTGATCACCTCGACGATCGCCTTGTCGAGCGTCTCGTCGGTGACGTACTTCAGGTTCAACCAGGAGATCTGACGCCGGCTGAAACCCTTGACCGAGCGCGCGGTCTGGGTGGGCCCCAGGTTGCAGCCGTAGCAAAACAGCGTGGTGATCACCCGCCGCAGCAGGTCATCCACGCGGGCGTCGGTGCCGGCGATCGGCCGGAAATGCACGTGCAGGTCCAGCCAGCGGGTGGTGTCAACCAGGACATCGACGATGCTGGTCGGCGGCAGCCGTTCGGTGATCGCGCTGTCCACCGCGGCGATCGCCTGCGTCACCTGGGCGCCCTGCAGGCGCCTGAGCACCAACCGCCCGTCGACCACGCTGGCGTGCAGGTTGTCCGGGAACCGGGCATCGACGGCATCGGCCAATGTCGTCAGCTCCGTGCGCAAACCCTGCACAAAGTCGGACGCGTCGGTGGCGATGCCCGATATCTCGCCGTAGGCTTCCAGTTCCTGCGCGAACGTCGCCTCGTCGACCAACTGCTCGCGGTAGTCGTCGTAGCGCTCGCCGTGCGGAATGTACAGGTCGCCGGATTTGAGTTCGTCCTTGACCTGCGCCAGCACCGCCAGCTCGAAGTACTTGCGGTGGATCCAGCCGGGGCTGCCCGCAACCAACGCCTTGGGCAACACGTGCTTGCGCCAGGCGGCCGACAGCCAGGTCAGGTCGGTGGTCACGTCCAACCCCAGCCCAGCCGCGTCGACCGCCTCGCGACGCTGGCTGCGCAGCGCGAGTACGGCGCCGATCATGCGCTCCATTCTCGGGTCCTGGCTGGCGGCCCGCAGGCCCATGATTTCCAGGCAATTGAACAGCAGCGGGCGCAATGTCCCGTACGGTGCCAGCAGGAACGGCAGGTAGTTGCGACCGGCGTAAGCCATGTGTTCATCGCACTCGGCCATCAGCAAGCCGATGTCGGCGACCAGCACGCCCTCGATCGCGTCCACGCGCTGGGTGTCGGTGCCCTCGACCTGGTAGGCCTGCAGGATCTCCCGAAGCTGGCCGATCAGCGCGTCGGCCCGCTTGCTGTGTTCGAGCTGGTAGACGATCAGCCTCTGCTGCGCGGTGTTCTCCAGGTTCTGGATCAGGCGGATGAACAGGTCGGCGGCATCGTCGAGCGTCTTACGGTACTGCGAACGGATGAAGATCGCGGCCAGCGCATAGCGCTTGACCGGGATCAGTTCGGCCAATTCGCTGGCATCGAGCGCGCGAGCCATCGCCCGAAACTGCTTGAGTTTTGGCACCGAGACATCGATCGGCGGCAATTGCTCGGCCAAGGTGCGCAGCCGCTGGATGTGCTGCAGGTAATGGCGCACTTCCTTGTTGGTCGGCCGCTTGGGCTCGCGCTTGAGCGCATGCCAGCCGCTGTGGTGGCTGCCCGGCGGCGTCAGCAGCAGGTCGTCGATCAGCGCCCGCATCGCCGGCGTCAGCGCGCTCGTGATCTGGCGATAGTGCGTGTCGTGAACCTGCTCGCGGGCGGCGATCGCGAGGCGTTCGAGCGTGCTGAATGCCGGCAACTCGTAGCGGTGGTGCACCAGCTCTTCGAGCATCACGTTCACGATGTCGGGCACGATGTGCTTGGTCTGCGCCGCCGTTTCGGCCACGGTAGTGAGCCAGTCGCGCCCGCCGGCATCAAGCGGCCGGACATTGAGGAACGTGCGCAGCTGGGCCAAGTGCTTGCGCTGGCTACCGGAGTCGTCATAGCTCGCCAACTTGTCGGCCGACACGCGGCGCATTCCCACCGCTTTGGCAACGTGCTGCACGATGCGTTCGGGCACCTCGGCCAACGACGTGAAGTACCCCAGGCGCTGGAACAGCTTCAGGTGCAGCAGCAGCGCCAACCGCGTGGCCGGGCCGGTGGTGATGCCCCGGACGCACTGCAACTCCGCCTCGGTAGGCGTGTAGATGTCCTGCAGTTCTTTGGCGGTGGGATCGGGTTTGAGGCGCGGGTAGGCGGTTTCGTGCAGCGTCGTCATGCGCAGCTCAGTCCCAATGGCGGCCGCCCGCTTCGTCGCGCAAGGCGACGGCGAGGAAGCACTGGTGGTTGTCGGCGATCCGGTGCATCTCGTCGAGCAGCATCGCGATGGTTTCGTTCAGCGCCGCGTCGTCAGGTGCGGCGATCGCCAGGTGGTAGCGGGTGCCATCGGCGTCGAGCCGCTGCGCCTGGTGGGCGTGCAGGCAAATCTGCTCGATCAACCGATGGGCCTTGGTCAGGCCGCGCACGCGCGGCGTGAAGCGGGTCAGCGTAATGGTCGCCTCCACCGTCGTGGTCGGCACCGGCGCGACTGTCGGCGCCGGCAGCGCCAGGCGCAGGGGCGCGATCGGCGGCAGACTGGCTTCGATGCGCTGACGGGCGAACGGATCGGCGCCGTCGAGGTAGCGCATCACCGAATTGACGTCGCGCCAGCCGACGTACTCCATCAGCGCCTTCACGTCCCAGCCGTTGGCGTTGGCCCAGCCGGCGAAACCCCGGCGCAGCGAGTGGCTGCTGTAGTCGTCCGGCGAGGCCAGGCCGGCCTCGCGGAAGATCCGCCGCAGCAGGCGTACCAGGCTGTTGGGGTGCAGCGGCGTGGTGGCGATTCCGGCCCACTGGTCGACCGCGCGGAACAGCGGCCCTTCGTGCAGGTCGGCCGCGTCCACCCACGCCGAGGTCGCCGCCACCGGGCACCAGCGCGACAGCGCCGGCACCTTGTAGGTGCGCCCGGTGTGCTGGCGGTCGCCCTTGCTGTGCGGCAGGAAGCAGGTCATGCCTTCGCCGGGTACCAGGCGCAGGTCCTGCACCTGCAGGCGAACCAGTTCGTCGCCGCGGAAGCCGCGCCAGAAGCCCAGCAGCACCAGGGCGCGATCGCGCAGGTGCCGGAGCCGGCCGGCCGGATCGCCGCGCGTGCCGGCCGCGGCCGCGGCGCCGTCGAGCCAATCCACCGCCTGACCCAGTTGCGTGAGCTGCAGCGGTGTGGCGCGCTTCTCCTGGCTCGGGTGCAAGGTCTGGATGCCCTTGAGCACCTTGCGCACGACCGGGGCCCGCGTCGGGTCGGCAAAGCCGTTTGCGTGGTGCCACTGGGCCAAGGCTGCGAGCCGGTGCTTGAGCGTGTTGAGTGCGAGTTGCCCGGCGTAGGCGGCCAAGTAGCGGGCCACCTGATCGGCGGTCGCGGGCAGATGACCGCCCCAGTCGACCTCGAAGTGACGGGTCGCGCCGGCGTACGCGCGCTCGGTGTTGGCGCGGGTGGCCGCGTCCAGGTACTGCTCGACCGTGCTCATCGCATGGGTTCCCCAGTCGGATTCGCGCTGACAGCTTGCTTGGCGCTGTCGTTTGAAATCGCTCGAAAGCGCCATTTCGTACCGCCTGCTCCCGACTGTACCCCAGTTTCGGGGCTAAGGCGGGATAATTCCACATTATCCCGCCTTAGAAGCGCGCTTGTTGACCCTTGTCGCCGAGTACAAAATAGTATGTAATTACATGGTATGTAATACATTACGAAATAACCGGGAGACGATCATGGCGCGAAGTGGGCTCTACAAATCCGATGTGCAGCGGGCCCGTGATGCCTTGGTTGCGCAGGGCAAGCACCCCTCCGTCGATGCAGTGCGGGTGGCGCTGGGCAACACCGGCTCCAAGACCACGATTCACCGATACCTCAAGGAGCTAGAGGAAGAGGACGGCCAAGGCGTGGGCGCCAAGGTCGCGGTCAGCGAGGCGCTGCAGGATCTGGTCGGCCGGCTTGCGGCGCGCCTGCACGAGGAGGCCGAAGCCGCCATCGCCGCCGCCCAGGAACGCTTCCAGGCGCAGCTACAGGAGCGCGAGACCGCCTTGGAAGCCTCGCGGCAGGAGGCGGTCGCGTTGAGCACGCAATTGCAACGCACCGAAACTGCGTTGCAGGCCGAGACCGAGGCGCACGCGCAGGCACGGGAGACCCTCGCCGAGGCGAACACCACGGTGCGGCAGTTGGAGGAACGCGTCGCCGGGCTGACCACCCGGGTGGCCGAGCACGAGGCGCACGCCCGCTCGCTGGAGGAGAAGCACCAGCACGCACGTGAGGCGCTGGAGCACTACCGCACCTCGGTGCGGGAGCAGCGCGAGCAGGAGCAGCGTCGGCACGAGCAGCAGGTGCAGGAGTTGCAGGTCGCGCTGCGCCAGGCCAACGAGACGCTGACCGCCAAGAACCACGAACTGCTGCAGCTCAACCGCGACGCCGGGCGCCTGCTCGAGCTCAATGGACGGCTGGAACAGGACCTGCGCCAAGCCCGCGAAGACGCCGCAGGGCAGCAGCAAGCGCTGGACGGCCTGAAGCTGCTGGCCGCCGAACACACCGGGCTGCAGACCCGCTGGGCCGATGACACGCAGCGTCTGGACACGCTGCGGGACGAATTAACCGTTGCACACGACGCATTGGAGCAGGAACGCACCCATCGGCAGCAGGCCCAGGCCGAGGCCGCGCGAGTCAGCGCCCACTTGGAAGCCACGCAAGAGTTGCTCGAGCGCTTCAGCCCGGCGGCCGAGCCCCAGCGCCGCAAGCCGCCGCGCACGACGGCGAAATAAATGTCGTCGCCAGCGGTTTAGTTATCGAACGCGGCATCCCACGAATACTGCCGACCCGCTATCTATACCCACGCGTTGCCGTGTGTATTCATTTGCCGTTTGCATGTGCCTGTATATATAATTGGGCCTATGTCTTTCCGCGCACTCCTCATGCGGTTGTTCCTGATCGTTGCCTTGTTGGCCAACGGTCCGGGAATCGCTGGTGCATCCATGCACATGGAGCACCTGCGCGGCGCGGCGGACGCCGCCCATGTGACGGCGTCGCAGACAGTGGAGGAGGCTATGGCCGCCTGCCATGGTGTCGCAGTAATCGCTCCGGTGACCGCCGACCATCATCACCCACAGGCTGCTGACCAGACCGGGACAGCACCGCCATTGGACGATTGTTGTGAGACCGGCAACTGCTGTGCGTGCATGCACCATTGTTCCGCAGCCATCGCCGGGTCGACACTCGCCGACTTCACCGTCCGATACCGGCAAACTGCCGAACCGTTCCTGTCGGTGCGCGCCTCCACGGTCCTGACCAACCTCTTCCGACCTCCGATCGGCTAAGTGTCGCTATGCGCCTTCTAAGGCGCTGATGGACCCTGTCTGCAGCTCCGCACAGACGGGGTAACGCTCGCCTTGCGAGCCCTCGACCTTTCCCGGAGTTCCCATGTCATCCGATCTTTTCGGCCGCGCCGAGGGGCTGTCCGCCCCGTCGCGCCGCCACTTTGTCCAAGGCCTTGCCGCCGGAGGCGCCGTTGCAGCCCTCGGCCTATGGCCCCGCTCCAGCTGGGCCGTCAAGGCCGAAGGCGTACCCAACGTGCTCTCGGGCACCGACTTCGACCTGACCATCGGCGAGACCCCGATGAACTTCACCGGTGCCACGCGCCCGGCGATCACGGTCAACGGCTCGATTCCGGCGCCGCTGCTGCGCTGGCGCGAAGGCACCACCGTCAACCTGCGGGTCCGCAATGCCCTGCCCCCCGGCTCGATCCATGGCAACCAGACATCGATCCACTGGCACGGCATCCTGCTGCCGGCCAACATGGACGGCGTGCCCGGGCTGAGCTTCGACGGCATCAACCGCGGCGACACCTACCAGTACCGCTTCAACGTCGTGCAGGGCGGAACCTACTGGTACCACAGCCACTCCGGATTCCAGGAGCAGGCCGGCCTGTATGGGCCGCTGGTGATCGAGCCGCTCGAGCCCGAACCCTTCGCCTATGACCGCGACTACGTGGTCATGCTGTCGGACTGGACCGATCTCGATCCGCGCCACCTGTTCGCCAGGCTCAAGAAGCGGTCGGATTTCGACAACTACGCCAAGCAGACGGTCGGCGACTTCTTCGACGACGTGAAGCAGCGCGGCTGGACCCCCACGGTCGAAGACCGCAAGATGTGGGCGGGCGCGATGCGGATGACGCCGACCGACCTGTCGGACGTCAATGGCAACACCTACACCTTCCTCATGAACGGCACGACCTCGCTCGGCAACTGGACCGGCCTCTTCCGGTCTGGTGAGAAGGTCCGCCTTCGCTTCATCAACGGCTCCGCGATGACGCACTTCGACGTGCGCATCCCGGGTCTGAAGATGACGGTGGTCGCGGCCGACGGCCAGTACGTGCATCCGGTCACGGTCGATGAGTTCCGCATCGCCACGGCCGAGACGTTCGACGTCATCGTCGAACCCACCGGGCAGGATGCGTTCACCATCTTCGCGCAGGACCTGGGGCGCACCGGCTACATCAGCGGCACCCTCGCTGTCCGAGACGGTTTGCGTGCGCCTGTGCCCGACGTCGGTCCCAAGCCGCTCCTTACCATGGACGACATGGGCCACGGCGGAATGGGCGGCGGCGGTCACGACATGTCCTCGATGTCTAGCTCAATGGCTGGGATGGACCATAGCGGCCACGACATGTCGTCGATGGCCGGAAGCGCAATGGCCGGCGGAAGCATGGCGGGCATGGATCACGGCGCCGGCGGAATGCAGCAGCACCCGGCCACCGAAACCGGCAACCCCCTCGTCGACATGCAGACGATGACACCCGCGCCCAAGCTGGACGATCCGGGCATTGGCCTGCGCGACAACGGCCGACGCGTGCTGACCTACGCCGATCTGCGCAGCACGTTCCGCGACCCGGACGGCCGCGAACCCGGCCGCACGGTCGAGCTGCACCTGACCGGCCACATGGAGCGCTTCGCCTGGTCGTTCGACGGACTGAAGTTCGCCGACGCAGAGCCCCTGCGGCTGAACTATGGGGAGCGCATGCGGATCGTGCTGGTCAATGACACGATGATGTCGCACCCGATCCACCTCCACGGCCTGTGGAGCGACCTCGAGGACGAGTCCGGCAACTTCATGGTGCGCAAGCACACCATCGACATGCCGCCAGGCACCAAGCGCAGCTACCGGGTGCGCGCCGATGCGCTCGGCCGCTGGGCCTACCACTGCCACCTGCTCTACCACATGGAAGCCGGCATGTTCCGCGAAGTGCGGGTGGAGGAATGAACGCCATGACCCTATCCCGCCGCCACCCGCTCACCCTCGGCTTGGCCACCGCACTACTCCTCACTGCTGGTCTCGCGCCGGCGCGGGGCCAGGAGACAGATCACGCCTCGCACCATCCGGCAGCGAAGCCGACTGCCGCACAGTCGCCGGCCAAGCCGATTGACCCACGCCCCAGCGACCATGCGCATCACGCAACCCCGTCACAGCCGCCGGTGGCACCGATGGAACATGGAACGCAGGATCACGGATCCATGGACCACGGAAACATGGACCACGGCGCCATGAAACAGGGGGCGGCGGAGCCTGCCGGCAGCGATCACTCCACGATGGACCATTCCGGAATGGACCACTCCGGAATGGATGGATCGAACATGGACCACTCGGGCATGGACCACGCTTCCATGGGCCACCAGGCAGGTGCCAGCCAGGATCTCCCGGCCACGGCAGAACCACACGAGCCTATTCCTGTCGTCACGCCGGCTGATCGCGTCGCGGCGTTCCAGGACCTCGACGAGCACCTGATGCACGGCGAGTCGATCCACTCCTATTGGGCGCTTGATCGGCTTGAGGTGTGGGACGCGGATGAAGACGGCACCGGTGTGGCTTGGGAAGCGATGGGCTGGGTCGGCTCCGACTTGAACCGGCTCTGGCTGCGCAGCGAGGGCGAGCGCGTTGGTGGATCCACCGAGTCCGCCGACGTGGAGGTCCTGTACGGCCGCGCCATCGCCCGCTGGTGGGATGCGGTCGCCGGTGTCCGCCATGACTTTGGCTTTGGTGGCGGCCCGTCCCGCACCTATGCGGCGCTCGGCGTGATCGGTCTGGCACCGTACATGTTCGAAGTCTCAGCCACGGCGTACCTGGGCGAGTCCGGTCAGGTCGGGATCGGGGCGGAAGCCGAGTACGAAATGTTGTTCACCAATCGACTGATCGGCCAGTGGCTGGTCGAAGGTGATGCCTGGAGCAAGGACGATCCCGAGGTCGGAATTGGCAGTGGGCTGAGCACGGTCGAGGCCGGGTTCCGCCTGCGCTACGAGTTCCATCGTCAATTCGCTCCCTATGTCGGGGTGGTGTGGGAGCGTGCCTACGGGGGCACGGCGGACCAACGTCGCGCGCAGTCCGGTGACATCGACGACACCCGGATCGTCGCCGGCGTTCGAATCTGGTTCTGACAGCCACCATGACATTGAAACCCGACACACCCGAAGCGCGCCTGACTGATCGGCGCTTCCGCGGATCAAGCACACCATCACTGATTTCCTGGAGTCCATGCATGAAAGCAACAGCAACCTCCTTCACCCTCGCCTTTGCACTGGCCGTCGCGTCGCCCGCGATGGCACAGGCAACACAGTCGCATGCACATCACGCCACCGCGGCATCCGCGGACGTGGACGTCCCAGCCGCCGCAGAGGCCGCGGTCGCCGTAGCGGAGCGCTTTAACAGCGCCCTGTCCAGCGGCGACCTGTCCAAGGTCGAAGCTCTGCTCGCTGCCGACGTCCTCATTCTGGAGTCCGGAGGCGCCGAACGCAGCCGCGAGGAATATCTGGGCCATCACGCAGTCAGCGATGCGGCGTTCCTCAAGGGCGCCCATCGCCAGCTGCTACGTCAGCGCGCACGAGCCGCTGGCGAGTTCGCATGGGTCGGAACCGAAAGCGAGCTGCACACCCAGAAGGACGGCAAGCCACTGACCGTCCAGAGCACCGAGACGATGGTGCTGAAGCAGACCACGGACGGCTGGCGGATCGTCCACATCCACTGGTCCTCGCGGACCAAGCGCTGAGCGGAGAACTCGAAATGACCACTTACAGATTGAACCGGCTGACGTGGGTGGCTCTTGCCGTGGCCGGTCTGGGTGCTTGCACCCAGGCCGCTACACCCGCGCAACCCACCATAGCGCCCGCCGCACAGGTCGCCCCGGGAACCGCCGACGCGACTCCAGCAGCCCTACCCCGCATGACCGTCCACAAGACCCCGACCTGCGGGTGCTGCAGTGCGTGGATTGACCACGTGCGCGACGTCGGGTTCGCGGTGGATGTGCACGACATGGATGACCTGGGTCCGGTCAAGGAGCGCTTGGGTGTTCCGTACGCAAAGGGCTCCTGCCACACGGCCGAGGTCGGCGGATACCTCATCGAAGGCCATGTGCCGGCCGCGGACGTCAAGCGCCTCCTCGAAAAAAAGCCGGACGCACGCGGCCTGGTCCTGCCGGGAATGCCGCTTGGTTCGCCGGGCATGGAGGTCCCGGATGGACGCCAGCCGCCGTACACCGTCGAGTTGGTCCATCACGACGGAACCACCGAACCGTTCGCGCAGCACTGACTGTCACGGCAACGCCCACAAACGGGGCGTTGCATCACATTTGCAATGAGGAACATCCGTATGAAATCGTCAAACGTCATTCGCTCCTTCGCGCTCGTCCTCGCCATTGCGGCGGGGCAGTTTTCGCTGCAGATCGCGCACGCCCACGCCGCGCTGCAGCAGTCCACACCGGCGGCAAATGCGGTGGTGGCCTCGCCAGCCCAGATCGATCTCGTCTTCAACGAAACCTTGCTGCCGCGGGCGTCGCGTCTCGAGTTGCTCATGAAGCACGGCAGTTCCACCATGCCGATCGAGAATTTCACGACCGAGATCGTCAACAACGGCAAGACCCTGCGTGCCAAGTTGCCCCGGCCGCTGGCTCCGGGCGTCTATACCGTGGAATACCGCGCCGTGGGAGGCGACAACCACCCCATGACGGGCAATTTCAGCTTCACGGTGCGCTGAGGAGCCACAAATGTTCGACCTGTCGGCTTATGCACTGAGATTCCTGGAATACCTTGTTCTCATGGTGCTTTTCGGGGTTCCACTGTTCGGTTGGTACGGTTCGCGTCGATCGACACTCGCCGACGCCTTGGCCGGGTGGCCACTCATGGGCGTTCTATTGGTGAGTGCCGCCGTCGGTACTGTGCTCACCGGGGCCGATATCGTTTTCAAAACCGCGGGCATCATGGGAATGCCGGTTGCCGACGTTGATCGCGCATCGCTTGGCTGGTATCTGCTCGAGACGTCCGCGGGCCGGGCAGCCATGGCGAGAGGCGCGCTGCTGGTCGCCCTGATGTTCGTGCTCGGATGGCATCGTCGCCGCGGGAAGGTGGAGACCGCCTTCCCGCTGGCGGCGACGCTGGCGGGCGGCGCACTCGCTTCTCTGGCATGGAACGGCCACGCGGCCGCTGGTGAGGGCGTGGCAGGCGCGGTCCGGCTTGCTGCGGGCCTTGTCCATCTTCTTGCGGCAGGCGGCTGGATCGCAGCGGTCCTGATGTTCCTGGGGATGCTCCTGCGCGGCAAGGAGGCCTCCGGCAGCGGGCGTCTGCGATCAACGCATGACTTTCTGCATGGATTTTCGACGCTGGGAACGATTTTCGTTGCTGCGCTCGTCGTGTCCGGCATCGCGCACTACGGGGATCTCACTGCGTGGTCGTTGTCGGCCCTGTTTCAGAGCACCTACGGGAAGTTGCTGCTGTTCAAACTGGCCCTGTTCGCTGGAATGCTGGGTTTGGGAGCGCTGCACCGATGGACGCTGGTGCCGCGCCTGGGACGGGCGCTGACCAGCGGAGATCCCGCGCAGGAGGTGCGGGCTTTGCGGCAGAGTGTTACGGCTGAGGCCGCGCTGGCCATCTTGATCCTGGTTGTTGTTTCAGTGCTCGGGACGCTCAGCCCCGAATAGCTGTGTAACCCCCAATGGCACACTGCCTTGGCAGTCCATCCCCACAAAAGCGAGCATCGGCATGAACTCACCGTCGTCCCATGACCATCACTCCGCAGGCGCTGTCCCTGTCGAGACTGCAGATGGACGGGTAACCGACCCGGTCTGTGGCATGCAGGTAGATCCCGCCACCACGCCGCATCATGCGGACCACGCCGGCGCCCATTTTCACTTCTGCTCGGAGCGATGCCGCGCGAAGTTCGTGGCTGATCCCGAGCGCTTCCTGACGTCCCGGGACGAACCCGAGGTGGCACGGCCCGGCGCCATCTACACCTGCCCGATGCACCCGGAAGTTCGGCAACAGGGTCCAGGCAACTGTCCCTTCTGCGGCATGGCGCTGGAGCCGGAAATGCCCAGCCTGGAGGACGACGACAATCCGGAACTTCGCGACTTCTCGCGCCGGTTCTGGTGGACGCTTCCGCTGACGGTGGTGACGCTCGTGCTGGCCATGTTCGGCCAGTACCTCCCGCGTATCGTGCTGGGCGGCGTGCAGATCCTGCCGCTGTCGATCGACCTGCAAACCTGGGTCGAGCTGGTCCTGACCACACCGGTCGTGCTGTGGGCCGGCTGGCCGTTCTTCGAGCGCTGCGTGCAGTCGATCCGCAACCGCAGCCCGAACATGTTCACCCTCATCGGGATTGGCGTTGCGGCCGCCTTTGGCTACAGCCTGGTCGCCACGCTGGCACCCGGCTTGTTCCCGCCGTCGTTTACCGAGCATGGGCGCGTCGGCGTGTATTACGAGGCGGCTGCAGTGATTGTGTCGCTGACGCTGCTCGGCCAGATGCTGGAACTGCGGGCGCGTTCGAAAACGTCCGCGGCGATCAAGGGCCTGCTTGGTCTGGCGCCCAAGGAAGCCCGGCGGGTCAATGCCGACGGCACCGAGGAAGACATCCCGCTGACCCACGTGCATGTCGGCGACCACCTGCGCGTGCGACCCGGCGAAAAGGTGCCGGTGGATGGCGAAGTGGTGGAAGGCCGCTCCAGCGTCGACGAGTCGATGCTCACGGGCGAACCGATTCCGGTCGAGAAGACCGCCGGCGACCAGGTCATCGGCGCGACCCAGAACGGCACCGGTGCGCTGGTGATCCGCGCCGCCAAGGTGGGTTCCGACACCGTGCTCTCGCAGATCGTGCAGCTGGTCGCGCAGGCGCAGCGTTCCCGCGCGCCGATGCAGCGTATGGCCGACACCGTCGCCTACTGGTTCGTGCTCGCGGTGCTGGCGATCGCGGTGGCCACCTTCTTCATCTGGGGCATCTTCGGCCCGGAGCCCGCTTGGACCTACGCCGTGCTGAACGCGGTTTCGGTGCTGATCATCGCCTGCCCCTGCGCACTGGGCCTGGCGACGCCGATGTCGATCATGGTTGCCACGGGCAAGGCGGCACAGGTGGGCGTGCTGTTCCGCGATGCCGAAGCCATCGAGCATATGCGCCGCATCGACACCCTGATCGTCGACAAGACCGGCACGCTCACCGAAGGGCGCCCGGCCTTCAAGGAAGTCGTGGCCTTCGAGGGCTTCGACGCCGACCAGGTGCTGCACCTGGCGGCCAGCCTGGACCAGGGCAGCGAGCATCCGCTGGCCGATGCCATCGTGGCCGAGGCCCGACGCCGGAACTTCGAGTTCGACCGCGTGGAGGACTTCGACTCGGTGACCGGCATGGGTGTGCGCGGAACCGTAGCGGGTCACGCGCTTGCGTTGGGCAATACCGCACTCATGGATGATATGGGCGCCGATCCCGGTGCGCATCTCGACGTCGCCGAGCGTCTGCGCCGCGAGGGTGCTAGCGCCATGTTCCTCGCCGTGGACGGTCGCTTGGCGGGTCTGATCGCGGTCGCAGACCCGATCAAGGCGTCGGCCGCGACCGCCATCAATGAGCTGCACGCCGCCGGGCTGCGCATCATCATGGCCACCGGCGACGGGCTCACCACCGCACGGGCCGTGGCCACCGAACTGGGCCTGGACGAAGTGCATGGCGAGGTCCGCCCCGAGGACAAGGCCGAGCTGGTGCAGCGCCTCAAGCGCGAGGGCCGGCGGGTGGCGATGGCGGGCGACGGCATCAACGATGCGCCCGCGCTGGCCGCGGCCGACGTCGGCATTGCCATGGGCACGGGCACCGACGTCGCGATGTCGAGCGCGCAGATCACCCTGGTCAAGGGCGACCTGCGCGGCATCCTGCGCGCCCGGAAGATCTCTCAGGCCACCGTGGCCAACATGAAGCAGAACCTCACCTTCGCCTTCGTCTACAACGCGCTGGGGGTTCCAATCGCGGCCGGGGTGCTCTACCCCGCGTTCGGGATTCTGCTGAGCCCGATGGTTGCGGCGCTCGCCATGAGCCTGAGCTCGGTATCGGTGGTGGCCAATGCCCTTCGCCTGGCGAAGTCCGCGTCGGTCCCGGCGGGACCGACGACGGCCGCGTACAGCTCGAACTCTGGATAAAGGAACTGCTCCCGCGGGACGCTGTCCACGATGGCCAGACTCGCAGGCGTGCGGCCGGACTGCTGCCGGGCATCGTCGAGCCAGGCGGCGACAGCCGCGTTGCGGGCCTTCGCCGCCGTGGTCCAGCTGCTCCACGCAGCCGGCGCGCAGGAGCGCACGGCATCGAGCATCACGGCATTGAGGAGCAGCCCGCCGGGATTGATGTTGACCTCGATCAACCGCGGGCCGTCGACGGTCAAGTGAAAGTCCTAACCCAGGACGCCGCCCGTCGAGCCCGGATCATGGGTTGCGATGTCGAGAGCCCATTACAGGATGTAATGGCGATATCGCGGGTTTCCTGCAAACTACGAAGACCGCCCGCCGCTGCGACACGCCCCATGGCGTCCAACGCAGCCCGGTCAACAAACGGGCATAGGGTGAAAAGAGGTGCGCGTGCACGGCGGGATCAGTCGCGAACTCCGGAAAGGCACCCCCGGATCGACTCGTGCAGACGGAGGATGTCGATCACTTCGCATGCACACCGCTGGTTGAGCGGCGCGCTTTCCAGGGTGGCACAGTCGATCTCGCAGCCTGTCTGTCCAACTATTACCGGAGTCCGCGGTTCAACCACAACAGGGATTGTTCTGTTGGATCGGTGGACATGGCACTGTTCCGAACGAGCAGAACACACAGCAGTCGCCTTGATGCGGACGCAAAACCGCTCCACAGCCCGTGCACTCATAGAAGAATTGACACGCTGTGATGGGCATTGTCTCGGTCGCCCGATGGCCGCACTCCGGGCAGGTCAAGATGCTTTCCAGCTTGATGTCACTCACCGCCAGTCCGCACCTTGGCCGGGAAGCCTGCCTCCGTGACTGCACGCGCGATTCCGGCTGCATCCGTCTGACTCGATTCGAACGTCACCGTGACTGTTTCAGCCCGGGTGTCCACCTTCACATCGGCCACGCCCGGCACCTTCTCCAGCGCCTTCCTGATGGTGATGCCGCAGGCGGGACAGGTCATGTTCTCAGCATCGAGCATTACTACGGTTGCGGGCGTCGCAAGAGCGGCACCGACCGACAGAGCAGCCACCAGGGCCAGTATCCACTTGTGCATCGTGCCTCCTACAAAATCCAGATGATGTAATAGGGAAACAGCAGCAACAGGACGATGAGGCCTGTCGCCAACCAGAGCCAACGTCGCCTGCGTCGCAGAGCGTCCGGGGCGATGCAACTGCCATCCACACCGCACCGTGCCGCCGGTCGATACAGCATCCAAAACGCCACGGCCAAGAACAGTAGGGCGGCGGCGCTGAACCAGGGCCTCAAGGGATCGAGAGCTGTCAGGGTGCTGATCCAGGCGCCACTGATGCCCAGCAGTACCAGCACCAGCGGCACGACGCAGCAGACCGATGCGCCAATGGCGGCGATGCTCGCGCCAACGATGGCTGGAACAGACGATTTGGTCGGGGTTGTTTGCATCAGAGCATACTAGCCTCTGTACCTAGGTACGGAGTCAAGCCGTGCGTCCGAACACGTTTACGATCAGCCGGCTGGCAGCGGCTGCCGATGTGCACGTCGAAACCGTGCGCTACTACCAGCGACGTAGGCTGCTGCGTCAACCCGAGCGACCCATAGGAGGCGTGCGTCGTTACGACGAAAACGATGTCAATCGGCTTCAGTTCATCCGGCGCGCTCAGATGATGGGATTCAGCCTCGACGAGATCGCTGGCCTGCTAGAGATCACAGGCGAACGTTCTTGCGAGCAGACCCGTCAGCTGACCGAGCGAAAGCTCGTCGATGTCCGTCTACGAATCCGCGAGCTGCGACAGCTGGAGAGGGATCTCGAACAGAAAATAGCGCGGTGCGCCCAAGTGCCGGCGGGAGAGTGCTGCCCAACCCTCGATTTTCTGGAGCGGCCAAGAAAGCCAGCTGCGACAGGCAGTTAGCTCACTTTCGGCCCGTTTTTACACGAATCCCTGCCGACCCTCAAGCATCGCGCTATCTCCGTCAGGTAGGTGGCCCGCCTGGGCCGCAACAGCGGCCAAGGTGGGGCCGCCTTCCTGTCGGAGACACAAACGCAGCGCGGTCGGGAGCTAGTCAACTGCAGTCCCGAAGGGTCGTAGCGAAGCGGAGACCGTCAGCGCGCTTTCCAGCGGTGACGGACGGCGGTTGACTCGCTCACGTCCGTGCGGCACGCGTTACTCGGCCTTTCTAGGGGAGTTCGGCGGTCAATTCACCGGGATGCGTTCCCTGTAGCTGTAGCCCGTCCGACAGCGCTTGTAGCGCTCGTTCGCGACGCCTCCCGAACGCGAACGCTCTAAGCATTTCTCTTTGCTCATCGGCGCAATCTCGCGCTGGATCGTTCGGTACTGCGTAGGCTGCATTTCCTCTATCAACTCTTCGGCCTGCTGCATGAACAGCAACCAAGCGGCAGCGCTCAGCGCAGCACCAGCAACACTCACGCCGATGCCGAACCCAAGTCCGGCGACGAACCATTCAATAAACCCAGGGCGATCATCCATGCGCGCAGCTTAACTATCAGCTTCTTCGGTCCGCTACGCCGAGTGCGCATAATATATATTATGTAAAGTAATGGATGGATCGGCATGGTGTGCGCGGAACAACGACCGTTCGTGGTCGTAACGCGCTGCTGCCATCAGCGAACGCATTGACCCTCCCCTGACGCCGGTGTATAACGCGCGATCGGTTTCGGGAGGCCGAACTTCTCCCGCCACCTCTATGCAGGAAACGATGACAAAGACAGCTGCAAAGAAGACGACGGGCAAGAGTTCCGCTGCGAGTAAGACGGCCAAGAAGAAGCCGGCCGCGCAGATGACCGAGGAAGATGTCCGCGCCATGTCGGAAGACGACTACATGAACTCCGAGCAGCTCGAGTTCTTTCGCACGCGTCTGCTGAAAATGCGCGAGGAAGTTCTCGCCCGCGAAATGGACGTCAAGGCGCGTCTGAATGCGCGCGAGAGCTACGCCGACCCGGCCGATCGCGCCAGCGCCGAGGAAGAGCACTGGCTCGACCTGCGCCTGCGCGAGCGCGAGTCGCTGCTGCTGCGCAAGGTGGATGAGGCTTTGCGTCGCATCGTTGATGGTGAGTACGGCTACTGCGAGGAAACCGGAGAGCCCATCGGCATTCCGCGTCTTCTCGCCCGTCCGACCGCCACCGTCTGTGTGGACATCAAGGGCCACAACGAGCAAATCGAAGCGCAGTACCGCGACCGCTGAGACGCGTCGCGGTACCGCGTGGGCATGCACGCCCGCGCAAGGCTTAAAATACCCACGCAGGGGTCGTTAGCTCAGTTGGCAGAGCAGCTGGCTTTTAACCAGTAGGTCGTTGGTTCGAATCCAACACGACCCACCAGTAATCAATAGCTTGGCGATTATTCGTGAAGCTAATTCTTGGTGTGAGAGCCGAGATCTAGGTCGTGCTGCACGCCTTCCAAGTCCCGAGGTTGCCCTCTTCTCGGCCCCCGGAATGCGCCGTGAATGCGCGCAAAGCCGATACCACTCGACCCGGAAACCAGCCTGTAGCCGGCTCTAATGCAAAGGCTGTCGCGCCCGTCTGTACTGGCCCGGCGACTGCCCAGTCCAGCGCCGCACCGCGCGCGTAAAACTGGCTGTATCGGTGTAGCCAAGGTGCAGCGCCAGCTCATCCAGCTTCATCGTGCTGCCCTCCAGCAGCTGCAGAGCGAGCTGGCGGCGCTCTTCCTCGATCAGCGCGCGGAAGCTGGTGCCCTCGCCCTCCAGCTTGCGGCGCAGGCTGCGCGGCGACATCGAGAGCGCGTGCGCCACGTCCTCCAGTGAGGCGATCAGCCCCAGCGGCCCGAGCAGTTCCTGGCGCACCCGGCCGGCGAGTCCGCCCATCTGCCGGCGCTCTAGCTGCGCCCGACACTGGTCATCGAGCATGCGCACCAAGTGCGCGTCGAACATCGGCAGCGGTCGATCGGCATCCTCGGTCCGCACCATCAGGGTATTGCGGGCGCTGCCATAACGCGGTTGCAGTCCGCACAGGCTTTTGATCCGCTCCGCGTGTTCCGGGGCGCTGTCCTGCCATTCCATGCCCGCCACCGTCATGCCGGCGAGCCCGATCTCCTTCAGCAGGTTGAAGGCCGTCGCCATATCGCGCTCCAGAAGGAAAGGCCGCAGATGACGCGGAATCGGCTCCGGGTCCAGGCCGATGCCGAAATGTCCGGCTTCGTCGAACTGGTAGATGCGGCAATAGGCCGTGCTGAGCGGCAGATAGCGCATGGCCAGCGCAACGGCTTCGCGCAGGCTGCGGCTGGTGCGCAGCGCGAAGCCCCAGATGCCGAAGGTGGACATGCTGTACTGCAGGCCCAACTCGAAGCCCAGCGCCGGCACATCGGGCAACGCCAGCATCAGATTCTCGATCAGGCGCATTTCCTGCCCGCGCGTGATCAGCGCATCGCCGTCGTAGAGTTCAGCCTCGGCAATGCCGGTGCCGAGCAGACAGGTTTCCTTGTCCACGCCGTGCCGCGCGGCGAAGTTGATCATCACCTGACTGATCGCCACGGGATGCAGGGTGCTTCCGGATTGCGCCATGCTGCGAGTGTAGTTCAGCGCAAAGGCGTGAACGATTGGTCAAAAGTGCATGGCGAATGGTCACTGCTGCCCTGTGCATCGCTTCGGGCAGGTCATACAGTGCTCGCCATACCAAGAGCTATATCGGAGACGCACCATGACCACAGACCTCGCCGCACAGAACAAGCAGGCCATTGCCGCCGCACAGAAGCACATGGGCGGCGTCGCCTGGCCGACCGTCGCGTTGGTCGCCGTTGTGCTGGCCGGCGTCGGTGCTGATCTGACTCTATTCGCAGCCGGCGTACTGCCGACCTGGGCGGCCATGCTCATCCTCGCCGGGCTCACGTACTTCGCCTACACGCCGCTGCACGAGGCGGTGCACGGCAACATCAACGGCCGCAATGATCGGCTGCAGTGGCTCAACGACTTGTGTGGCTATCTGGTGGCGCCCTTCATCATGGTGCCCTATGCCTCGCATCGGCTGGAGCACTTCACCCATCACCGCTACACCAACGAGCCGGACAAGGATCCGGACTACATGGTCAGCGGCATGGGTAACGGCTTCTTCAGCGCCATCGCGACGACCTTCCGCTTCTTCTGGGTGCAGAACACCTTCTTCGTGAAGGATCACTGGGGTAGCGCGAGCTTCAAGGAGCGCGCTGTCTATAGTGCCGAGCTGCTGGTATCGGTGGGCTGGCGCGTCGCCTTCGTGCTGACGGTGGAGCCGACACTCGCCGCCTTCATCGTGGTTGCCGGCGGCTACCTGCTGGGCGGCTTCTTCACCGCCTACTGGTTCGCCTACCGCCCGCATATCCCCTACAAGGATCCGGCGCGCTACCGCAACACCAACAGCCTGATCATGCCGACCTGGATGAAGCCGGTGGAATGGTTCTGGCTAGGGCAGAACCTGCACTCCATCCACCACCTCTTCCCGCGCGTACCCTTCTACCGCTACCACGCTCTGCACCGCGAGATCGAGCCCGTCATGCGCGCCCACGGCACGCCCATCGTCAGCATCTTCAGCCGCCGGCCGGTGGCTCCAGAGGCCTGATGTCCGGCGGCACGCCGGGCCCTGTTCGCCGCTAAGCAGTAGGCGTGCTAGGGACTGGACGTTCCGGCTACCGCGCTTGCTGTTGTCGTCCCTCTTGATGGCGTAGGGGGCCGGCCCACCCTACCCCGCACCGTGGCCCGAGTACGGCAACGCGACAGTTCCGAGACCGCGTCGCGAGCGGGTGCGCCGTGATGCAACGCCCCACGGCAGGCTCCTGTTCTCGAATCACGGGTAATGGCAAAAAGACTACATGCGCCGCTAGTCACGCCTACGCAACATTGAGCTGTCGGGCGATCGTGCCGAAGCGGTGAAACCCCTACCGTGCGCTCTACCCCTAACACGCATAAGGAGAGAGACTTTGAAGATCAAGAAGATCGCATTGGTGGGGATGAGCGCTCTGGTTCCGATACTGGCCGGCTGCGGCTCGGACGGATCCTCGGGGTCGGGCATCAGCACGGACCCTCAGCTGCCCGCCACCGAAATGTTCGCGGCTGTGAAATGTGATCTGAGTGGCCCCGTAGAGGGTGCGCTGGACCCCTTGCAAACCGCGCTGGTCGACAACCTCGGCGGCGCCCTGGGTGATATTCCGGGCCTTGGCGCTTCAGCCGAATCCGTCGTGGGGGCTGTGGCAACGCTGCTGGACGTGGTGGATTCCCTGGTGCGCTCGGCCGAGGCTCTCGAAGCCGAAGGCGACCCGGAAGCAGGTCAGTTGCGTCTGGAAGGCGCCGCTGAAGCTCTGCAGTGTGGCGCCAAGGCGCTCTACGAGGCCTACGCGCTCAGCCCGATCGCGACGCTCGCGCCGAAGGAAGTCGAGTCCCTGGTCGCCGAACTGGTGGGGCTGCTCGCCGTGCTCGACGGTTCGCTCGACCCCTCTGCAGGGCTGGAGCGGGTGACTGGCCGCCTGGCTGGCGTCGCCGATGCGCTGTCGGATCTGGCCAACGTCCTGCCACAGGATCTTGCGGTCCTGGACGGCGTGATAACGCTTTCGGCGCTCACCAAGGCACCTGCGCATCTCCTCGGCAATCTCGGCGACGTGTTGCGCTCCACCGGCCAGCTCGACGGCCAGGCAACCAGCGACGCCGTGGCTACCACGCTGACGGATCTGCTCGGTGTGCTGCAGCTCGTCAAGCTTCCTGAAGGTGGCGAAGGCGCGCTCGTGCAGCTACTGACCAGCGTGCAGGACGCACTCTCCAACACGCTGAACGCGCTACTCGCACCGGTCTTCGACCTTCTTCGCGGCATCTTCCGCAATGACGAAGCCGGCTTCGCATCGCGGGTGTACTCGGACTTCCTGTATCAGGGCATCACCGCCACACCTGGCAACGCCCTGGCCGACTACGCCGGCGGCATGGCGCCGGATGGCGTGGACCGCCCCTCGCTGCGCTCGATGATCGCGGAGTAGTACGGCCGAACAGCAAGAACTATGGAGGCGGGGCGCGCTGCGCCATTCGAGCACCCGAGTCTCTCGGGTGCTGTCACCGCCTAAGCGATGCTGGACGGGAACATCGCGGCGGCGGCGTGGACAGGAAGCGCTGCCGCCGCGAGGCCGGCGTTATGCCCAGGCCAATCCTATCCCTGTGCTTCGCCGACGGCGCTGTCCGCGAAGATGGCTCGCCAGCAGATGCGCGTCAGTGTCTCAATGCTACTCGCGACGACGCTCGACCATCCGCTCTTCGGCCTGTACGCGATCGCCGCCTATCCAGTGGCGGCCGATCTGGTCATACACGGAATCGGAATCGCCATGCTTGCCGCAAGCCTGCGCTTCCGATGGCAGGGGTCGCTTCGCCACCGGGAAGGCAAGGCGATCAATCCGTATTCCTGACAGCTCTTCCGCCGCCCTGCGGCATTCAGAGCGTCAGACGCCGGCGAACTCACGCTTGGCCGCATCCTTGGGGCGCGCACGGAACAAGCGTTTCGACCGCTTGTGGCACTCGCCCCGCAGCGCATCCGCCCGCTCCGTCACTATCGCTATGGCCGGACGGTTCGAAGCCGCCTCCGGCTCGGGCAAGGCCTGCAGGCTGTATCTCAGCTCATCCAGATCATGCAGATCGCCCAGCTTCTCGGCCAGCCTGGCGAATCGCTTCGCTGCCTTCTGAGTGCCGCCCTTGTCGGCGACCAGCGGCAGTGCCAAGGCGAGATATTTCGTCCAGCGCCGCAGGCGATGCCAATCCTCGTCCTCGCCGCTCTCGACGGCTCGCTGGAAGCGCTTGCGTCCCCTGCGATAGAGCCGCCCGTAGCCGTAATCGATCAGCTCGCGCCGGCCGCAGGCCACGTCCAGCCGCCGCCAGCGTTCCCGGTCCTGCGCGAACAGCGACACGATTTCCGCCGTCACCAGCGCCTCTTCCGCTGACTCCGGCTGCAGCGCGACCAACTGCTTACGCGCGTGACCCAGGCTCTGCCGGTCTGCCTCCCCGGCCTTGCGCATCAGCTTGTCCAGAGTCTTGACCCGAACAAACTGATCCCGAGCCCCCGCCAGCAGCTTCGCCGCGCGAGCGATATCGCGACTCGCTGCGTCGGCCTGCCCGCCAGGAAGAAAAGGCTTCAACACCTGCCAGAGCGCGCGCAGCTCCTTGACCGAAACCCGCAAGCGATGCACATCGACGGGCGCGAGCCGCGTCTGCTCGACAAGGTCCGGCGCGCATGTTGCGTGCAGCGCGCCCGCACGATCAATTACCCGCTTGCTTCCTCGTTTCGGCATAGCGACTGTCCCCTGGCGGCAGCTTCGCTCCAGGCCGCGCTCCGGCATCATCGCATCCCCAGTGGGCGACGTCAGTTGCGTTCTTTTCACCGCCGCTTGATGCGCGCGTGGGCGATTGGTTCACCCCCTGCCCCGGCCCTGGGCGCCGGCCCCCGAGCCCGGACCCTTGGAACTTGGCCCCTTTCACTTGTGCCGCCAGGGCCCCTAAGATTCTGGCCCAGGGTGAACCACCCTCGCGCCATGCGCACCTACTCGACGAGCTGACCGATACGCATGAATTGCCCGCACTGTAGATCGCGCGAGCTGTCGCGCTCGCAACGCACATCGCTGCAGAAGGCGCTTGCCTACATCTGCCCGCTGCGCCCCTACCGTTGCAAGGCCTGCGAGAAGCGCTCCTGGCACTTCATCCGCTGGTCGCAGGAGCCCTGGCCCTATGCGAGCTCGAGCGTGCTTGTGGCGGTACTCGCGGCGTTGCTCGTGGGTGTTCTGCTCCCCTCGCCGTCTACTGATGACGACATGGTTGCGAACGCACCTGGCGCCGACGCGCCATCTTCCGCGGACACCGATACGAAGAAGCGCATCGCCCCACCGGGGCGCTCGGGTGACACCGGCACTGGCCTGCAACCGCGCGACGCACATACTTCCACGCCCACACCACGCCAGATGGCGCAGAGCGCACCGCTTGCATCAAGCGATGACGAAATGGCCCCGACACCCACCGAGATGGCGGAGCCCGCTGGTGACGAAGCATCCGTCGAGTACGTGGAAACGACGGACCGCGTGCATTTGCGCAAGGGGCCCGGCTCACAGCACAAGTCGATCACCATCCTGGACCGTGGCCGCGTGGTGCCGGTGCTCGCACCAGCCAAGGGCGAATGGATGCGCGTCCAGCACTTCGATTCGGAAGGCTGGGTGCATCGATCCTTCCTGCGCGACGCTACCCAGCCGCCATCCGGCGACTAGGCGCGCCCGGAACGCTCGACCGGTGCCGAGCCACGCAAGGAAGACGCGGTCAGCCCCAACTACTCTTGGCGCCGGGCCCGATTCCGCATCGGTCCCTCAGCTCTCCTGCGAATAAGGCCGCAGCCCCAGAAGGATCTCCGCCTGCTCGGTCAGCGGGTGCTCCAGCAAGGCGGCGTCCGTGCACCGAGCTGCTCGCGCAGCTGCGCATACACGCTCTCGCGGCCCTGGCTGGTGTCCAGTTCCTTGCAGGGGTTCTGCGCTTTGAAGTGCTCGACGATGGGCAGGGTTAAGGCATCCGTTACCGGCGCATCAAATCCCCCTAAGCCCGCACTAAAGGCTCCGCGCCATTCAGTTGACATCGTCAAGTTAATAGTGTCAACTAAATTCATGGCACGCAAGAAAGACACCGAGAGCGTCCGTCGGCGCAAGCGCGATGAAATCCTCGACGCCGCGATGACGGTGTTCGAGAAGGAAGGCGGGCTGGAAGCGCTGAGCTTGCGCAAGCTCGCCGCCGAGCTGTCGCTCAGCTACTCCGCGCCCTATCGCTATTTCGCCAGCAAGGAAGAGCTGGTCAACGCACTGCGTGCACGCGCCTACCGCTGGATTGAAGAGGTCATGCTTGGCGCCATCGAAGGTATCGAAAGTCCCGAAAGGCAGCTCGAGACCTTGGCCGCCGCCTACATCCGTGCGGGCATCGAACGCCCTGAACGTTACGCCCTGATGTTCTTCAATGTGGATGACCCCAATGGCACGCAACGCTCCCTCGAGCTTCGCGGCGCCAAGCACGATGCTCTGGACGTCTGCACGCGCACCATCGCCGCCGCTCAGGCGCGCGGCGAAATGCCCACCACGATGGATCCGCTGACGGCCAGCCATCTGTTCTGGACGGCCGCGCACGGGCTGGTGTCGCTGCAGGTTGCCGGTCAGTTCGAGATGGGCCGCAGCGTGAATGCGCTGACCCCGACCTTGATCCACACCCTGCGCATGGGCATGGAGCATTACGACAACGCTGCCGGGCAAAGCCCCCGGAACGACAGAGAGGCGACCCACCATGGCTGAGCACACCGAGCCCCTGCCCATTCCGCGGCGCATCGACTTCGCCTTCCCCGACGACCTCGATCCGAACTGGAAGGCCGACGACCCCGAGTTCTGCGCCATGGTCAACGGTGCCTCGCTGACCATGCCCTACCTGGAACCCTTTCTCGTCAAGACCGTGCGCGAGACGGTTCAGCATATTGACGACCCGCGCGTGCGCGAAGAAGCCAAGGCCTTCAATACGCAGGAGCAGTTCCATTACCGCGCGCATCGCCGCTTCAACGAGCTGGTCAAGGCCAAGGGCTACCCCGAGCTCGCCGGTCTGGAAGACCGCATGGAAGCCGCCTACGCCAGGCTCGGCACGAAATCGCTGCGCAAGCGCATGGCCTACACCGCCGGCTTCGAGGCGATGACCATGGGCGTGACTCGCTGGCTGATCAACAACCGTGTGGAACTGTTCGGCGGCAGCGATACGCGCGTCGCCTCATTCATCCTCTGGCATTTCGTCGAGGAAGCCGAGCACAAGTGCGTCGCCTTCGATGTCTACCAGGCCGCATTCGGCGGCACCCTCGGTGGGTACTTCGCACGCGCGGTCGGCGTATTCCATGGCGCGCTGGATGTCATGTTCAATTCCATGCGCGGCTACAGGATCATCCTGAAGAAGGACGGCCGGTGGTGGCAGTTGCGTTCGCGGCTGCGGCTGGCACGACGGCTGGGCAGCTTCGTCGGGACCGTTGCGCCCTACCTGCTGCGCGCCGCCCTGCCCGGCCACACCCCGCGCCGAGAGCAGGAACCGCAATGGGCGCAAGACTGGATCGAGCAATACCAGCACGCACCCGAAGGCTATATCCCGCTGCTCGACACGAGCAGCGCCACGATGCCGGTGCCCTTTGAGCACACCGCACACACCACCGGAGCAAGCGCATGAAGACGGTCGATACACTCAAGCCCTTACGCAGGCTGCTGATCGGTCATGGCGCTCTGATGATCTTTGTTGGTGGCGTCATTGGCTTCGGCTTCCTGTTCTTCCTGATCGGCGATATCCGCCTCTGGCCGATTCCCGGCAGGATCGACTACCAGCTCCCTGGTACCTACGACGCTTGGCGCATGGCGCACATGGAGGCCATCGTCAACGGTGCCATCCTGTGGATCGGCGCGGCGGTACTGCAGCACCTACCGTTCACTACCGTCGGCGTGCGGCGCACGGTGTACACCATGCTGGTCATCGCCTGGACCATCGTCATCGCCTCCGCGCTGGACCCGCTGTTCCCGGACAGCCGTGGCCTCGCCGTCAGTGACTCCCTGACCAACAACATCGCCTTCGGTCTGTTCTACATCGGCGTGGTGGCCGTCATGGTTCTGATGGCGGCCATCGCCTACAAGGCGCTGCTGGGCAAGCACGACGACGAGGCCTCGTCCGAGTAGCACCCATGGCCGCCACAAGCGAACAGGGCCTGGCCGCACAACGCGGCCGCCTGCGGCTCATCCAGCAGGGCGCGATCATTGCCGTGATCGGACTGCTGTCCGGCTTCGGCATGGTGTTCGCCATCCTCGATGCCATTCACGTCTGGCCCGTGACCATTCCCTTTGACGGCGACATTCCCGGCAGCGAGCGCGGCTGGCGCGTGGCCCATGTCGCCGGTGTCATGAACGGCATGCTGATGATTCTTATCGGCCTCGCCCTGACCAGCACGGTGCCCACACCCCGCGCACAAGCCTGGATCGTCTGGGGGATGGTCTATACCGGCTGGGGCAACACGATCTTCTTCCACTGCGCCAACCTGTCCAGCAACCGCGGACTCTCCGCAGGCGCCACCAGGCTCGGGGAGCCCGACGTGCTCGGCGCCATCGGTTACATCATCGGTGGGAGCACGATTCCCTTCACGATCATCGCCGTGAGCCTGATGGGCGTTGCGGCCACACGCGCGTTGCGCCGGTGACCGGCGGCGCGCTCAGGACCCGGCTTCCGATGCATCAGCCCCGCGCATGTCCCGCAGGCCGCGGTACAGCGGCACGGCGAGCTGCGAGAACAGCGCCAGCCCCCACAATCCGTTGCCGACGATGGACGGCACAAATGGGTGGATGACCAGTACCAGCAGCGCCAGCGCAATACCGAAGAGCAGCACGCCACTGCTGTGGTAGTGGCAGCTCGTGTCGCGCTCGGCCACCAAGCGCTGCAGGACCCATAGCGAAGCCAGAAATACGGCCAGACCGACCGTGCCCACCGCGCCGTACCCGGTTGGGTACGGTTCCCACAGGCCGACGTAGACCTCACCGCCCAGTGCCACGCCCACCATCACCGCGCTCCACAGGATCGCGATATGCGCCAGCCAGTACGCGATCATCACGCCGTTGTCCCGGCTCTTCGGCCTGGCGTTGCCGGCGCTGTCGAAGTAGATCCAGGCCAGCGCGAACAGCGACAGCCCGCCCATCACCACATTGAAGAGCGTGCCGGCACCGACCTTGTAGACGCCCTTGTCGGCAAGCGTGATCACCAGCTTGAAGAAGCCCTCGCCCAGCATGATCAGCATGAGCAGGCCAAAGCGTTCCGAAATATGGCCGAGGCGGGGAACAAATCGTTCATAGCGCAGCGTGCCCACACGCGGCAGCATGTATTGCAACTGGATGAGCGCCACGCCCGCCCCGAATACCCAAAAGGCCAGCGGCTTCGGCAAGAAGGCGGAGAGCGCGAAGACCGCGGCGAGCACGAAGAAATTGCGCCCCTGCTCGCGTGCCATGCCACAGGTCTCCCCGCCACGGGCGCGCGCCCGCCAGTACATATGGGCCGTCAGCGCGCGGTTGAGGGCGTAGCCCAGTGCGAAGTACACCCATCCCTTGCCGGTCACGTCCGGGATCGATGCAGCGATGACGATCATGGTCACGATCTGCACCGCCATCGTGGCGCGGTGCGCCATATCCGTGGAGATGTACAGTGAGTTGTAGACCGCGTTGTCCGCCCAGGCGTAGAAGATCGCCAGGTACAGGCCGGTGAAAACGAGAAAGCCGGGCCAGTCCAGGTGATGGGACAGGTAGTTGCCGAGCACGAAGATCGTCACCACGTGGATCAGATCGAAGAACAGCTCCACCCAGTGAACGTGGTCGTGGGCGTCCGGTACATCCATGTAATGGCGTGGCCGCTGCCAGATCGGAAAGTCGTCCATCGCCATGTGCTACCCCTTGTCGTCCTTGCTCACGTTGCGGCCCCCCGCCTCCATGTCCCGGGCCGACCGCATGGTCAGCCGCCGCGCATTATGCGGGGTTATCCACACCCGCCTGCAGCGGCATGCGCCGTACCAGCGCGGCGCCGGCCAGCACGAGCGCCGTCCATGTCAGGCCGAGTTCCGGAGCCGCCCCCAATGTCGCCACCAGCAAGGCGGCCACCAGCAGACTCCAGCGTCTCGGCCCCACAAGGACAT
Source organism: Algiphilus aromaticivorans DG1253 (assembly GCF_000733765.1). Classification (NCBI taxonomy): domain Bacteria; kingdom Pseudomonadati; phylum Pseudomonadota; class Gammaproteobacteria; order Nevskiales; family Algiphilaceae; genus Algiphilus; species Algiphilus aromaticivorans. The sequence continues at coordinate 1,445,025 of NZ_JPOG01000001.1, read as the reverse complement.
AGCGGTCGCGAATCAGCCACAGTGTGGCGCAGTACAGTGCCGCGGGCGCGGCCACGGACCATTGCCCGCCAGCCATTCCGCCGCCTTGTAGTTGCAGAACGGCCTGCATGCCGGCACCTACCGCCGCCCCGGTGGCAAAGACCACCACATGTCCGTAGCCCCACATCAGGGAATGGCGCAGTGCGCCGCTGGCCAGGCGCCCAGCCACAGCCCCACCATGCCAAGGCGCATCACGATGAAGCCCAGCAGCGCCATCCAGATCGCTTCGCCGGCGAATACCGCCCCCACCCCGGCGGCCATCATCAACGCACCGAACATGACCGTCATGCTCAGGGCGCGAAACGCGCTGGACCCGTCGTCGTAGGCGGAGGCGAACCAGGTGAAATTCATCCACGCCCACCACACCATGAAAAAGCTGGGAACGAAGGCGGCAAGGCCGGCCACCGGGCGCCCGTCGACAATGAAAACGGCCAGTCCCTAAGCGGCCGCACCGATCGCAACCACTGCCGCAAGGTCGAACAACAGCTCCAGCGGCGTGACGCCGCGGTGTGCCTCGGACGGATCGCGGGGCAGAAATCGCAGTGTATTCACCGGGCGCACCAGCAAGTCGGAAGACCCTTATTGTGGCGAGGCCGTTTACGGCCTGCACGCAGCAGGCTTGGGTCAGCCGGATGGAAAGCCCGCGCTTTCAGGGTTCACGGTGAGCGGTGCCCGGAACACGGCACGAGCCGATCGCGCGGCGGATTATGTCCGACCGGCCACAGCCAGAATGCGCGCTTCCAGGTCTTGCTTTTCGGCCTGGGCATGAGTGATCACCTGCAGGCGATTGGCGACAGCGCCCTGCTCAGGCGCGATGTTGACCTCATTGCCTGTGGCATCGATCCGCATCGCGCCTTCGGCCGTCTGTAGGCTGCCCTTGATGCGCTCGCATCCCAGTTCCCGGAGCACGCCCGGCAAGGCCTCGGCATCGAAGATGGCGTCGGCCGCAAAGACCAGGTCGTGGACCTGCAGCTGCCCGTCGTGATCATGATGGTGATGATGAGCGTGATCGCTATCGCTCTCTCGCTCTCTGCCCGCCGGTGCGTCGAGCCACGCCGGATCGAAGCGGCCGCCGGAAGCCGGCGCCGTGCCGCACGCCAGAAAGGGGCGCGACGCGCACAACGCGTCGAAGGCCGCCTGATCGTCCGGTGACCACAGGTCCGCCTTGCTGCCGAGCAGCACGTCGGCGCTCTGCCATTGCTGATGCCACAGCGGCGAATCGCGGAACTTCGGCTCGGCCAGGCGCCGGGCATCCACGAGGCAGATCGTGGCCCGCGGCGCCAGCACTTCGCGATAGTTCTCGCCCCGGAACTGCTCCAGCAGCTCCATTGGGTGCCCCAGCCCGGTGGGCTCGACCAGCAGGCGATGCGGCCGTGCCTCGCGCAGCAGCCGGTTGAGCTCCACGCCCAGCGCCACGGCGGCCGTGCAGCCCATGCAGCCGCCGGCCAGCTCGCGTACATAGACGCCCTCCCGCGCCAACCGCGCGCCGTCGACGCCGGTCTTGCTGAACTCATTCACCAGCACCGCCCAGCGTTGCCCGGCGGGCCGCTGCTCCAGCAGATGATCAATGAGGGTGGTCTTGCCGGCCCCCAGCAGCCCGGTCACCAAAGTGACGGGGATATCCTTCAGCGCTTCGTTCATGCCCTCGTTTCCTGTGCTTTGGAATACCTTAGCGGCGAGCGCAACGCTATGCTCGCGCCACGCCCTGGCCTGCCGCCCGCATGCACCCACACCGCAACCCCAAGCTGTCTTCGAGCCAACCACTCAGCACGCCGCGCGGGCACTTCGCCTGGCGCAGCCGCGGCCCGGAGACGGGCCGGCCCGTCGTGCTGCTGCACGGCTGGCCGGAATCCTCCTACTGCTGGCAGCCGCTGGCGCCATACCTGCCCGAGGACTGGCGCCTCATCGCGCCGGACCTGCGCGGCCTGGGCGACAGCGAGCGCACGCCCGAGCGCGCCGCCTATACCAAGGACGCGCTGGCCCAAGACATCTGGTCGATCCTCGACGAACTGGGCGTAGAGCAATGTGAACTGATCGGCCACGACTGGGGCGGCATCGTCGCGCAGGAGATGGCGCTGGCGCGACCGGAGGCTGTCTCACACCTGGCGCTGGCCAACATCTTCGTCATCAACAACGTCGCCACCAACCAGCGGCTGGCGGCCGGCGGCATGAGCCGCCACCAGTGGTACCAGTACTTCCTGATGACGCCGCTGCCCGAAGCCCTGGTGCCGGGCCGCGAGCGCGAGTGGCTGAACGTCTTTCTGCGCGATCGCCGCGGTGAGCTGCTACCGGCAGACGCCGTCGACGAATACGTCCGCTGCCACGCCATCGCCGGCACCCCTGGCAGCGCCGCCAACCTCTACCGTGCCCTGGCCGACGACGCCAGCCGCTGGGCGAGACTGACCGAGCACCGCTTCGAAATGCCCGCAACGCTGATTTACGGGCAGCACGACAAGGTCATCACCCCTGCCTACTACGAGGGCCTCCACGATTGCTTTGGGCAGATCGAACGCATCGACCTGGATGCCGGCCACTTCGTGCAGGAGGAGCAACCGGAAGCCTTCGCCGAGGCCCTGTTGCGTCGGCTGAGTTGAAACCGCAGCCCTCATGATGCCGCGCGCCTGGGTGCCCTCACACCCGGTTGCGAGGCCGCTCCGGACGATCAGGTTTGATGCAAGCGAAGCAAATCGCGCTGGCGCATGCCGGGCGTTGTTGCAGACAGTGACTTGAGCACTCCGCTTCTTGGCTCCCGCACCCAGTGCTCGCCGTGCCCTCGCCGGCTCCGCGAGTATGCTGGTCTACAAAATAGCGGTGGAGGAGACCGGCATGACCAGTAAGCAGCTCAGCCCACTCGACGCATCGTGGCTCTACGTGGAGTCGCAAGACACCCCGATGCACGTCGGCGGTCTGATGATTTTCGAACTGCCGGAAGGCGCCCCACCGGACTTCTTCCAGAAGATGATGTCGGACTTCCGCGCCGAGCAATGCTTCTATCCGCCGTGGAACCGGCGCTTGCGCTCGACGCGACTCAAGCGCCTGACGCATTTCTGGGACGACGACCAGGATATCGACATCGATTTCCACTTCCGTCTGTCCGCCCTGCCCTGGCCCGGCGGCGAGCGCGAGCTGGGCGTGCTGATCGCCCGCCTGCACAGCCATCCGCTGGATTTCTCCCGGCCACCGTGGGAATGCCACGTCATCGAGGGGCTGGAGAACAACCGCTTCGCCATCTACATCAAGATGCACCACTCGCTGATCGACGGCGTCAGCGCCATGCGCATTCTCGGCAAGGCCATGGCTAAGGATCCGGAGGACGTCAACCGCCCGCCGTTCTGGGCAATCTCTCCGTCGCGGCGCGATCCCAGCAAACTGCTGCCGACCACCAACGACGCTGTCACCGGGCTGGTCGCGGATCTGAAGCGTCAGTTCCGTTCGGTACCCGAGCTGACGCGCGCCGCGAGCACGCTGGTGCGCGCCGCCACGGACCGCGACGACCCCCTCGGCGCCCCCTTCAAGGCGCCGGTGTCGATTCTCAACAAGCGCATCCACGGCTCGCGGCGATTTGCCACCCAGCTCTACTCGATCACCCGGCTCAAGAAGCTCGCCAATGCGGCGGACTGCACGCTCAACGACATCGTGCTCGCCATCTGCGGCGGTGCGCTCCGCCGCTTCCTGAAGGAGGACAATCAGCTGCCGCGACGCTCACTGACAGCTGGAATCCCAGTGTCCGTCCGACCGGCCGACGACGACGAGCAGGGCAATGCCATCAGCTTCATGATCGCAACGCTCGGCACCGATGTCGCCGACCCGATCAAGCGCCTGAACAGCATCTGCGGCTCCACCAAGCGCGCGAAAGAGCACCTCCAAGGCCTGCCACGCAGCTCCATCACCAGCTACACGATGATGCTGATGGGGCCCTACATCGCGCAGCTCCTCAGCGGCCTCGGCGGACGCACGCGCCCGGTCTTCAACATCACCATCTCGAATGTTCCGGGGCCGCAGGAAACGCTGTACTTCCGCGGCGCGAAGATGGTGGCGAACTACCCGGTCTCACTGGTCACGCACGGCCAGGGGCTGAACATCACCTGCCACGGCTACTCGGATACCCTGAGCTTCGGCTTCATCGCCTGCCGCGACACCGTGCCGAGCATGCAGCGCATCGCCGTCTACACCGGCGAAGCGCTGGAAGAGCTGGAGAAAGCGGTCTACGACACAGGCAGTTAGAAGCGCGCCGGCGACGAACCGGCTGTAGCAGCTTCCAGCGGTGAGCCGCTGTTCGCCGCACGGCGAGCCGAACAAGCGACACGGCCTGGAAGCACGCGCAGAGCCCCGCACCAGCGGGGCTTCAGCGACATGGCAGGCGCTTGCCGCCTTGTACCGTGCATAGCGGCGCGCCCCAGCAAGACCGATCTCACCGGGGCGCCCGCCGCGCGATCAGAAGCTGAAATGCTCGCTGTCGAGCGACAGCAGCGACGCGCTCGGCTTGGTCATGGAGGCGGCGTGGCTCTTCGCCCGCGGCAGCATGTGGTCGAAGTAGAACTCGGCGGTGGCAATCTTTGCGCGGTAGAAGTCCTCCGACTGCGCACCACTGCCATCGGCCAGCTTCTGCTGCGCCACCGCGGCCTGCAGGGCCCAGAAGTAGCCCATCATCACGAAGCCGCTGTACATCAGGAAGTGGTGGCTGGCGGCGGAGACCACGTCGCGGTCCTTCCGGGCCATCAGCATCAACCGCACCGTGAGCACGTTCCACTGCGTGGCATAGCGGCCGAGCGTGGCCGCGAAGCGGCGCATGCCCTTCTTGCGCAGATTCTCCGCCGCGAAGCGCGCGATCTGCCCGGTGAACTCGCGCACGCAGCCGCCGCGCGTCATCAGCAGCACCTTGCGCCCGAGCAGATCCAGCGCCTGGATGCCGGTGGTGCCTTCGTACAGCGTGGCGATGCGCGCATCGCGCGCGATCTGCTCCATGCCGTGCTCGCGGATATAGCCGTGACCACCCAGCACCTGCATGCCGTGATTGGCTGCCTCCAGACCCAGCTCGGTGAGGAAGCCCTTCAGGATGGGCGTGAAGAAGCCGAGCTTGTCGTCGTACTTCTTGTATTTCTCGTCATCCTTCTCGGTGACGCCGTTGACCATGTGGTCGGCGTACTGCGCGGCGAAGTAGATCATCGCGCGTCCGCCTTCGGCCACAGCCTTCTGGCTGAACAGCATGCGCCGCACATCGGCGTGGTACATCAGGCTGTCCGCCACCTTCTCCGGCTCCTTCTTGCCGGACAGGGCGCGCATGGAACGGCGCTCCTTGGCGTAGGCCAGCGCACCCTGGAAGGAAAGCTCGGCGTGGGCGATGCCCTGAATCGCGGTACCGATGCGCGCCGTGTTCATGAAGGTGAACATCGCCTCCAGCCCCTTGTGCGGCTCGCCGATGAGCCAGGCCTTCGCGCCGTCGAAGTTGAGCACGCAGGTCGCGGAGGCGTTGATGCCCATCTTGTGCTCGATGCTGGGACAGGTGACGCCGTTGCGCTCGCCCAGGCTGCCGTCCGCATTCGGAATCACCTTGGGCACGATGAACAGCGAAATGCCGCGCGTTCCCTGCGGCGCATCCGGCAGGCGGGCAAGCACGACGTGGATGATGTTCTCGGCGAGATCGTGCTCACCAGAGGAAATGAAGATCTTGCTGCCGTGCAGCGCGTAGGTGCCGTCGCCGTTGTCCTCCGCGCGCGTCTTGATCTGGCCGAGGTCCGTGCCGCACTGCGGCTCGGTGAGGCACATCGTCCCGGTCCAGCGGCCTTCCGTCATCGGCGGCATGTAGAGGCCGACCTGCTCCTCGTTGCCGTACTGCATGATGGTGTTCATCGCGCCCATCGACAGCCCCGGATACATCAGGAAGGGCCAGTTCGCCGTCGCCATCATCTCGGACTTCAGCAGCCCCAGGCTCATCGGCAGGCCCTGGCCGCCGTACTCCTCCGAATAGGAAAGCCCCTGCCAGCCCGCATCAATGAACTGCTGGTACGCCTCCTTGTACCCCTTCGGCGTGCGCACCTCGCCGTTGTCGTAGGTGCAGCCTTCCGCGTCACCGCTGGCGTACAAGGGCGACAGCACCTCCTCGCAGTAGCGCGCGCACTCGTCGAGAATCGCCGAGACGGTCTCCGGATCGGCGTCCCCCCCGTTGGACAGCTCGGCGTAGTGCGCCGGGAAGTCGAAGACCTCGTCCAGCAGAAAGCGCATGTCGCTCAAGGGAGCTTTGTAGGCAGGCATGGTGGGTTCTCGCTTGACCTTGGGAGGGGCGCGATTATGCCTTACCGCGCGGTCAACACCCAGCCAGCACAGCCCCGTGATGGAGCGCCGTTAGACGCTCGGCCTGCACGCTAGGCGGCGGATACGTGCCAGAAGCCGTCATCTCATCAAATCGTAATTTGCCCCCTCTTATTACTCACTACCGCTACGATCAGCTTTTATTCACTGGGGGACCAGCTATTTTGTATCTGTCTTTGCGTAATACTTTATAATATGCTGTGGATAACACATATATTATTGACGTGAGTATGCATGAGCCAGCGAACAATAAAACGTATGCCACAGAATGGGGGCTTGAGTGACTTGAATAGGAATATATACTACCTATGAAAATTATTGACGCCGCGCCCCCATACCTCACCCAAGCGCTCCGCCATATTGACCTCTTCCGCCTAACGAACGCGTAGTATATCGCAAGCGGTATCGCGGAAGCACCTAGACTCGACACCACTTGCTCAAACATAAAACCAATAACGTTGGCCACATTCACCTCTCGACACTAGTTCAACTACAGTAAGTGAGAAGCCTAAAATCGCGCAACACGCGGAACGAGTATGTGACCTCAGCATTTATTCTCTCGACCCTCCCTAAGCCCATTACCCAAGTTTACGCAGCGCACCTCTTTCTATAGTAGCGCACAAACCACCGTATTGGCTTCGCTATGTGCCAGAAGCGGTCATTCAGTACCAGGATCACTGATATTTTCAGAGGCACGATGAAAACAACCTACTAACCCTCGCTCGAACTTTCACTGAACATCGCCTCTGATCGTTGTATTTTCTTTATAATCCCATTCCCCTTTCCGATGGCGATGAGCGTGAGAACAAGGAAAATCACGCCAAAACCTAAGAATACCCACTTGTAAATTTCAAGAGCGGCAATCGTCTGTTGAGGCAGACCTGTCGACGCCCGAAGCGATATTAAAGCTGAAAAGAATGCGCCGAATAGCAGGCTCGCCAAGAGCATAAAGAAGTCTGCCACCAAACTTTTTTCTTTAATGGCGCTTAATGTTTCCTCCGTGACCAAGTGATATACCTGTGTCTTTGGAACTACGCTTGTTGTAATGAAATCTCTGGCTGAGCTAAGCGGTCCTGCTTAGGGAAACTCTGATCAATCGCCCCGATCTGGGATGATGCCGGGGCACGGAGACGATGGTGAGCCAGTCGATGAAGCAGCGGACGTTCGCGGATCTTGAGCAGGCGCACAAGAAGAAGGTGACGCGCCGCGAGAAGTTTCTGGCGGAGATGGATGCGGTTATTCCGTGGTCGCGCCTGGAGGCGTTGATTGCGCCGCACTACCCGAAGCCCAAGGCGGGCAAGCCGGGGCGCCGGCCGCTGTCGCTGGCCACCAAGCTGCGCATCTACTGCCTGCAGCAGTTCTACGGGCTGTCGGATCCAGGCGCCGAAGAGGCGCTTTACGACTCCGATGCCATGCGCCGCTTTGCCGGCATCACGCTGACGGATGAGGCGGTGCCTGACGAGAGCACGATCCTGCAGTTCCGGCGGCTGTTGGAGCGGCACGGGCTGGCCGAGCAGATCTTTGCCGAGGTCAATGCCCACCTGCGCGAGCGGGGCCTGATGCTGCGCGAAGGCACGCTGGTGGACGCCACGCTGATCCACGCGCCCAGCTCGACGAAGAACCAGAGCGGTACGCGGGATCCCGACATGAGTCAGACGCGCAAGGGCAACCAGTGGTACTTCGGCTGCAAGGCGCATATCGGCGCCGATGCCCACAGTGGCCTCGTGCACACCGTTATCGGCACAACGGCCAAAGTCGCCGACATCACCCAGACCGAAGCCCTGCTGCACGGCGAAGAACGCATCGTGCTGGGCGATGCCGGCTATCGACGCACGGGCCGCAGCCTGGATGCCCCGGCGCCCGATAGTGGACCGCGCATCGTCACGCCTTACGTGCGCAGTGCCGGCAAGGCGCTGCTGGAATGGCAGCGCGCCGCCAACCGACGTCTGGCGTCTCTGAGAGCCCGGGTCGAGCATCCGTTTCGGATTGTCAAATGCCAGTTCGGCTACACCAAGGTCCGCTATCGCGGCCTGACCAAGAACACCGCGCACCTGCACAGCCTGTTTGCCATGGCCAACCTCGTGGCGGCCCGAAGACAGCTGCTGGCGGCAGGATAGGTGCGTCCAATGACAACGAAATCGGGCTTCTGCAGAGGCTGAAGCCCCCGAAACAGCCTTCATTTCACCCGGTGTGCAGCCTGCAATGTCTTCGCGGTCACTCATCCGACTTTGATCAGACATTCCTTAGACTCAAGAACCAAGTGCAACACCCCATTCTGATGCAGATACGGTGTTGCGATGACGACAAGAAGCTACCGCCATCTCTCGGCGGAGGAACGCGCGGCGATCATGTTGTTGGCTGATGAAGGCGTGACGACCAGGGACATCAGCCGACGACTTGGGCGCTCGCCGTCGACGATCTCGCGGGAACGTCGGCGTAATGCGATGGCTGGCAAGGTCTACAACGCTACGGCAGCGAGTGCGGCCTACCGGCAGCGACGACAACGGTGCGGACGGCGTTGCAAGCTTCAGTCCGGCTCGATGCTCTGGCAATACGTGCACGACCGCCTGATCTACTTTGCCTGGTCGCCAGAGCAGATCGCCTGCAGACTGGAACGCATGTTTCCCGACGATCCGGATTGGAAGATCAGCCACGAGACCATCTACGCGGCGATCTACGCGCACCCCAAGGGAGCGCTGAAGAAAGCCATGGTGGAAGCCCTGCGCCAGCACAAGCCGCAGCGCGGCCAGAAACGGCGTACCGCCGCCGGCAAGGGTGGCATGGTGGTGCCCGAGGATCTGAGGATCATTCATCGTCCCGAAGATGTGACGCAGCGCAAGCTGCCGGGTCACTGGGAAGGCGACTTTATAAAGGGCGCCTACAACCGCTCGGCCGTGGGCACCGTCGTTGAGCGCAAAACGCGCTTCGTCATTCTCTGCAAGATGGCGGACTGCAGCGCCGACGCGGCGCTCGAAAGCTTCACGCGCCAGATGAAGAAGGTGCCTGCCTTCATGCGCGAGAGCTTCACTTACGACCGGGGCAGCGAGATGGCGCGTCATGAGGAGCTCGCCCAGCGCTTGAAGCTCGATATCTGGTTCGCCGACCCGTATGCCCCGTGGCAGCGCGGCAGCAACGAGAACACCAACGGGTTGCTGCGCCAATTCCTGCCTAAGGGCACGGACCTGTCGACGGTCAGCCAGACCCAGCTCAACGACGTCGCGCGCCTGCTCAACGGGCGACCACGCAAAACCCTGGACTGGCAAACGCCGGAGGAAGTCATGGCCCAGGAAATGGCTAACTTTCACGATAACGTTGCACTTGATTCTTGAGACCAGCCTGACATGACTTCACCCCTTCAACTCAATTCCCGAGTTGGGGTATTTCTTCTTCATAACCTCCAGCACATCTTTTCTTATATTTTGAATGTCCAACCCTAATGCGCCAGTAGGGTTAGATGTGAGTAAGTGATCAACAACCCGCTCGAGAACTAATATGCGGAACTCATTATCAAGTATTTGGCTAGAGTCAATTTCCCCAAATTTTACGCCCATCAGATTTCTCCTTTCACGTTGGCTGTCTTTACGAACCTTATTAGCGACTCCGCGCCATGCGACACAATTCAATCACGCTGGCCTTCGTCAATTAATAGCATATTATCGTCAACGATGCACGGTAAACAACATTGGTCATTACTGTAAACGGCGCTATAACCAGAGACCTATTATCAATAACCTGCAGAACACTTATTCGCCATTGCCGCATAGGGGTAACTCGAGGGAAATCGGGCTCTGAGCCTTTTACTGCTCTACCGCCCTTGGCGGATCAAACGCCCCGTGAAGCGACTTGTTCAGCACCCAACAAATTTTCTTCCACGTACTTCGCCCCCTTGGGCGATAGCACTATGAATTCGGAGTCGCGGTCCCACTCGACAAAACGACCCTTATGAAGATTACCGATAATTCGAGAACGCAGAACAGCCGGATTCGAATATTCCACCCAGCTCACCAAGTCTTCGACCAACACGGTTTGATCCTGACAAGAATAGAGAAGCAACAGCAGCTGGTCCTTGGCTGACATGCCATCGCGAAGCACCCTTTTCTTCCCGGCCACCTCCCAGACATCGGGCAACTGTCTGATTGCCAATCCGTCAACTAGGTCCTGAGCTTCTTCAAGCGAAAGGTTGTGATTAACGCGAATAAGTTCGCAAACGATCCAATCTGACACTCGCCCAATCAGCGCCCCATCAATTGCATTTGGATCTACATCACCGCCAATATGACCGATACCTCGTTTGTTACGCATAGTGTAGAGAAAAACCAAGGCACGGGGCAATATTGCCTTTTCGGATTCAGTAATGTTTGCGCCACTTGGCGCGCATATTATCTTACGGCACTCGTCTGCGAAATTCGGGATTTTCCTACCAAATGGCGTGTTTGAACCGAAAGCCGTAATTTGCAGGTGTCGGATGACCGCCTCGCAAAGTTTCCCGGCGTTGAGCCCCGCTGCATCGAGCCGCGATTCCGCCAAGTTACGCTTTAGATCGATGTAAGAACCTACAATCTTCTTGCGGACGTTTTGATCTATACCGCTCAGGGCGGAAATAAGTAGATCACTCATGGTTTCGTGTATTCATACTGGTTGTCGGAGTTCTTTTCTCTCGACAACTCCCCGCTACGCACCATCCGGCCAAGCTTCCCGGATATTTCATTTGGTTTAATATTTCTCGCTAGCTTCGTTCCTGAGTGTTCACAAATTTCAGTGATTGTCTTAGGTTTTGAAAAGAACCCCTCATTATAGAGTTTTGTCAGGATTGTGGCTGGACCGTATGAGGATGACCTCTTAGCGCCCTTATCTGGCTTCGCAGCGCTCTTAGTGGACGCAGGCTTCTTTCTGGCTCTTTTCTTGGGCTTGGGCGCAGATTGAGCGGCTCCCTGGTCGTCATCGTTATTGGGGCTCGCATCGAATAATAGCTCCAGAAGCTTCAGTTGAACCGCTTCAGACTTGAACTTGTTTACCACCTCCGCGAGTTCAGAAAGCTGCTGCTTAGTGGTTTCAAAGTTATTAAACATACCTCCCCCTATGATTTTTGACGTTGAAAAGTAGTGGTACTGCGAGCAAAAAATGGACGGGCTACGATTTCTACATGCCCGCAATGGGCTGGAAGCCGACATTTACACGAGTTCGTTGCGGGTCGCACGGCACGAGGGATTACTCCCCTTCCCCCAACTGGCCTGCCATGTAGGGCAGCAGCTCAATGCCCCTAGCCTGAAAGCGGTGCTGCACGAAGGCCGATATCTCGCTGTTCCCCGGGTTGATCTCGATTGTTGGCGTTGCGCGTCGGGCGGCGTGCAGTACCGGCGCGGCGATGTACGGGAAGCCGGCGGTGGTACCGATGCTGATGACGACGTCGGGCTCGCTGTCCACAGCCTCTTCCAGGCGGGCGACGGCGTCCTGTGGCAGCAACTCGTCGAATAGCACGACGCGGGGACGGACGAGGCTGCCGCAAGCCGGGCAGCTGGGCGGGATGCCGTTGAGCTGGGAGAAGTCATCCACCCATTCCTTTTCGCCGCAGCTGGTGCAGTACAGCTCGTGGACGTTGCCGTGGATTTCGATAACGTCGGTGCTGCCGGCGTCGCGGTGGAAGCCGTCGACGTTCTGGGTGAGGATGGTGAAGCGCTCGAAGTGGCGCTCCATTTCCGCCAGTGCCTTGTGGCCTGCGTTGTAGCCGGCGCCGCGGGCGGTGGATTCGATCTGGTGGATGTACTTCCAGGTGATGTCCGGGCGCCGTTGGAACATGCCGCCGGACAGGGCTTCCTCGATGGGGATGCCTTCTTCGGTGAGGTCGCGGTCGTAGAGGCCGCCGACACCGCGGTAGGTGGGCAGGCCGGAGTCTGCGGAGATGCCGGCGCCGGTGATGACCAGCACGCGTTTGGCCTCGCGTAGATCCGCGATGGCGGCTTTTAGCGTGGAGTCCCCCGAGTCCATTGGTCGCAGCTTACCTGTGGGGAATGCTGCGGTCACGTAGTGAAATTGCTGCGTTTTGCGAGGGTGAGAGGTTGTGGCTGCTCGGCTCCCCCTCTCCCCTGGCCCCTCTCCCCCTTCGGGGGCGAGGGGAATTGTTTGTTTATGGGGTGTTGGTGGTTTCGAGGGTGGGTGGTGGGGTTGGGTTGCGGGTGTTGAGGGCGCCCTGGATTTCTACGCTGGGGTGTGGCTCCCAGCGGACGCGGGCTTGCAGGTCGTAGACGGCGGCTAGTTTGTGGGTGGTCAGGGCCTCGCGCGGGGTGGCGTCGGTGATGATGCGGCCGTCGCGCATCAGGGCTACGCGGTCGGCGTAGGTGGCGGCCAGGCCCAGGTCGTGGCTGGTGACGATGACGCCGATGCCGGCGGCGCGGCTCAGGCTTTTCAGCATGGCCATGACGGCGTGCTGCTGCGCGGGGTCCAGCGCGGAGGTGCATTCGTCCAGCAGCAGCAGGCGCGGGCCCGGCGTCTTCCAGACTTGGCCCAGCACGCGTGCGATCTGCACGCGCTGCTGCTCGCCACCGGACAGGCTGGGATAGATGCGGCGGGCCAGATGGGCGACTTCCAGCCAGTCCAGCAGCTCAGCCCGGACGCGGGCTCTGGCGTCGCCGCGCAGCGTGGTGAGCAGGCCGAGGTCGACGACTTCGGCGGCGGTGACGGGAAACTGCACGGCGCATTGCTGCGGCAGCACGCCGCGCACGCGGGCCAGCTCGCGGCCGTCCCAGGCGTCCAGCGGGTGGCCCAGCACTGCGACACTGCCCTGCCCCGGCTTCAGCTCGCCGGCCAGCACGCGCAGCAGGGTGGATTTGCCGGCGCCGTTGGGGCCGAGCAGCATCAGGCACTCGCCGGCCTGCAGGCGCAGGGAGACGCCGTCTAGCAGCGTCGCGCCGCCGGCGGCCACGCGCAGGTTGCGGGCTTCCAGCACGGGGGTGTCGCTGGCCACCTGCGGTGGCAGAACCTGGACTTGTGGCAGGCCGTCCATCATTCGGCGAATTGCTGACGCATCAGCAGCATCAGGAAGAAGGGCCCGCCGATCAGTGAGGTGACGAGGCCGATGGGCAGCTCAGCCGGGGCGACGATGACGCGCGCCAGGGCGTCGGCAGCGATGAGCAGCGTTGCGCCCAGCAGCGCCGAGGCCGGCAGTAGCCAGCGGTGATCGACGCCGCCCATCAGGCGCACGATGTGCGGGGCGACCAGGCCCACGAAGCCGATCAGCCCGGTCATGGCCACCGAGGCCCCCACCGCCAGCGCGCAGACCAGCACGGCGGCCTGCTTCATGCGGTGCGCGGGGTAGCCCAGATGCCCGGCTACGGCCTCGCCCAGCAGCATGGCGTTGAGCGGCCGCGCCAGCCAGGGCGCAGCGCAGGCCAGCGCCAGCATCCAGGGCGCCAGCAGGCGGATTTCCGCCCAGCCCGCATGCGCCAGGCTGCCCATGGTCCAGAAGGTGAGCGTGCGCAGCTGGGTGTCATCAGCCAGGAAGGTGAGAATGCCGGTGCCGGCGCTGGCGATGGCGTTGATGGCGATGCCGGCCAGCAGCAGCTTCGCCACGGAGGTGTTGCCGCCGCGCGTGGCGATGCGCCAGACGGCCAGCGTGGCCACCAGCGCGCCGATGAAGGCCGCGGCCGGCATCAGCAACGGCGACACGCCCAGGCCGAAGCTGGCCATGACGCGCTCGCCGAGCACGATGACGGTGACCGCACCCAGCGCCGCGCCGGCCGAGATGCCGATCAGCGCCGGGTCGGCCAGCGGATTGCGGAACAGGCCCTGCAGGATGGCACCGGATACGGCCAGCGCCGCGCCCACGAGCGCGCCCAGGGCGATGCGCGGCAGGCGCAGCTCCTGCACGACGAAGCCGGCCTGGCCCTCGCCGCTGCCGAATAGCGCCGGCAGCAGCTCGCTCAGGCCGACGGCGACGGGGCCGATGGCGAGCCCCGCTGCCGCGACGACCACCAGCGCCAGGCCGAGGGCGCCCAGCCCGGCGCCGGCGGGCAGGCGCCTCAGTCCCGCTTCCATGCCGCGAACTCGGGGTTCGTTGCTGCGGCGCGGAGCTCGGCCATGGCGTCGACCACGCGCGGGCCGAAGCCCAGCAGATACATGCTGTCGCGCACCAGCACGCGGCCGGCGCGGCCGGCCGGTGTGCGCGCCAGCGCCGGCCAGTCCTCGGCGCGGAAGGCGCCGGGCGCGGTTTCGGCGACGACGATGAGGTCCGCCTCGCTCTGCAGCAGGGCCTCGCGGCTCAGGGGCTTGAAGCTGTCCATTCCGCGCGCGGCGTTGCGCAGGCCGAGGGACTGCAGCAGCGCATCCGCTGAGCTGTCCGCCCCGCCGGCCATCAGCCGCTCGCCGCCCGGCGCCAGCAGCAGGAGCACCTCCGGTGCCGGCTCGTCGGAAAACTCGGTCGGGATGCTGGCGAGGCGGCCTTCCAGCTCGGCGGCCAGGGTTTCGCCGCGCTCTTCCAGGCTCAGCTGTCGGGCTACACGGCGCACCTGCTCGGGCAGCTCGCGCGGGTTGCGCATGGCGGGAAGCACGTCCACCGGCATCGCCTTGCTCAGGCGCTCGATGCTGCTCGGCGGGCCGGCCTCGGCCGTGGTCAGCAGGCGATCCGGCTTCAGCGCCAGGATGCCCTCGACGGGCAGCGTGCGCAGATAGCCGAAGCGCGGCAGCTCGCGCGCCTCGGGCGGCCAGTTGCTGGTGGTGTCGACGCCGACGATGCGGTCGCCGGCGCCGAGGGCGAAGACGATCTCGGTGGCGCAGCCGCCGGCGACCGCCAGGCGCTCTTCGGCGCTGGCCGTCGGCGCGGCGGCCAGCGCACCCAGCGCCAGCAGGCCGCTTGCGGCACGGGCGATCAGGCGGCGCATGCGGCCTCCAGCGCGTCGAGATGCGCGCGCCAGGCGGTCAGCTCCGGCTTGCCGGGCTTGCGCGCGCCGAAGAGGCTGAGCACCAGCCGGCCCTCGTGGTTGAAGCAGTCCAGCGCGTTGACGTCGCCGTCCGCCGACGGCCGGCGCACGCGCCAGCACTGCGCCAGCGCCTCGGTGCGCACGTGCAGGTTGAAGGCCGGGTCCAGCACGTTGTACCAGGGGCCGGTACGCGCCAGCTTGTGCACTTCGCCGCTGAAGATCTGCACCGTGCCGGGGTTGTAGACGAAGGCCATGATCGGCGTGTCGTCGGCGACTGCCTGCAGCAGGCGCTCCAGGGCATCCACCGGCAACGGCCGCGCCCAGTCCTCGCCGACGGCCTCCAGCGCGCTGAGGCGGTCGGTTTCGTGCC
This sequence comes from Algiphilus aromaticivorans DG1253, assembly GCF_000733765.1. Lineage (NCBI taxonomy): Bacteria > Pseudomonadati > Pseudomonadota > Gammaproteobacteria > Nevskiales > Algiphilaceae > Algiphilus > Algiphilus aromaticivorans. The sequence goes on along the minus strand of NZ_JPOG01000001.1, from coordinate 1,429,395 downwards.
GGCGCAGCAGGCTGTGGAAGTGGTGCAGATCCCTCAAGCGCGACCAGTCGTGGCGTAGCGCTACCGGGTCCGTGCACAGCCGGCGCGGTTCGGGCGGCTCCACGGCTTCCAGCGGCACGTCAGCCGAGATCGGGTCGGCGAGACAGGCGATCAGGCGGTGCCAGGCGTCGTCGTTGGTGGCTTCGGTGCGGTAGATCTTGTGCAGCGCGTTGCCGGCGGCGTCGAAGCACTGCAGGCTGGCGCGCTCGCCCTCCTCCACCGCGCAGGCATGGCGCCAGCGATTGAAGAACAGCCGCAGGTCCAGCGCGCCGGTGGACAGCGCCATGCCGGTACGCGGGTTGTGGTGGAAGTTCTCCAGCTCGCCGGTGGTTTCGTGCACCACCTCGTTGTTGCGCGCCAGCGTCATGACCGGGCCGACGCCGCGCAGGGCCTCGAAGATGGCCGGGAAATCCGGCCGCAGCGCGCGCACGCGCTCCGGATCGGTACGCAGCAGCGCCAGCTCGCTGACGCCGAGCTGCTCGGCGGCGTTGCGGATGCGCAGCTTCGGGTCCGCTTCGCGCAGCTGCTGCCAGCGCTCGCTCAGCGGGGTGCTTTCCTGCATCGGGGCGCCCATGATCACTCCGCCTCCAGCTGACGCCAGCGAATGGTCGGCTGGCCGCTGGCGCCGGTGCCGTCGTAGTAGTCGATGACCTGCACGGCGAAGCGGGCGGCGCTGTCGTCCTCCGGATCGCTGTCGACCAGGTAGACGCGGTAGTTCGGCCACAGGCGGTGCTGGCCCTGCAGGTTGTAGGCGTACCAGGATTCGCTGGCGAAGATGCCAGTGCTGGTATCGGGCTGGTAGAGGCCGGCAATGTTTTCCCCGGACGGATCGGTGGTGGCCGAGGCGTAGTCCGCCAGCTCCTCCCACGCGAAGGGCCCGAAGCCGGCTGCGTCGCCGGCGCCGCTCGGGCCGCCGTTGCTGCGCAGGAAGAAGTCGCGGCCCTCGAAGCCGATCTGCAGGTCCCAGGCCGTACCTTCGCAGGCGACCGTGGCGTCTGTGTCGAAATCGAAGCAGCGCGAGCCACCTTCCGAGGGGATCGAGCCGCTGAAGCTTGCCGAGCCCGTGAACTGATCAACACCCGCCGGCTGCACGTCGAAGGCGATCTCGAAACCCTGCACGCCCTGGCCGGCGCGCGTCGGGAAGTCGATCTCGGTGACGCGCATGCGGGCGTAGCTGTCGCCCTCGCCGCTGCGCAGCAGCCAGCCGTTGTCGGGTTCGGCCGTGATGTTGCCGGTGGCGAAGTTGTAGCGGTACCAGTCTTCGCCGAAGACGGTGGTGATGCTGTCGGTGACGAACTCCGGCTCCTCGAAGTCGTCGTTCATCAGCATATCGAGGTAGTCCTCGGCCGTGGCGTTGAGAAAGACGCTGGCGTTGGGCTCGCCTTCGTCGTCGTAGAAGTCCTCCTGCGGCGCGATGAGGCCGCCGGCGGCGCTGCCGGGGCCGGAAGTCCCGCCGTTGACGGCGATGTTGAAACGGCGCAGGGCGACATGCCAGGCCGTGGATTCGGCCGCGTCGGCGGCGTCCATGTCCAGGACGTCGCCGGTGGCGAGGTCGATGTAGACCCAGGCCTCGCTGTCGCTGGCGTCGACGCGGCGCTGCTCGACGCCTTCCGGCAGGTCGGGATCGGGCGGATCGTCGCTGCCGCCGTTGTCGCCACCGTCACCGCCGCCGCCACTGCTGCAGGCGGCGACGGTCAGCAGCGTCAGCGCCGTCAGGCCCAGGCGGGAGAATCGGAAAATCGTTGCGTCATTCATGTTGCTTGGCTCCATCGTGGAAAGGGTCATCGGCTGCCGAAGCGGTAACGGGCGCCGAGGTAGACGAAACGCCCGCTCACCGGCCCGAAGTCATCCGGGTCGGCGAAGTCGCGCTGGCGATCGAAGAGGTTGTCGATGCCGCCGTAGACGGCGACGGCGGAAGTGAGGTCGTGATTCAGGCGCAGATCGAGCACAGTCCAGGCCGGCGAACGCGCGCCGGTGGCGCTGTCGACCAGCTCGTCGCTCTGGTAACGGCCGCGCAGGCCGATCTCGGTGGCTCTCAACAGCGTCCAGTCCAGGCCGAGGCGCCCCTGATGGCGCGGTCGGCGCGTCAGCTCGTCGCCGCTGGTGCGGTCGCGGGTCTGCATATAGGTATAGCCGCCGCTCAGGCGTAGCCAGCTGGCCAGCCGAGCCTGGGCGCCGAGCTCAATGCCGCGCGTGCGGGCGCGCTCGACGTTGTCGTAGCGGAACTGCTGAATTCCGTCCTCGACCTCGGCGTTGTCGGCGTCGACCTGGATGAGATTGCGCAGCTGGTTGTCGAAGGCGCCCAGCTCCAGCCAGAAGGCGCGTCCCCAGCTCTGCGTCCAGCCGATCTGGAAGCTGTTGGATTCCTCCGGCTGAAGATCCGGGTTGCCGATGACGACGTAACCGAGCTGGCTGTGGTCGAAGCGGTAGTGGCGCTCCTTCAGATTGGGCACGCGGTAGCCCTGCCCCCAGCCGAGACGCAGGCTGCCGGTGGAGGCGTCGCCCTGCCACAGGCGCAGGCGCAGATTGGCGCTGCCGACCGTGTGGCCGCCGAAGTCGGAATCCTCCTGCGCTCGCACGCCGAGCAGCAGCTCCACGGCGTCGCCGCCGAGAAGCTGGTCGCCCCACCCCGGTGGCGGCGTCAGCGTCAGCTGCGTCCACAGCTCGCGGCTGTCGCGGCGCACGCGTGCACCGTCCAGCTCGGTGGCGCCGTCCTTGGTCTGTTGCAGGCTTTCGCGGCGCAGGTCGGCGCCCAGCTGCAGGCGCTGGCCGGCCGGCAGCGGCAAGTTGGTCTGCAGGCTGTACTGGCCGAGGCCGATGTCGGCGTCGCGGTCGTCGAAGCGCTGGGCCTCGGCGCGCTTGATGCTGTCGATGGCCAGGCGCTCCTCGAGGAAGCGCCCCTCCACGCCGATGCCGTTGTACCACTGCCAGCGCCCGCCGCCTTGGATGCGGTCGCGAGTGACGTCCTCGTACTTGGATTGCGGCGCGTTGCGGCCAGGCAACGCTAGCTCGTAGCGGCTTTCGGCGTCTTCGGTGAAGCGGCCGGCCTGCAGGCGGAAGGCGCCGGCCGGTGACGGATGCCATTCGCCGCGCAGGTCGAGCTGCTGGCGGTCGACGGCGTCGCCCGGCTGCGGCCAGCTCTCCGGCTGCGGGTCGATGCCGTCGCGCTCGCGGCGGTCGCCGGTCAGACGCAGGCGCCAGCGCTCGCTGCCGCCTTCCAGGCGCAGCGCGGCGTGGCGGTCGCCGGCGTCGGCGGCTTCGCCGGAGGGGTTCTGGTCGCCGAAGCTGCCGAGATCGCCGCGCAGCTCGCCGGACAGGCCCGGCGCGATGCGGCGCGTGATGACGTTGATGACCCCACCCATGGCCTCGCTGCCGTACTGCGCCGACAACGCGCCCTTGACGATCTCGATGCGCTCGATGTCCATCAGCGCGAGCTGGCTGACGTCGACGGTGGAGCCGGTGGTCGCGGTCAGCGGCAGGCCATCGACCAGCACCAGCACCTGCTCGCCGGACAATCCCTGCAGCGAAACCTCGTGCCCGGCCTTGCCGTGAATCTCGCGCAGCTGCAGGCCGGGGACGTTCTCCAGGCCTTCCTTCAGCGTGCGGGCGTGGGTGCGCTCCAGTTCCTCGCGGCGGACCAGCTCGGTGCGCACGGGGGTCTCGACCACCGGCCGCTCATCGCGCGTGCCGGTGACGACGACGTCATCAAGCTCGGTCGCGGCAAGCGCGGCCGGCGTAGCGCTGGCCAGCAGCGCGGCGCATAGCACGACGCCGGTCGCCTGACCGGCTCGGCCATCGCCTGCTGCACATCGGACCCCCATCGGCATCTGCTCTGCATCGAATAATAATGATTCGCATTTGATACGAATGCAGGGCAGTTGTCAATGCTGATGCGAGCTATTCGCATTTCTAAATTATGGATTGGCCGGGAGCGTTGCTTTGGCTGTGCGGGGCGGAAGCTCGATCGTGGCGTTCAAGTATCGGCCAAGTGAGGGTCGCTTCGCGCCACATTAATCCGTGGGCAGCCCACGGTCCTCGAAGTGGTGCCATATGCGAAGAACCACGACTGCATCGTTGTGCACCAGATAACGCACGACGTAATTGCCGAATACGACGTCGCGAATGGATCGCGGTTCGGGGGCGAGCGAAACGGGGCGCCCCATTCTCGGAAAGTCGCGGATGTGTTCCAGGCGTGCCAACAGCTCGGCACCGACGCGAGCCGCTGCGTGAGGGTCGTGCTCGGCGATGAACTCGCGAAGCCGACGAAGATCGGCGACCGCTTCTGCGCTGTAACTGAGCTTCACTTCCCGCTTTCTGGTGGCGGCAGCTCGTCATCGCGGCCCCAGCTTTGCAGCCAGTCGTGCACCTTCTCTCCGGCAATCACCTTGCCATTGGCCGCGGATTCAACGGCAGCGAGCGTCTCTTGCCAGCGCTGCTGCTCCTGCTGATGTTGCGCCAGATACTCGGAGAGCGCTTGGTTGATGATCCAGCCCTTGCTTCGTTTGAGCTGGACAGCGGTATCCGCCAGGCTTTTTTCGATTTCCGGCCGCAAACGGACGGTTGTTACTGCCATCGGCTGGGCTCCTGAAGCGCGACTACTATGTATTACATCATAGTGAGTACGGCCGTGGGGGCCGTGCGGATCTGCTGCGGGTGCTTTTGCCCCGGCGGTTTCCCTTCTCCTGGGCCCTCTCCCCTAACCCCTCTCCCGCTAGCGGGAGAGGGGAAGTGGGGTGTGGGGTGCAGGGGAAACGATGCTGACTCAGTCTTCGTAGACCAGAAGCAGGTCCTGGGCGTTGACGGTGCGGCCGGACTGGGCGATGACTTCCTTGATGGTGCCTTCGCGTTCGGCACGGATCTGGGTTTCCATCTTCATCGCCTCGATGGAGAGCAGCGAATCGCCCTTGCGTACCTTCTTGCGTACTTCGACGCTGACCGAGGCAATCATGCCGGGCATGGGAGCACCGACGTGCGCCGGGTTGCCGGGCTCGGCGACGCGGGCTTCGTCGGCGGCTTCGGCGCCTTCCATCTTGATGCGCGCGGTGCGGGGCTGGCCGTTGAGCTCGAAGAAGAGCTTGACCACGCCCTGCTCGGCCGCCTCGGCCCGGCCCAATAGCCGAATGACCAGGGTCTTGCCGGGCTCCAGGTCGACGGCGGTTTCCTCGTTCTCCTGCATGCCTTCGAAGAAGACCGTGGTGGGCAGCACGGAGACGTCACCGTACGTCTTGCGCTGGGCGGCGTAGTCGGCGAAGACCTTGGGGTACATCAGATGCGAGGCCAGGTCGGTTTCGTCGACTTCCTCCTGCTCCAGCTGCTCGGCCAGCTTCTTGCGCTCGGCGTCGAGGTCGGTGGGCGGCAGCACCGCGCCCGGACGTTCGGTGAGCGGCTTCTCGTCGCCCAGCACCTTCTTCTGGATGGCTTCCGGGAAGCCGTCCGCGGGGAAGCCCAGCTCGCCACGCATCAGCGAGACCACCGATTCCGGGAAGGCGATGTCGCGCTCCGGGTCCAGCACGTCCTCGGGCGTGAGGTTGTTGGCGATCATGAACAGCGCCATGTCGCCGACTACCTTGGAGGTGGGTGTGACCTTGACGATGTCGCCGAAGAGCTGGTTGACGTCGGCATAGGCCTGCGCGACTTCCGGCCAGCGCGATTCCAGGCCGAGGCCGCGCGCCTGCTCGCGCAGATTGGTGTACTGCCCGCCGGGCATCTCGTGGCGGTAGACGTCGGCGGTGCCGGAACGGATGTCCGGCTCGAAGGCGCCGTAGTAGCGGCGCGCGCCTTCCCAGTACTGTGAGATCGCACGCATGGCCTCGGGGTCGACGCCCGGGTCGCGCGGGCCGCCGCGCAGGGCCGCGGCGATGGCGCCGAGGTTGGGCTGCGAGGTGAGCCCGCTCATGGCGTCCATGGCGCCGTCGACGGCGTCGGCGCCGGCCTCGACGGCTGCCAGCACGCTGGCGGCGCTGATGCCGCTGGTGTCGTGCGTGTGGAAATGGATGGGCAGACCGACGGTGTCCTTCAGCGCCTTGACCAGCGTGCGCGCGGCCTCGGGCTTGCAGACGCCGGCCATGTCCTTGATGCCCAGCACGTGCGCACCGGCGGCTCCCATTTCCCTGGCCAGGCGCAGGTAGTAGTCGAGGTTGTACTTGGGCCGCGACGAATCAAAGATATCGCCCGTGTAGCAGATGGCCGCTTCGCAGAGCATGCCGGTCTCGCGCACGGCGTCGATGGCGACGCGCATGTTGTCGACGCTGTTGAGCGCGTCGAAGACGCGGAACAAGTCGATGCCATTGTCCGCGGCTTGCTGCACGAAGTGCTTGACCACGTTGTCCGGGTAGTTGGTGTAGCCGACCGCGTTGGAAGCGCGCAGCAGCATCTGCAGCAGCACGTTCGGCATGGCCCAGCGCAGTTCGCGCAGGCGCTGCCAAGGATCTTCGCGCAGGAAGCGCATGGCGACGTCGAAGGTCGCCCCGCCCCAGCACTCCATGGAAAACATCTGCGGCAACATGCGCGCGTAGTAGGGCGCGATGACGCGCATGTCCTGGCTGCGCATGCGCGTGGCGAAGAGCGACTGGTGGGCGTCGCGCATCGTGGTGTCGGTGAGCAGCACCTGTGGCTGCTCCAGCATCCATTTCGCGAAGCCCTCCGGGCCTAGCTGCTGCAGGCGCTCGCGCGTACCGGGCGTCGGCGGCACGGACAGATCCGTGCGCGGCAGGATCGGCGCTGGCGGGCGTTCGCCCAGCGGCGCTCTGCCCTTCATCTCCGGGTTGCCGTTGACGGTGACCTCACCGATGAAGTCGAGCAGCTTGGTGGCGCGATCGCGGCGCTTGGTGAACTGGAACAGCTCCGGCGTCTGATCGATGAAACGTGTGGTGGCTTCGCCGCTCTGGAAAGTCGGGTGGTTGATGACGTTCTCCAGGAACTGGAGATTGCAGGCCAGCCCGCGGATGCGGAACTCGCGCAGCGCGCGGTCCATGCGCTGCACCGTCTCTTCGTTGGTCGGCGCCCAGGTGGTGACCTTGACCAGCAGCGAGTCGTAGAAGGGCGTGATGACCGCGCCGGAATAGGCCGTGCCGCCGTCCAAGCGCACGCCGAAACCGGAGGCGCTGCGGTAGACGGCCAGCCGCCCGTAGTCCGGGCGGAAATCGTTCTCCGGATCCTCGGTGGTGACGCGGCACTGCAGCGCGAAGCCGTCGTGAGTGATCTGCGCCTGTTCCGGCACGCCACAGATTCCGTCGCCGATGCGCTGGCCCTCGGTGATGCGGATCTGCGCCTTGACGATGTCAATGCCCGTGATTTCCTCGGTCACGGTGTGCTCGACCTGGACGCGCGGATTGACCTCGATGAAGTAGAAGGCGTCGGTGTCGGCATCCATCAGGAATTCGACGGTGCCGGCATGGGTGTAGCCCACCGCCCTGCCCAGCTTGAGCGCGGCCGCGCAAAGCTGCTCGCGCTGGTCCTCGGTCAGGAAGGCTGCCGGCGCGCGCTCGACCACCTTCTGGTTGCGTCGCTGCACGGAGCAGTCACGCTCGTAGAGATGCACCAGATTGCCGTACTGGTCGCCGAGCAGCTGCACCTCGATGTGGCGCGCGCGCTGGACGAGCTTCTCGAAGTAGACCTCGCCGTTACCGAAGGCGGATTGCGCCTCGCGCTTGGCCACCGGCACGGTGGATTCCAGATCGTCGCTGCTTTCGACGATGCGCATGCCGCGGCCGCCGCCGCCCCAGCTGGCCTTGAGCATCAGCGGGTAGCCGATGCCCTCGGCGATCTCGCGCACCTGCGCCATGTCATCGGGCAGCGCGGCGCTGGCCGGCATCACCGGTACACCGGCTGCCTCTGCGGCGTTGCGCGCGGCGATCTTGTTGCCCAGCGTGCGCATGACGTTGGCGCTGGGGCCGATGAAGGCAATGCCGGCTTCGGCGCAGGCATCGGCGAATTCGGGGCTCTCGGAGAGGAAGCCGTAGCCCGGATGGATGGCATCGGCGCCGCATTGGCGCGCGATGCGCAGGATGTCGTCGATGTTCTGGTACGCGGCGATGGGCTTGTCGCCCTCGCCCACCACGTAGCTTTCGTCCGCCTTGAAGCGGTGCAGCGAGAAGCGGTCCTCGCGCGCATAAATGGCGACGGTACGGATGCCCAGCTCCGCCGCGGCACGCATGACGCGGATCGCGATCTCGGAACGGTTGGCTACCAGCAGCTTGCGGATCTGCATGCGTGTCTCCCTTTGTGTCCCTGCATTATGCCGATGGCATCAGTGACAGCACATCAGGTAGCAAAGCCTGTGCCGAAACGCCGGGTTTCTCGCGACAAGCCCTCAATCCATGAATTGCAAAGAGCGGGTCTGAACGCCTTTCTCCTCCGAGGACTGAGGAGAGGAAACTGCGCTCTCAGGCGTGCGCCTGGGGATGGCCTTGATAGCGCGTCGGGTCCGGCACACCGGCAACCTCGAAGCCTTCGCGGCGCAGGCGGCAGGCGTCGCAGGCGCCACAGGCGCGGCCGTCGTCGTCGGCCTGGTAGCAGGAGACGGTCTGGCTGTAATCCACACCAAGCGCGCTGCCACGGCGGATGATTTCGGCCTTGGGCAGGTCGATAAGCGGGGCGCGGATATCGGTCGGACGGCCCTCGACGCCGGCCTTGGTTGCCACCCTGGCGAGCGCGCGGAAGGCTTCGATGAAGTCCGGCCGGCAGTCCGGGTAGCCGGAGAAGTCGACGGCGTTGACGCCGATGTAGATGGCCTCGGCTTCCAGCACCTCGGCCCAGCCCAGTGCTATGGAAAGGAACAGCGTGTTGCGCGCCGGCACGTAGGTGACCGGGATGCCTTGCCCGCCGTCCTCGGGCACGTCGATGGCGGCATCGGTGAGTGCCGAACCACCGAAGCGGCCAACATCGGAGACGTCGATTTCCCGGTGGCTGGCCGCGCCATGCGTTTCTGCCAGCTGGCGCGAGGCGCGCAGCTCGGCGTTGTGGCGTTGGCCGTAGTGCACGGCGAGGCAGTGGCAGTCGAAACCGTCGGCGCGGGCCATGGCCAGCACGGTGGCCGAATCCAGTCCGCCGGAAAGCAGAACGACTGCGCGCGGCCGGTCGTCAGCGGCCTGCGACATCGCCCCACAGGACCTTGTGCAGCTGTACCTGGAAGCGCACCGGCGGGGCGTCGGCCACCACCCAGTCCGCCAGCTGCGCCGGGTTCAGCGCGGGCACGGCCGGCGAGAAGAGAACCTCGGCCGCACAGTCATCCAGCCGCTCGCGCAGCACCTGCAGTGCCCAGTCGTAATCGGCGCGCGAGGCAATGACGAACTTCACCTGCTCCTCGGCGCGCAGCTCGCCCAAAGCCTCCCAGAGCTGACGCTCGGACTCGCCGGAAGCCGGCGTCTTGATATCCACCACGCGCAGCACGCGCGGGTCCAGGTCACGGAAATCGATGGCCCCGCTGGTCTCGATGGAGACCTGGTAGCCGGCGTCGCACAGCGCCGCGAGCAGCTTCTTGCATTCCTTCTGCGCCAGCGGCTCGCCGCCGGTAACGCAGACATGACGAACGCCGGTGTCGGCAACGTGCTGCAGCACGTCGTCCATGGCCATGCGCTCACCGCCGTGGAAGGCGTACTCGGTATCGCAGTAGCTGCAACGCAGCGGGCAGCCGGTCAGGCGAACGAAACAGGTGGGAAGGCCGGTGTGTCGGCCTTCCCCCTGCAGCGAGCGGAAGATCTCCGTGATGCGAAGAAGCGCCTGCCCACTGCGGGCAGGTGCCGCGCCCACAGCACCGAGCGCCTCGGTGTCCGGCAGGCCACTCAACGTTGGGACAGGCGTTGCAGTCGCTGCTTCGCGAGGTTCGCCGCGCTGGAGTCGCCGTGATTGTCGACGATCGCCTGGAAGCGCTTCCGTGCATCCTCGGGGCGTTCGAGCTCTTCCAGGGCAAAGCCCGCCTTCAGCAGTGCATCCGGCTTACGGGAAGAACCCGGATGATCCTCAAGCAGACGATCGAACTTGTCGAGCGCCTTCTCGTAGTTGCGCTGCACGTAGTGCGACTCACCGGCCCAATAGAGTGCGGTGTCCGCATAACGGCCGTCGGGCCAGTTGCTGACAACGTTCTCGAAGCCGAGGATGGCGTCGGAGTAGTTGCCCTGCTTGAGCAGATCGAAGGCTTTCAGGTAGGCCTGCTCCTCCTTGGGGTCGCGCTCGGCGGGCTGGCTGCTGCCGCCACCCAGCGAGCCGGTGGTGACATCAGGTGTATCACCCCCGCTGCGGGCGGACGGCCGTTCGCCGCCTTCCAGCCCGGCAATACGGCGCTCCATGTCATCCAGCCGGCTCGTACTGCGTTGACGCAGGCGCTCGACGGTATTGCTCAACCGCTCGACTTCGCCGCGCAGGGCACGCATCTCGTCGGCCAGCGCCATCGGACCGCCGGAGAGCTGCGCGTCGCCGATGTTGTCGATGCGACGCGTGTTCTGCTCCAGCTGCGACTCGATGTCGCGCAGCCGGCGTTCCTCGGGGCTGATCTCATCGCCTTCATTGATCGGGCCGCCAAAGCCGGCGCAACCGGAAAGCGCGAGCGCCAGTGCCGTTGCGGCAGCGGGCGCCCACGTCCGATGTCGCAGGGCTGCGATATCGCGGCGGAGACTCATCGGTAGACGATCTCCACGCGGCGGTTCTTGGCCCAGGCTTCCTCATTGGAACCGGAAACCGCCGGGCGCTCTTCGCCATAGCTAACCACGCTGAACTGATCGCTCGACACACCGCGGGCGGTCAGCACGCGGGCAACCGCCTGCGCACGACGCTCGCCGAGGCCGATGTTGTACTCGCGCGTTCCGCGCTCGTCGGTGTGGCCTTCCAGGCGCACGCGGACATCCGGGTTACGGGTCAGGAAATCGGCGTGCTTCTCGACGGTGCTGCGCCCTTCACGCGAGAGGTCGGAGCTGTCGAACTCGAAGTAGACGGTGTTCTCGCGTTCCAGCTCGGCCTTCTTCTGCGCCATCTTCTCTTCTTCGGACATCGGCAGCGGCTCGGCCGAACCACGGCGCTCGTCGCCCATGCCGCTGGTATCGCGCTCGCTGGTCTGGGAGGTATCGGCGCTGCTGGCGTCGCTGGTCGAACGCTCACCGGTGCTGGCGCAAGCCGAAAGCAGGAGGGCGGCGCAAGCCGAAAGCATCAAATAACGGATTTTCATGACGGTTCCCTGTGTGTTGTTGAGAAGGTATGGGTACGGCGGCTAGGCGGTTGGGACCCGGCAAATGTCTAGCGCGGGTCGAGAAAAGGTGACCAGGCCGGTTCGCGCACGTTCGCCGTCTGTCTAAGATTCTGCCGGACGCGCGCGTCGGTTGTCACCGTGGCCAGCTCGGCGCCGCCCGCACCGCGCGTGGCGTAGATCACCATCTGGCCATTGGGAGCGAAGGAGGGGCTTTCATCCAGGCGCCCATTGGTCAGCGGCAGCAGCGATTCGCGCTTCAGGTCGAAGAGCGCAATCTGATAGCCGCCATTTTCGGGCGCGTGTACCAATACCAGTTCTTCGCCCTTGGGCGAGTATCTGGCTGCCAGGTTCTGGCGCCCTTCGAAAGTCAGGCGTTCGGGGTCGCCCTGGCCGTCTGACCGCATGCGGTAGATATGTGGTGAGCCACCGCGATCCGAGGTGAAGACGATCTGCTTGCCGTCGGGCGACCAGGAGGCCTCGGTGTCGATGCCCCAGTGCGTGGTCAGCCGGTTCTTGTTGCCGGAGTTCAGGTCGATGACGTAGATATCCGGATTGTCCTCGTAGGACAGTGTCACGGCCAGTTTCTTGCCGTCCGGCGACCAGGCCGGCGAGCCGTTGATGCCCTTTTCGCGCGCGACCTCGCGCTCGTTTCCGCTAGCGACGTCGATCGTGCGCACCGAGGAGCGTCCGGCGCGATAGGCCACATAGGCCAGCTTGCGCGCATCCGGCGACCAGGCCGGGGACATGATCGGCTCGTCGGATTTCACGAGGGTGCGCGGGTTGTAGCCGTCGGCGTCCGAGACCATGAGACTGAAGCGCTGGTCGTCGCCTGCCCCGATTGAGGTGATGTAGGCGATGCGGGTGTTGAAGACGCCGGCATTGCCCGTGATGCCCTCGAAGACAAGATCGGAGATGTCGTGCGCGGTATAGCGCAGGCGCTCTTCCTGACGCGGCGCAGGCATGTCGTAGGCCATGATGCGCTCGCCCTTGAAGACGTCGATGAGATGAAAGCGCGTGACGTTGTTGGCGCGCAGCTCGCCGATGACCACGTACTCCACACCCAGCGTGCGCCAGTTGCGCAGGCTGACATCGTCGGGCTTGCTGGGCTTTTCCAGCATGTCGCCGCGCGGCAGCGCCTCGAAGAGGCCGCTGCGATTGAAGTTGTCGGCAATGACGCGGGCGATATCGACCTGGCCGCCCTGGTTACCGGCGAATGGCACGATGGCGATGGGGATGGCTCGCTCCTCGCCGCCGCGCACGGTGATCTCGAACTCGGCGCGCGCGCTGGCAGTGGCAAGAAGCAGGAGAAGGCCCAGCAGCAGCGGGCCGGCAAGGCGCCACTCGCGGAAGGAAAGCCGGTCGGTCATGCGGTCTACAGCGGTCATCGCGGTTCCTGGAAATAAATCGACATTTCGCGTGGGGGCGTTTCGCCTTCCGGCAACGGTAGCGGCGAAGCGGCATCGACGGCGCGTTCCGCCGAACGATCAAACAACGCATTGCCTGAACTCTCGATGACTTGCACCGATGCCACCTCCCCGTTGGGCAGCACGATCAGCCGCAATTTGGCTTCCAGCGAGCCGTCGCTGGAGAGGCCCGGCGGGCGCCGCCAGTAGCGCTCGATGTGCGACGGCAGCCCGGAACCCCAACGGTTCAGCGTACGCTGCCGCTCTTCTGCGCGCATCTGCTCTTCCATGGCGCGTCGGCGCTCGGCCGCTTCCTGCCGGCGCCGCTCTTCCTCCTCTTGACGCTTGCGCTCGGCTTCCTCGCGCTTGCGACGCTCCTCGGCCTCCTTGCGCTTGCGCTCTTCCTCGGCCTTGCGACGTTCTTCGGCTTCCTTGCGTTTGCGCTCCTCTTCGGCCTTACGGCGTTCCTCGGCCTCGCGCTGCTTGCGCGCTTCTTCTTCCTTGCGACGCTGTTCCGCAGCTTTGCGCTCGCGTTCTTCCTCGGCTTTGCGCTGTTCCTCCGCCTTGCGCTTCCGTTCGGCCTCGGCCTGACGCTCGCGCTCTTCGGCTTGGCGGCGCTCGCGTTCGGCCTGCTCCTGTCGGCGCTGCTCTTCCTGGCGCTCCTGCTTTTCCTGCTCGCGCTGCCGCTGTTCCTCTTCGCGTTGGCGGCGGTCGGCTTCGGCGCGACGGCGGGCTTCAGCCTCGGCCTCTTTCTGGCGGCGCTGCTCGGCCTCGCGCTCCTGCTGCTGGGCTTCGGCCTCGCGCTGCCGCTCGACCTCGGCAGCCTGCTGCTGTTGCTGCTTGAAGGTGGGATCGAGCATGACGGCCTCGATCACCGGCGGCTTCTGCACATGTCGCGGCGCGAGGGCGTTGGACAGCAACACCCCCAGCGCCACGGCCAGATGCAGCAGCACGGCCGCAATAACGTAGCGCCGCTCCGGCATCAGCGACGCGAATCCGGGTCGGTGACGAAGCCGATGCGCTTGGCACCGGCGGATTGCAGCAGCACGCCACCGCGAGCCACGGCTTCATAGGCCACGGAGGCATCGGCGCGCACGAGAATCATGCGCTCCGGCTGGTTGCGCAGCACCGCCCCCAGGCGGCCCTCGATCTCGTCGGGGCTTAGGGCCTGATCCTGGTTTTCCCCGATGTCGAGGAAATAGCGGCCCTCGGCGTCGACATAGAGCGTGACCGGCTCGTTGTCCTCACCGGACATGGTCTCGCCGCCGACTTCGGGAAGGTTGACCTCGATACCGGGCTGCATCAGCGGCGCCGTCACCATGAAGATGACCAGCAGCACGAGCATGACGTCGATGTAGGGCACGACGTTCATCTCGTGCGCGAGCTTGCGCCGCGCCGAGGGTGCTGGAATGGGGGCCGCGCTCATCGTTCGCCTCCGTGACGGAGCCCCCGCTCCAGGATGCCGGCAAACTCATCCGCGAAAGTGCGATAGCGCGCGTCAAGCTGGCCGATGCGGCTGGTGAAGAGGTTGTAGGCGATGACCGCGGGGATCGCCGCGAACAGGCCCATGGCGGTAGCGATCAGCGCCTCGGCGATACCGGGGGCGACCATTGCCACCGTGGCCTGCTTCACCTGCCCGATGGCAATGAAGGCGTTCATGATTCCCCAGACCGTGCCGAAGAGGCCGATATAGGGGCTCACCGAGCCGATGGTGGCAAGCATGGCGAGGCCGGAATCCAGTCGCTCCGACTCGCGTGCGTGACTGACGCGCAGCCCGCGATGCGTGGCGTTGACGACATCCTCGACGTCCGCATCCGGTGTGTCGCGGGCGCGCTGGAACGCCTCGTAACCGTGCTGGAAGAGTGCGGCCAGACCCTGCGGCTGCTTGTCGCGCCCGATCTGCTCGTGCAGCTCCGAGAGCTTGCCGCCGGACCAGAAGCGGTCCTCGAAGCGATCGGAGGCCTGGGTGCTGTTGCGGATGTGATTCCGCTTGGCGAGGATCAGTGCCCAGGAGATCACGGAGGCGATGAGCAGGATCGCCATCACGATCTGGACGAGAAGGCTGGCCTGGCCGACGAGGCTGGCAATGGACATGTTGTCGCTCATGCGCGGGAGTTCCTTTGCGGGGCGATGGGTGAAGGAAGCGCTGCAGGACGGAAACTGGCGGCGTCGACGCAGGCTACCCGCACGTTAGCGGAAGCCAGCGTCCGGGTGCCGATCTGGACGGTCTGCGTGAAATCGATGCTCGCGCGCCGCAAGCGCGTGACTTGCGTGTGCACTTCCACCAGATCGTCCAGGCGGGCCGGCGCGACAAAGTTTACGTCGACGCGGCTAAGGGTAAAGGCGACGCCTTGCGCGCTCATGAATGCGCGGTGATCGCCGCCGCGGGCGCGCATCCATTCGGTGCGCGCGCGTTCCATCCAGCGCAGGTAGCTGGTGTGGTACGCGACGCCGCTGGCATCGGTGTCTTCGTAGTAGACACGTACGCTCAGCGCGGCTTCGGGATCGGTGAGAGCCATGTCAGTCATTCTGATCGAAGAGCGAGGCGCCGCGCGGTGTCGGCGGTGGCTCCAGCCCGAGCTGGCGCCAGGCCGGCGCACCGGCGACGCGGCCGCGCGGCGTGCGCAGCAGGTAACCCTGCTGCACCAGGAAAGGCTCGATGACGTCCTCCAGCGTGTCGCGCGACTCGCCGATGGCCGCGGCCAGTGCGTCGATGCCGGCGGGGCCGCCTTCGTAGCGCTCGATCAGCGTGCGCAGCAGGCGGCGATCGAGCAGATCCAGGCCGCTGGCGTCGACATCCAGCATATCCAGCGCGGCGCGTGCGGTCTCGGCGTCGATTTTCCCAGCTGCCCGCACCTGCGCATAGTCGCGCACGCGGCGCAGCAGGCGGTTGGCGATGCGCGGCGTACCGCGCGAGCGCATGGCGATCTCGGCCGCACCTTCCGCGGTGATGGCGGCGTCGAGAATGCCGGCGGCGCGGGTAACGATACCGGCCAGCTCTTCGGCGGTGTAGAACTCCAGACGCTGGACGATACCGAATCGGTCGCGCAGTGGGCTGGTCAGGCTGCCGGCGCGCGTTGTGGCGCCGACCAGCGTGAAGGCGGGCAGATCCAGGCGGATGGAGCGCGCGGCGGGCCCCTCGCCGATCATGATGTCGAGTTGGCAATCCTCCATCGCCGGATACAGAACCTCTTCGACGATGGGGCTGAGGCGATGGATCTCGTCGACGAAGAGCACGTCGTTGGCTTCGAGATTGGTCAGCAGGGCCGCCAGATCGCCGGGCCGCTCAAGCACCGGGCCGGATGTCTGGCGTAGTTGCACGCCCATCTCCTCGGCGAGGATGTGCGCCAGCGTGGTCTTGCCCAGGCCGGGCGGGCCGAAGATCAGTACGTGATCCAGCGCCTCACCGCGGGCGCGCGCAGCTTCGACGAAGAGACTCATCTGTTCGCGCACGACCGGTTGGCCAACGTAATCGGCGAAGCAACGCGGGCGGATGCGCGCGTCGATGCGACGCTCCTCCTCGCCCGCCGCCGGGCCGACCAGTCGCTCGTCGTCGCCACCGTTCATCGCACCGCGCTCCGCAGTGCCGCGCGCAGCAGATTGTCGGCGCCCATGCCGTCCTCCCAGACCTTGCCGATCATGCGTTCGGCCTCGGCGGGCTTGTAGCCGAGAGACAGCAGTGCGGCGCGCGCCTCGTCACGCGGATCAGCGGCGTCGCCGACCGCGCCGACAGTCGCCGGCGTTACCGGCGTGCCCTCGGCCTCAGCGCGGTCGCGCATTTCCACGAGCAGCCGCTCGGCCGTCTTGCGCCCGACGCCGGGCAGCTTGACGAGCAGCGCGGTGTCGTCATCGCGCACGGCCTGCCAGAAGGCTTCCGCGCCCATGCCGGAGAGAATGGTCAGCGCCAGCTTGGGACCGACGCCGGTGGTGCGGATGAGATTCCGGAACAGCCGGCGCTCAGCCTCGCTGGCGAAGCCGTAGAGCAACTGCGCGTCCTCGCGGACGACCATATGCGTGAGCAGCGTCACTTCGCTGCCGGTTTCGCCGAGCTGGAAGATCGTCGACAGCGGCGCCTCGATTTCGTAGCCGACGCCCGCGACGTCAACCAGCAGCCACGGCGGCTGCTTGGCGGCAAGCGTGCCCCGGATACGGCCGATCATCGCTTCGAACGCTGCGAGCGCCGCGTCCAGCGCGCGCCAGCGGGCATGCCGGTGCGTGCGGCGAGCGGCGCGCTGTGCGCGTGGCACAGCGCCACCGCGAGCGCATCCGTGCAGTCGAGCTCCTGTTGGCTGGCGTCCATCTTCAGCAGTATGCCGACCATGTGCCGTACCTGCTCCTTGCTGGCCCGCCCGCTGCCGACGACGGCCTTCTTGATCTGCGAGGCGCTGTATTCGGCGAGGCCCAGGCCAGCCTGGCCGCTGCACGCGAGCAGTGCGCCACGCGACTGGCCCAGCATGAGGGCGCTGGCGATGTTGCGGCCGACGAAGACCTTCTCGATGGATAGCACTTCGGGTTGATGCTGGCGGATGAGCGCGGCGAGTTCCGTCTGGATGCTGCCCAGGCGCGCGGCAATGTCGGCGCCATCGGCACGAAGCACACCTGCCGCGATACAGGTGCTGTCACGCAAACCGCCGTCGATGATGCCGTAGCCGGCCACGCGCGATCCCGGATCCACCCCAAGAATGCGCATGGTCCGGCTGCCTCAGGCTTCGGAAAAGGCGTTGGCCGGGAAGCTGGCGTTGCTGTAGACGTTCTGCACATCGTCCAGCTCGTCGAGGCGTTCCAGCAGCTTGAGGACACGTTCGACGTTGTCCGTGTCGACCTCCACGGTCACGGCCGGCCGCTCGGTGACGTCCGCTTCCTCGATGCTGAAACCTGCCTCGGCAAGGGTGTCGCGCACCTGCTGGAAATTCTCGGGTGTTGTCAGCACTTCGGCGCTGACGCCTTCCTCGTCCTCGGCCAGGTCCTCGGCGCCGGCTTCGAGCGCGGCTTCCAGAAGGCCGTCCAGCGCGCCGGACTCGTGCAGCGTCACCTGGATGACGCCCTGACGCGAGAAGAGATAGCCCACCGAGCCATCCTCGCCGAGATTGCCGCCGTGCTTGGAGAAGGCGTGACGGACATCGGCCACGGTGCGCGTGCGGTTGTCGGTCATGCAGTCGACCATTACCGCGATACCGCCCGGCGCGTAGCCCTCGTAGCGGACCTCCTCGACCTGATCACCACCCGCTTCGCCGGAACCGCGCCGCACGGCCCGCTCGATATTCTCCTTGGGCATGGACACGGCCAAAGCCTTGTCGACGGCCAGGCGCAGCCGCGGGTTGCCCTCGATATCGGCACCGCCCATGCGGGCGGCAACGGTGATTTCGCGCACCAGCTTCGTGAAGATCGCGCCACGCTTCTTGTCCTGCGCGTTCTTGCGATGCTGGATGTTGGACCACTTGGAATGTCCGGCCATGGGCAGCCCCGATCTAGAAGTTCAGGCGCAACCCTACGATCGCGCTGTTGTCGCGCAGATCGCTGCCGGGAATATCCTCGACTTCCACGCGCACTTGGCGCACGCCGGCGTAGACAGAGGCATCGCGGATGATCTCGTAGTCCAGCGTGATGGCGGCGTCGATGTAGCGCTCGATGTCCCCAAAGGAGAGCACGCTCGGTGCGTAGAAGGCGTAGCCGACGAGGCCGATACGGTTGAAATCCGGGAGCCGCAGGTCGAAGTCGCCGCCGACGGCGACCGCGCCACCGGAGCCACCGCGCTGGTCGATGCCGGCTGCACGCAGTCCGAGACCCACCTGGACGTCGGCGTTACGCGCGCCGGCGTCACCGCTAACCATCAGCGCCGCGTGGCCGATGTTGAGACGCGCATCGCGCTTATCGCTGTAGAGGTAACCGAGGTCGTAGCGCGCGTTGTCGCGCTGGCCAAAGGACAGCGGCCCGGACAGCGCCGCACGAACCGCATCACTGGAGACATTCAGATCGAGCGTCTCGGCGCCGGCGGTGGTGGATAGCAGCAGGAGCGCTGCCGCGGAAAGAGCTTTCTTCAGCAAGGACTACTCCTTAGAGCAGGAATGAATGACGGTTACTTGCCGCGCTTCTTGTTGACCGCGTGGATGGCAAGCCCATCCACAGACAACACGGCTTCGTGCAAGGTTTCCGACAGCGTCGGGTGACTGTGCATGGTCAGCGCGACGTCCTCGGTGGTGGCGCCATACTCCAGCGCGAGCACGGCCTCGGCGAGTAGCTCCGAGACGTAGGGCCCGCTCATGTGCACGCCAAGAATGCGGTCGGTCTTGACGTCGGATATCACGCGCACCATGCCGGCGGTCATTTCCAGCGCCTTGGCGCGGCCGTTGGCGGCGAAGGGCGCCTGGCCGGTCTTGACCTCGAAGCCGGCCTCGGTGGCCTGCTTTTCGGACATGCCCACCCAGGCGATCTCGGGACTGGTGTAGATGACGCAGGGCACGGCGTTGTAATTGACGGCCACACCCTTGTGGCCGGCGAGCTGCTCGGCGAGCACCACGCCCTCTTCGATGGCCTTGTGCGCCAGCATCTGACCGCCGATGACGTCGCCGACCGCGTAGACACCTTCGGCACTGGAGCGATAGTTCTCGTCGACGACTACGAAGCCGCGATCGTCGCGCTCGACGCCTGCTTCCTCGGCACCGAGATTATCGGTGTTGGGGGCACGGCCGACGGCGACGATGAGCTTGTCGACATCCAGTGACTGCTCCTCGCCTTTCAGCTCGTAGCTGAGACTGACCTTGGACTTCATGACCTTGGCGCCGGTCACCTTGGCGCCGAGTTTGATGTCCATGCCCTGCTTGCCGAACTGGCGGAGTGAATCCTTGGATACGGCCTGATCCACCATCGGCAGGAAATCGGGCATGGCCTCCAGAATGGTCACTTCGGCGCCCAAACGGCTCCAGACACTGCCCAGCTCGACGCCGATGACGCCGGCACCGATGACGCCCAGGCGCTTGGGGACGGACTCGAAATCCAGCGCACCCCAGGAATCTACGACGCGGTCGCCGTCGAAGGGCGCGATCTTCTTCAGCTCGACGGGCTTCGATCCGGTGGCGATGACGATGTGCTTGGCAGAAAGCTCGCGCGCCTCGCCTTCCATGGGCTCGTAACGCACCTTGCCCTTGCCGGCGAGGCTGCCGGTGCCGGGCAGTCCTTCCACGCCATTGGCCTTGAAGAGCGTGCGGATGCCGCCGGTGAGCTGGCCCGAGATATCGTTCTTGCGCTTCTGCATGGCGGCCAGGTCGAGGCTCGCCTTGCTGATGTTGATGCCGTGGGTGGCGAACTCGTGCTGGGCCCGGTGATAGAGCTCACTGGACTCCAGCAAGGCCTTGGAGGGGATGCAGCCGGCGTTGAGACAGGTGCCGCCGAAGGCATGGCCGCCGTCCCGGTTCAGCCAGTTGTCGATGCATGCCACCGACAGGCCGAGCTGGGCCGCGCGGATCGCGCAGGGGTAGCCCGCGGGCCCGCCGCCAATGACCACGACATCGTAGGAATCGCTCATCTCGCCCAACCTCCGGAAAACGTATTTGTCAGCGCGCACGCATTATAGGCCCCACAAAGAAAAAGGCCGGTCGGAACCGGCCTTTCTCGTGCTTCGGAAGCAGGCTGTCGATCAGCGCAGCGACATATCGAAGCTGTAGCCCGCGCCGATGGCGACGGCCAGCGAATCGTCGCTGGGATTGCGATCGTCGTCGAAGTCGATATAGCGCAGCGCGGCGTAGGTGTTGAGACCGGGCAGCACCTCGTAGAAGGCGCCGATCGAGCCGCCGAGACCGCTGATGGCCGGTGCCGGCGCGTCATCCGCAAAGTCGAGGTAGCTGACGGCAGCCGCCAGGCTGAGGCGCGCATCGAGCGGCATGGTGGCGGTCACCGTGGAGTAGTGGCGCTCGCGCGATTCAGCGTCGACGTCGACGTACTCGTAGTTGGCGCCGATCGAGATCCCGTCCAGATCGATGATGCCGGAGGCGCGGAAGTTGGTGCTCTCGCCCGGCGAACCACCCACGGAGGCGTCGCTGTTGAAGGGCACGCCGGAGATGGCCTCGTTGCGGATCTCGAGGTACTGCAGGCTGACCTCGAAGGGCATATCGCGCGCCAGCTCGCTGGCATAGCTCACGCCCGCACCATAGTCGTGGTCATTCTCCGTGCTGCCGTCCGGGTAGAGGTTGGCGTTGACCTTGAAGCCATCGTAGTTGCCCGATTGCAGCTCGACGACGCGGTCGGAGAAGCCGTTGCTCAGATTCGACAGACCGTAGTTGGCGCCCTGGCCAGCCACGGTGGCAGCCGTGCCGGAGAAGCCGGCGACGGAGGTGTCGTAGAAGGGATCGACACGCTGACCGGCGCGTGCATACGCGGCACGGAAACGACCCAGCGTGATGCGACCATAGTCGGATTCGATGCCGGCGTAGAACTCACGCACGAAATCCTCGCCCAGCGAGCCGGAGCCGTTGAGGCCGCCCGTGAAATCGGAATCCGGGTTGTAGATGTCCATGCCGCGCTCGTAGCGCGCGAAACCGGTAACGCCCCCTTCGGCGACCTTGGCGGTCAGACCGATGCGCGAGGCGTTGTTATGCAGATTGGTGTTGTCACCGGCGTCGCTATCGAAATAGCTCCCTGAAAAGCCGACGTGCCCGTCGAGGTCGACGGAGGTCTCTAACGCTGCGGCAGGCGCCGACAGCAGACCCAGCGCACAGCTGGCTGCGATGCTTCGCTTCATTTACTTCTCCCGTGCCTAATAGTTGTGTGTAACGCGAGCCAAGCTGGCTCGCGGACGGGATATTAGCGCGCCATATGTGACAGGGTCTTTAGATGTCCAAGAGCAGCTTCGCAGGGTCTTCGAGGAAGTCCTTGATGGCACGCAGGAAGAGCACTGCGTCGCGGCCGTCGATGATGCGGTGGTCGTAGGTCAGCGCCAGCCACATCATGGGACGGATGGTGATCTCGCCATCGACAACCACCGGCCGCTCGTTGATGCCGTGCATGCCGAGAATCGCGCTCTGCGGAGGATTCAGAATCGGTGTGGACACCAGCGACCCGAAGACACCGCCATTGGTGATCGAGAATGTCCCCCCGGTCAGCTCATCCATGGTCAGCTTGTTGTCGCGCGCGCGCTGACCGAATTCGCCGATGCGCTTCTCGACTTCGCCGAAGCCGAGGGTGTCGGCATCACGCAGGATCGGGACCACCAGCCCGCGCGGTGCCGAGACGGCGATGCCGACGTCGTAGTAGGCGTGGTAGACAATATCGTTGCCGTCGATGGAGGCATTGACGACCGGGAAGCGCTTCAGCGCCTCACAAGCTGCCTTCACGAAGAAGCTCATATAGCCGAGCTTGACGCCGTGCTCCTTCTCGAAGGTTTCCTTGTAGCGCTTGCGTAAATCGCCCACGGCCTGCAGGTCGACCTCGTTGAAGGTCGTCAGCATGGCCGCCGTGCTCTGTGCCTCCACAAGCCGCTCGGCAATGCGGGTCCGGATGCGCGTCATCGGCACGCGCTGCTCTTCGCGTGCGCCGGCAGCAGCCTGCGGCGCAGCTTCGGTCTTCGCCGCCGGTGCCGGCTCGGGCGCGGCTGCTGGCTCGCCGCCGCCTTCGAGATGCGCCTCGACGTCGGCCTTGGTAAGCCGGCCGCCCTTGCCGCTGCCCTTGATATCGGCTGCGTTGAGGTTGTGCTCGGACAGCAGCTTGCGCACGGCAGGGCTCTGCGGTGCGTCCGCTTCGGCTGGTTCGGGCTCGGCGGCGGGCGCGGCTTCCTTGGCGGCTTCCTTCTTGCCGGCGGCCGGCGCGGGCTCGGGCGCGGCAGCGGCCCCACCCTCCTCGATCAGCGCCAGAACTGTGTCAGCGGTCACCGAGGCGCCTTCGGCATGCTTGATCTCGCCGAGGGTGCCGTCGGCCGGTGCCGGCACTTCCAGCATCACCTTGTCGGTTTCCAACTCGACGAGGGTCTCGTCCCGCTTCACAGCGTCCCCGGCTGCCTTGTGCCAAGTTGCCACGGTGGCTTCGGATACGGATTCGGGCAGCGCGGGAACCTTGACTTCGATACTCATGATCTAACCTGTGAACGTTGAATGATGTGCCGACCGGTTGCCCGGTTCAGTCGCCGTTGCGCTGCGAAGCGCCGCCGCGCAGACCAGCCTCGACCACAGCAGCCTGCTCGCGCTTGTGGACCTGTGGAAAGCCGGACGCGGTCGTGGCGGAGCCGGGACGGGTAGCGTAGAGCAGCTTGTGCGATTGACCCAGCGGCTGCTCGAGACGATGCTTGATCTGGTACCAGGCCCCCTGGTTCTCGGGTTCCTCCTGGCACCAGACGATCTCCTTGGCCGCGGGATAGCCGGCGATGGTTTCGGCGTAGGCGTCCGCGGGGAAGGGGTAGAGTTGCTCAAGGCGCACGATGGCGACATCCTTGATGCCGTCCTCGTCGCGCTTCTGAACCAGGTCGTAATAGACCTTGCCGCTGCAGAAGACGACGCGCTTGACCTTCTTGGCGTCGATGTCGCCGGTCTCGCCTATCAAGGGCAGGAAGCCGCGATCCGAGAGGTCTTCCAGACTCGATACCGAAAGCTTGTGCCGCAGCAGGCTCTTGGGGGTCATGACGATCAACGGCAGACGCAGCGAGCGCTTCATCTGGCGACGGATCATGTGGAAGAACTGGGACGGCGTCGACGGTACGCAGACCTGCATGTTCTCGTTAGCGCAGAGTTGGAGGTAGCGCTCCAGCCGCGCCGAGCTGTGCTCGGGTCCCTGCCCTTCGTAACCGTGCGGCAGGAACATCGCCAGACCACAGAGCCGTCCCCATTTGGCGTAGCCCGAGCTGATGAACTGGTCGATGAGTACCTGTGCGCCGTTGGCGAAGTCACCGAACTGCGCCTCCCAGATCACCATGCAGTCCGGGTCGGTCGTGCTGTAGCCGTACTCGAAGCCGAGAACGCCCACCTCTGACAGCAAAGTGTCACTGGCCAGGAAGGCGTTGCGTTCCTGGCTTAGATGCCGCAGCGGCGTGAAACGCTCGCCGGTACTGGCGTCGTAGAGAGAGGCATGGCGGTGGAAGAAGGTGCCACGCCGAGAGTCCTGGCCGGTCAAGCGCACCGAGAATCCCTCGGAGACAAGCGTGGCGTAGGCCATCGTCTCCGCGAAGCCCCAGTCGATCGGCATCTCGCCGGCAGCCATCTTGGCTCGATCCTCCCAGACACGCGACACGCGCGGATTCAGCTCGAAGCCCTCGGGCAGCTTTTCCAGGCGCGACCAGAGGTTCTGCAGGGTCTTGAGCGCGACGGGCGTCTCTGCCGAGGAATCCCAGCGGCCCTCGGCGTACTTCGACCAATTGATGGTGTACTTGTTGCCGACCATGCCGAGCGCGGTACGGGCCACGTTCTCGCCTTTGTCGAGCCCTTCACGGTAGGCCTTCTGGTAGCCATCGGCTTCGTCAGAGCTCAGCGTGCCCTCTTCCTGCAACCGCTGGCTATAGACGCGCATCGGCGTCGGGTGCTCCTTGATCGTGCGGTACATCTGCGGCGAGGTCACCGAGGGCTCGTCGGCCTCGTTGTGCCCGAGCCGGCGGTAGCAGCACAGATCGATGATGACGTCCTTGTGGAAGCGGTTGCGATAGTCCACTGCCAGCCGCGTGACGAAGACCACGGCCTCGGGGTCGTCCCCGTTGACGTGAAAGACCGGCGCGTCGAGCATCTTGGCGATATCGGTGGCGTAGCGCGAGGTGCGCGTCTCGGTGCCCGGCTCGGCCGAGATCGGGTTCGGCATCGTGAAGCCGATCTGGTTATTGATGAGGATGTGCACCGTGCCGCCGGTCGCATAGCCCTTGGCCTGCGACAGCTGCAGCGTCTCCATCACCACACCCTGGCCGGCGAAGGCGGCGTCGCCATGCATCAGTACCGGCACGATCTGCGTGCCCTTCTCGTCGTTGCGCCGCGTCTGTCGCGCGCGTACCGAGCCTTCGACGACGGGATTGACGATCTCCAGATGCGAGGGGTTGAAGGCCAGTACCAGATGCAGGCGGCGCCCGCCGATCTCGACATCGGTGGAAAAGCCCATGTGGTACTTCACGTCGCCGGCGCGCTGCAGGTCCTCCTCGCGGAACTTGCCTTCGAACTCGGCGAAGAGATCGGCCGGAGACTTGCCGAGAATGTTGACCAGCACATTGAGGCGTCCCCGGTGCGCCATGCCAATAACGAGTTCCTCGACGCCGGACTCGGTGCAGCCGCGCATTACTTCGTCCATCAGCGGAATCAGCGCATCGCCGCCTTCCAGCGAGAAGCGTTTCTGGCCGACGTACTTGTTGTGCAGATAACGCTCCAGGCCTTCGGCTGCAACCAGCTGCTGGAAGACCTCCTTCTTGCGATCGACGCTGATCTTGGGCGCGAAGGCGTCCCCTTCGAGACGCTGCTGGATCCAGCGCTTCTCGGCCGTCTCCGTGAGGTACATGTACTCGGCACCGATGGTCTCCGTATAGACCGAGCGCAACACGCGCAGGATGTCGCGCAGCGTCATGCGGTCATCGACGGCCAGCGTGCCGGTCGAGAACTCGGTATCCATATCGGCGTCGGAGAGGCCGTGGAAGCCCGGGTCCAGATCCGGAACCTGCATGCGCGGAGACAAGCCGAGCGGATCGAGGTTGGCAACCTGATGGCCGCGCACGCGGTGGTAGTTGATCAGGCGCAGCACCGCTTCCTGCTTCTCGGCCTGCTGCAGCTGCGCCTCGGCGCCAGCGGGGGCGCTCGCGCGACGCTCGCGCCCGAGCCGCTCAAAGCGCGCGACGATGGGGCTGTGCGGCACTTCGGTGACGATCTCTCCGCCCTGCACGCCGCGGAAGAAGGCGCGCCAATTGGCGTCAACCGACTCGGGATCCTCGAGGTATTGCTCGTAGTAGGACTCGAGCCACGCCGCATTCGCGCCGTGGATGGAGGTCGTCTGGCGGAGGTTCTCGTACTTGCTGGTCATGGCGTTAGCTTGGGTGGGGTCAGCCCGCAGCGTGGTCCTTCTTGCCTTCCTCGAAGTGCTCTTCGATGGACAGCTCATGCAGGTAATTGCGGAAGTCTTCGCCGACTTCCGGGTGCTTCAGGGCGTACTCGACATTCGCCTTCAGGTAGCCGAGCTTGGAGCCGCAGTCGTAGCGCTTGCCGTCGAATTCGTACGCGAGCACGGTCTGTTCCTGCATCATCTGACTGATGGCATCGGTCAGCTGGATCTCGCCGCCGGAGCCGGCCTGTGTGCGCTGCAGGATCTTGAAGATGCGTGGCGTCAGGATGTAGCGCCCGACGACTGCGAGATTCGATGGCGCTTCGTCCGGCTTCGGCTTCTCGACGATCTTCTTGATTTCGCCGAGGCCCGGTCCGACCGGCTTGACGTCAACCACGCCATAGCTGCCGATCTCATCGTGCGGGACCTGTTCGCAGGCAAGCACGCTGGTGCCATATTCCTGATACACGCGGTGCATCTGTGCCAGGCAAGGGCGTAGCTGGCCGTCGATGAGGTCGTCGGCGAGGATCACGTAGAAATCCTCGTCGCCCACCGCCGGCCAGGCGCAGAGCACAGCGTGGCCTAGGCCGAGGGCTTCCGCCTGACGGATGAAAATGCAGGTGATGCCGGGCGGAAGGATCTCCTGAACGACCTCCAGAAGCTTGGTCTTGCCACGCTCTTGCAGCTCGTTCTCCAGCTCATAGGCCTTGTCGAAGTGGTCCATGATGGAGTTCTTCGAGCGGCCGGTGATGAAGACAAGCTCTTCGGCGCCGGCACTGACGGCTTCGGCCACGGCGTACTGGATCAGCGGCTTATCCACGACCGGCAACATTTCCTTGGCGCTGGCCTTGGTAGCCGGCAGGAATCGCGTGCCGAGGCCGGCGACGGGGAAAACGGCTTTGCGGATGCGCATGACTCGAACCTTGATGTCTTCTTCGATGTTGTTGCCGAGTGTAACGCGCCCGATTGCCGGGGGCTGAAAGACCTAGTCCGGCGCCCTTCCGCCTAGCCGTAGTTCGAGCGCACGATCGCTTCCCGGATCGATATTCTGCTGCGCCTGCGGACCGTCGCGTCCACTCAATGCGTCGCCACTTGCCGACCAGCGCGCAGCCACCACGAGGGCCTCGTAGCTGAACAAGGATGGCCCGCCGGACAGGCGATCGCTGTCGCGCAGCTGCACGGTCACCGGCCACTGCGGCGCATTCAGACGCCGGGCCGCCAGCGGCATAGGCGGGCCGTCAGGCCGTCGCAGGAACACGAAAAGCGTCCCACCCTCGGGTGGCGCACCGTCCTCGGGCGGGTGGACTGTCACGCGCAGACTGGGCGCGTCCTCGTCGGTGTCGCTCGCGCTCTCGTCCCGGCTCGCGGCGATGGATTCAATGCGCTGCGCCAGCCGTTCGCGCGCGCCGCCTTCCAGCAGACCGGAGTCCAGCACGATACGCAGATGCGGCAGGGCCTCGACCTCATTTCCTTCTCCGAGAGCTAGTGCTCCAGCATAGAAATTCGCCGCCGGATGGCGAGGCGCGACAGTCAGCGCCTGTTCGATACGACGTTCGGCGATGCGGTGCGAATCCACGCTGCGCTGCGAGTCGTTGAGTCGCGCCTCCGCCTCCGCCACCAGGAAGCCGGGGTCGTCGTCCTTCGAGCGACGGTTGGCCTCAGCGTACGCCGCGATGGCGTCCTGGCGGTCGCCGGCTGCCGACAGCGCGCGGCCAAGGCGAAAATGGAGTTCCGCCTGCGCAGATTCGCCCTGACTGCGAATGCGTTCGCGCAGGTCGCCGGCGAAACTGCGCATGGCGGCGTGCGGGTTCGACTCGTAGAGCGCGACGCGCTTGGCGGTATCGCGGTTGTCGCTTGCCAGATAGGCCAGTCCGCCAAAGCCCGCGGCAATCAACGCAATCGCGGCGGATACGCCTGCCACCCGTGCCGGCGCTGCCCGGCGACGCAACAGGATGGGGATCAGCCCGAGGGCGACAGCGCCGGCGATGATCAGCACCGGCAAGAGCAGCGTAGTCGTCATCGCTCGAGGTGCTCCGGCTCGTCGTCGGGAAGATCGTCGGCGCGCGCGCGCCGCATGCGCAGAGCCAGCCAGATCGCGCCCACGCCGAGCAGAATCAGTGGGCTGATCCAGAGCACCGCGGTGACCGCATTGAAAGGCGGCTTGTAGAGAACGAAATCGCCGTAACGATCACGCATGTAGTTCTTGATCTCTTCGTCGCTGCGTCCCTCGCTGATCTGCCGGCGCACGCGCTCCTTGAGATCCTGCGCCAGCGGCGCGTTCGACTCGGCAATGCTCTGGTTCTGACAGACCAGACAGCGCAATTCGTTGGCGAGGCGGTGAAAGCGCTGCTCCTGCTCGGCCGTCAGCGGGATTCTCTCATGCTCCTGCGCCTGCAGCGGCGCGCCGAAGCTGCCGATCACGACGAATACCACCAGCAGCCACTGCAGCCCGCGACGCATCAGGAAGTCTCCTGTTGGTCGCGTATCGCCTGCAGGACCTCGCGCTCGAACTCGGCGTCGATCTCGCCGACGTGCTTGCGCAGCACTCGCCCGTCTGCGCCGATGACATAGGTCTCCGGCACGCCGTAAACCCCCCAGTCGATGGCGTGACCACCGGCCTCGTCGCGCAGCACGATGCTGAAAGGATCACCGTGCTGCTGCAGCCAGCGCTCGGCGGCCCGGGGGCGATCCTTGTAGTTGACCCCGATGATGGATACGCCTTCGCGCGACAGCGCCATCAGTCGCGGGTGTTCCACCAGGCAGGGCTGGCACCAGCTGGCCCAGAAGTTGACCAGATGCAGCTGCTCGCGCGCGCTGGCGAGTGCTTCCGCGCCGCCGACCGGCGGTTCCGGAAGCGCCGGCGGCTGCTTGCCGATCAGCGGCGACGGCAGACTGTGGTCGCGATCCTGCATGCCGGCGAAGAGCAAAGCGACAAGGCCGACAAGCGTGACCAGCGGGATGCCGTAGAGCAGCACGCGGCGCATCATGCGGTCTCCGATGCCACGGCGCCATCGGCCGGACGTGCCTCGCGCCGACGGTAGCGCGGGTCGGTGGCGGCAATGAAGCCGCCGAGCATCATGAGCGCCGCGCCGATCCAGACCATGCGCATCATCGGCTTGTACTGCACGCGCAGCGACCAGTTGCCGCTGCCGAGCGGCTCACCCAGCGAGACATAGATGTCTCGCATCGGCGTATAGGTCACCGCCGACTGCGTCATGACGTCGCCGCGTACCGGATAGTGGCGCTTCTCGGGCTGCAGCTCGCGGATCACGTGATCGCCGCGGCGCACGAGCACACTGGCGCGATCTGCCCGCCAGTTGGGGCCATCCACAACACGCGTGCCCTGGAACTGGAAATCGTAGCCTGCAACTTCGGCGGAATCTCCTGGGCCCAGCCGCACGTCGCGCTCTACATCGAAGCTGGAGACTACCGTCACGCCCAGCACGAAGATGCCGAGACCGATGTGCGCCAGGCTCATGCCCCATAGCGAACTCGGAATGCTGCCGATACCACGACCGCCGCGCGCGCGCAGCCAGAGGTCGCGCAGTGAGGCAACGATCGCCCAGAAGCCCAGAATGATGCCTGCCAGCGCCATGCCGCTGGCGGCGTGATAGACGCCCAGCCAGAGCGCGACTCCGGCGACGACGGCGATCGCCGCGGGCAGTGCCATTGCGCGTAGAGCCTCACCGGCGCGCGCGCGCTTCCAGCCGATCACACCAGCGAAGCCGACCAGCAGAACCAGCGGCAAGCCGAGCGGCGCGAACAGTGCCTCGAAGAAAGGCGGGCCAACCGAGATGCTGCCCAGACCGAGGCTATCGATCAGCAGCGGATAGAGCGTGCCGATGAAAACGACACCGGCCAGAACCGTCAGGAAGACATTGTTCAGCAACATCAGACCTTCGCGCGACACAGCCACCACTTGTGCTTCGGCTTGCAGCTGGCTGGCCCGCCAGGCATAGAGTCCGAGCGCGCCGCCGACGACAATGGCCAGGAAGGCCAGGATGAAGAGGCCGCGTTCCGGATCGCTGGCGAAGGAATGCACCGACACCAGCACGCCCGAGCGCACCAGGAAGGTTCCGAGCAGCGACAGAGCGAAGGCGATGATGGCCAGCAGCACGGTCCAGGATTTGAGCACGCCGCGCTTGTCCGTGACGGCCAGCGAATGGATCAGCGCGGTACCGATCAGCCAGGGCATGAAGGAGGCGTTCTCCACCGGATCCCAGAACCACCAGCCGCCCCAGCCAAGCTCGTGGTAGGCCCACCAGGAGCCCAGCGCGATGCCGGCGGTGAGGAAGGCCCAGGCCGAGGTTGTCCAGGGCCGTGTCCAGCGCGCCCACTGGCTGTCGAGCCGTCCTTCTATGAGTGCTGCCACTGCGAAAGCGAAGGCCACCGCGAATCCGACGTAGCCCATGTAGAGCAGCGGCGGATGGATGATCATGCCGGGGTCCTGCAACAGTGGATTCAGATCCCTGCCCTCGCTCGGTACCGGGAACTGCAGATCGAAGGGGTTCGAGGTCCACAGCGTGAAGCTGAGAAAGCCCAGCGACACGAAACCCAGCACGCCCATGACGACGCCGGCGGTCACCGGCGGCAGGCTGCTGCTGCGCAGGCTCACCATCCAGCTCCAGCCGGCGAGCATCAACATCCAGAGCAGCAGGCTGCCTTCGTGGCCGCCCCAGACCGCGGTGAGCTTGTAAATCACCGGCAGATTCGCGTGGCTGTTACCGGCAACAAAGGCCACGGCAAAGTCATCGCGCACGAAGAGCGCCGACATCACTACATAGGCCACGATCAGCAGCAGCAGCTGTGCGCTGATCATGCCGCGCACCAGCGGCAGATCGCGTTCGGGCTGGCCGCTGGTGGCGACTCGTGCAGCAAAGAGCATCTGCAGCACGCAGATGCAGACCGCTGCCGCCAGCGCGATTTCTCCGGTTGCTGCCAGCATCAGGAGGCGTTCGCCGCGCGTACGGGCTTGAAGGGATCGCAGCTGTGGCCGGTTCCGTCATCCAGCGCTTCGGCCAGTGCCGGAGGCATGTAATTCTCGTCGTGCTTGGCAAGAACCTGCGATGCGATGAAGCGCTGCTGATCGTCCAGATAGCCCGTCGTCACGATGCCTTGCCCCTCTCGGAAAAGGTCGGGGAGGATGCCCGAGTACTCGACCTGAACCTCGTTGTTGCAGTCCGCGATCCGGAACGCCACCTTCAGCGAATCCGAGTCACGCTCGACGCTGTCCCTGGCGACCAGACCGCCCAGCCGGAAGCTGCTGCTGCTGGGCACTTCGCCGGCAGCGATATCGCTGGGCGTGTGGAAATACATAAGGTTCTCGCGAAAAGCCATAGAGCCCAGCGCCACCGCCACCGCCACCGCGATCAGCAGCACGCCAACCCATGCCAGCCGCTGTCTACGCGCCGTCATCTTCATCCAAGATCTCCATGACTTCCTGCCGGGCGCGGCTCAGCTGCAGCCGCGCGGCGAGCACATTCCACGCAACCACGCTTGCCGTCAAGGCAAAGCTCGACCACACGTAGGCCGCATGCCCCCCCATTGCCAGCCATTCAGACACCGGCGCCCTCCACTTGTTCACGCGTCCAGCGCTGTCGCGCATTGCGACGCAGGTTCTCTGCACGCATGCGGCGCAGCACATTGCCAGCGCTGAAGAAGCTCAAGCCCAGGGCCATTGCCAACAGTGGCCAGAGCATGCTCGCATCCAGAGCCGGCCTGCCCATACGCATGATGCTCGCCGTCTGGTGCAGGCTGTTCCACCACTCCACGGAGTAGTGAACGATGGGCACATTCACCCAGCCGACGATGGCGAGCAGCGCCGCCGCGCGTGCACCACGCCGGGCATCGGGCATGGCGTTGTTGAGCGCGATGACACCCAGATAAAGGAAGAGCAGTACCAGCTCCGAGGTCAGCCGCGCGTCCCAGACCCAATATGCGCCCCAGGTCGGCTTGCCCCAGATCATGCCGGTGGCAAGCGCGAGCGCGGTAAAGCTCGCGCCAACAGGTGCCAGGCAGACCAGAGCGCTCTCGGCGAGCTTCATGCGCCAGACCACCACGACCACACTAGCGACGGCCATCGCGGTGTACAGCGCCAGCGACAGCCATGCGGCCGGCACGTGAACATAGATGATGCGGTAGACCTCGCCCTGCTGGTAATCGGGCGGCGCCAGCCACAGGCCACCCAGGAGCCCATAAGCCACAAGCGCCAGCGCGATCAGCTCCAGCCAGGGCGCCCAGGTGCGCGCTCGCTGGTCGAAATACGGCGGCGAGCCCAGCTTGTGGAACCAGCTCCAGTTCATGGTCCTTGCAGTTTGGCGGCAGCGCTGCAGGCGAATGGAAGCCCGCAGAGGCAGAGCAATGAAATGCTCGCGACGAAGTATAAGGCGCCGGCGCTGTCCAGGCCGGCATCTGCGGTGCGCGCAACGCCACTGCCGAAGATGATGACGGGCAGGCACAGCGGCAGAACGCAGAGCGGAAGCAGGATGCCTGCGCGTGGAAGGCTCGCGGTGAGTGCCGCACCGAGCCCGGCGATGGCCGACAGTGCCGGCGAGCCGAGCAGCAGCGCCAGCCAGCAACTCAGCATCGCGCGCGCCGACATATCCAGCGCGGCCATGCCGAGCGGCGCTGCCAACAGCAATGGAACGGCAACCAGCAGCCACTGCGCCGCGAGCTTGGCGAGCATGAGCAGCGGCAGCGGCGCCGGGCTGCGCATCATCTGCTGCAGGAAGCCGCTGCGCGCGTCGTCCCGGAAGGCACGCTCGCTGCCGATGATGAGCGCCAGCAACAGCGCTACCCAGATCAGCGCCGGTGCGGCCGCACTCAGCCAGGGCGCGCCCGGCTCGGTGCCGAGCACGAAGGCGGTAATCACCACCGCGAAGAAGACCAGTGGCTGCATCCACGCCGCCCCGCGTTGCCGCGTGAGCAGCCACTCTCGCTGCAGGATTGCCAGTGCTGCGCCGGTCATGCCGAGAGCTCGTATTCGCGAGCCGTTACGCCCGGCAGTGGCTGGTGCGTGGTCATCAGTACCGCACCGCCGCTGGCCGTGAAGCGGCTGATCTCCTCGGCGAGCAGCGGCACGGCCTGACGGTCGAGCGCAGCCAGCGGCTCATCGAGCAGCCAGAGTTGCACGCCCGGCTTCAGGCGCAGCGTGGCCAGCGCCAGGCGCTGTTGCTGCCCGGCGCTGAGCACGCCTACCGCGCGACGCGCTGCGCGACGGATGCGCCAGTAGTCCAGCGCCTCGTCGATGCGCCCGGCCTCGCCCTCCTGCAGCTGGCACCACAGCGCGAGATTGCGACGACCGTCCAGCTCCAGAGCGAAGCCGTGACGATGACCGATCCAGAGACTGTCCGCAGTGTCCGGCGCCTGCACGCTGCCGCTCTCGGCGAGATGCAGACCGGCGATGGTTTCCAGCAGCGTTGTCTTGCCGCAACCGTTGGGGCCGGCCAGGTGAACGACCTCGCCGGGCGACAGGCTCAGTGCGAGATCGCGCTGCAGCACACGTAGGCCGCGGCCAATCGTCAGGGCTTCAAGACGCAGCAGCTCCGTGGTCGCGGGGACCGGTTCGGGCGAGATTGACGGGGCGTTCACTATGGCGCGGAGACGTTGGTGCCCGAGGCCGGAGTCGAACCGGCACGGCCTTGCGGCCACAGGATTTTAAGTCCCGTGCGTCTACCAATTTCGCCACTCGGGCGGGCGATGGCCCAGTATGGCGTCTTGCGCATGTAGCGGGAAACTGGAGGCTCGGGCCGGAATTGAACCGACGTACGCGGATTTGCAGTCCGCTGCATCACCACTCTGCCACCGAGCCGATTCGCAGGGCCAAAAGCAAAAACCCCGGCTGCGCCGGGGTTTGCCGATCTGGAGCGGGAAACCGGGCTCGAACCGGCGACCTCAACCTTGGCAAGGTTGCGCTCTACCAACTGAGCTATTCCCGCGCAACGGAGGCGTATTCTAGAGGCCTGCCGCGTGAAGTCAAGAG
This sequence comes from Algiphilus aromaticivorans DG1253, assembly GCF_000733765.1. Classification (NCBI taxonomy): domain Bacteria; kingdom Pseudomonadati; phylum Pseudomonadota; class Gammaproteobacteria; order Nevskiales; family Algiphilaceae; genus Algiphilus; species Algiphilus aromaticivorans. The sequence goes on along the minus strand of NZ_JPOG01000001.1, from coordinate 1,395,812 downwards.
TGATCGGCATCGCTGTCGCCCTGCATCTGCGGCCAGGCAGCCCGGAGGTAGGCGAACATCGACTGCAGCGTCAGCACCGCCGACACGATCAATAACGCGTATCCCACTTGATAGACCGGCAATTCGCCGAGGGGCTGCTCCCACAGCATCAAGGCAATTGCCGTCATCTGGAAGCCGGTCTTGAGCTTGCCGAGCCAGCTCACCGCAACACTCTTGCGCGCGCCCAGCTCCGCCATCCACTCGCGAAGGGCGGATATTGCGATCTCGCGGCCGATGATCACCGTCGCCAACAGCGCAAGCACGATACCGGGGCGATCGTAGAGCAGCAGAATCAGCGCCGCGACCACCAAGAGCTTGTCGGCCACCGGATCCAGGAAGGCGCCGAAACGGCTCTCCTGCTGCCAGCGACGCGCCAGCCAACCGTCCAGCCAATCGGTAACGCTGGCGAGCACGAAGAGAATCATCGCCGCCTGGCGCGCGTAGGGCACCGGCAGGTAGAAGAGCAGCATGACCACCGGAATCGCACCGACCCGGCCGATGGTGAGCAGCAGTGGCAGCGTCAATTGCAAGGAGATGCGCCCGCGAGTCACAGGGAGCGCAAGTTTATGCGCTGTGGGCGTATCGCGCCGACAACATGCTCAACGTAGCTGCGTGTGAATCCGCTCGGCCATTCGGCGGCTGATGCCGGGCACCGCGGTTAGCGCATCGATGCTGGCGGCTCGCACCTGCGTGATGCCCCCGAAGTGCTGTAGCAGCGCGCGCCGCCGCGTCGGCCCCAAGCCGTCGATGCCCTCCAGCTGGGACTGCGTGCGCGCCTTGCCGCGGCGCGCACGATGCCCACCGATGGCGAAGCGATGCGCCTCGTCGCGCACCTGTTGCAGCAGGTGAAGCGCCGGCGAATCTGCTGGCAGACGCAGCTCCTGACGGCTGTCTGGCCGAATGAAGACCTCCAGACCCGGCTTGCGCGTCACCCCCTTGGCAATGCCGTAGAGCGGCATTTCCTCCAGCCCGAGCTCGGCGAGCACCCCGGCCACGATCTGTACCTGCCCGCGGCCGCCGTCGATGAGCAAGAGATCCGGCAGCACGGCCCCCTCGCTCTTGCCGGTCCGGAAGCGGCGGCGCACCGCCTGTGCCAGCGCCGCGTAGTCGTCGCCCGGCGTGATGTCGCTGATGTTGTAACGGCGATAGGCGCTGCGCGCAGCGCCCTCCTCGTTGAAGACGACACAGGACGCCACGGTGCCCTCGCCGCCCGTGTGCGAAATGTCGAAGCATTCGATGCGCTGTGGCGCCGCCGGCAGCTCCAGGTGCTCGGCGATGGCCATCAAGCGCTCCTGCATGCTTGCGGCTTCGGTCAGATGGCTCGACAAGGCCTGGTTGGCGGTATTGGCAGCCATCTCCAGCAGCTTCTTCTTGAAACCGCGCTGTGGCATGCGTACGTGCACCTCGCGACCGGCACGCGCGCTCAGCGCCTGGGTGAGCCCGGTGTCGGCGGTCAGCGGATGACTGATCAGGATCTCGGCCGGCGGCGGATGCTCGGCGTAATGCTGTGACAGGAAGGCCTCCATCAGTTCCTCCGGCTCGGTATCCCCCGGGTGCTGCGGATAGAAGCTGCGATGCCCCAGGTTGAGCCCGTCGCGCACCGACATCACGACAACCGTGCTGCTACCCGCGTGCGGGGCGAGCGCGACGACATCGGTATTGCGCGTGCCACCCGAGACACCGCGGTGCTGCTGGATGCGCTTGAGGGCCGCAATCTGGTCGCGCAATCGCGCCGCGCGCTCGAAGGCCAGTTCCTCGGCGGCGCGCTCCATCTCCTTCTCCAGCTCACGCATCAGCGCGTCGGCACGACCGTTGAGCAGCTGCATGGCGCGCTGCACATCGCGGGCATAGTCCGCCTCGCTGATGCGGCCGACGCAGGGCGCCGAGCAACGCTTGATCTGATGCTGAAGGCAGGGCCGCGTGCGATTGTTGAAATAGCTGTCGCGGCAGGGTCGGAGCTGGAAGAGACGCTGTAGCGAGTCCAGCGTCTCCTTCACCGAGGCCGCCGAGGGAAAAGGCCCGATGAAGTGGTCCTGCCGGTTCTTTCGCCCCCGATAGAAGCTGATGCGCGGATAGCGATCGGCGCTGATGCGCACATAGGGGTAGCTCTTGTCGTCGCGGTAGAGGATGTTGTAACGCGGCCGCTGCTCCTTGATGAGCGTGGCCTCGAGCAGCAGCGCCTCGTCCTCGCTGTGCGTGACGGTAACCTCGATGCGCGCGATCTGGTCGACCATGGCCTCGATGCGGGGATTGCCCGAGGCGCGCAGGAAGTAGCTCCCTACCCGCTTGCGCAGATTGCGCGCCTTGCCCACGTAAAGCAGCGCCTCCTTGGCGTCGTACATGCGGTAGACGCCGGGAGAAGTCGTGAGCTGAGCGAGATAGGAGCGGCTATCGAAGTCCGCGCTCATGACGCGTTGTTCTGCCCCTTGGCGTCATCCAGCATGTCGTAGCGCATGGCCAGTCGCGTCAGCTCGACATCGTTGTGCACCCCGAGCTTCTCGAACAGGCGATAGCGGTAGGTGCTCACGGTCTTCGGGCTCAGGCAGAGCCGGTCGGAGATGGCCTGCGTGCCCAGACCCTGGGTCAGCATGTACATGACCTGCAGCTCGCGTTGCGATAGCGCATCGAAGGGTGAAGCGTTGCTGCCACGCGACAGATGCGCAGCCAGATTGCCGGCCACCGCCGAGGCGACGTAATGACCGCCCGCGTGCACGCGCCGGATGGCCGTCACGACTTCGTCGGCCGCAGAGTCCTTGCCGATGTAGCCCACCGCGCCGGCGGCAAGCAGCCGCGACGGATAGGGTTCGTCGATATGCATGGAGACGCCGATGATCTTGACGTCGGCAAAGCGCTGATGGATACGGCGCGTGGCCTCCAGCCCTCCCAGACCGGGCATATTGACGTCGAGCAGCATGATGTCCGGCTCCTGCACGCGTACGAGCTCGATGGCTTCCTCGCCCGACGCGGCCTCGGCCAGCACTTCCATGTCCGGCTGTTCGGAAACGACCCGGCGCAGCCCCGCCCTTACGAGACGATGATCGTCGACGAGAATGATGGTGATCATGATTGGCTCTCCTTTGCCTGTCTCATGGTATCCCGCACAAGGCTTTTACGCCCCAAAACAAGAAAGGCCCGGTCGATGACCGGGCCTTTCAGGATCAGCCTTCAGAGGCAGACAGTCCTTACTGGAACTGCTCTTCCTCGGTCGAGCCGGTCAGCGCGGTCACCGAGGAGGCGCCGCCCTGGATGACGGTGGTGACGTCGTCGAAGTAGCCGGCGCCGACCTCCTGCTGGTGCGACACGAAGGTGTAGCCCTTCTCGCGCGCCTCGAACTCCGGCTGCTGGACCATCTCGGTGTAGTGCTTCATGCCCTCGCCCTGCGCGTACTTGTGCGCGAATTCGAAGGTGTTGTACCAGTTGATGTGGATACCGGCCAGCGTGATGAACTGGTACTTGTATCCGTAGCTGGAGAGTTCTTCCTGGAACTTGGCGATGGTCTTGTCGTCCAGGTTCTTCTTCCAGTTGAAGGAAGGCGAGCAGTTGTAGGCCAGCAGCTGCCCCGGGTTCTCCTTGCGAACGGCGTCGGCGAACTCCTTGGCGAAGCCGAGGTCCGGCGTGCCGGTCTCGCACCACACCATATCGGCGAAGGGCGCGTAAGCAACGCCGCGCGAGATAGCCTGCTCAAGGCCGTTCTTGACGCGGTAGAAGCCCTCGGCGGTGCGATCACCGGTGAGGAAGGGCGCGTCGTTGGCGTCGTGATCGGAAGTGATCAGGTTCGCCGCCTCGGCGTCGGTGCGGGCGAAGACCAGCGTCGGAACGTTCAGAACGTCCGCGGCCAGCCGTGCGGCGACCAGCTTCTCGATGGCTTCCTTGGTCGGCACGAGCACCTTGCCGCCCATGTGGCCGCACTTCTTGACGGCCGCCAGCTGATCCTCGTAGTGCGCACCAGCGGCACCATTGCGGATCATGTTCTTCATCAGCTCGAAGCCGTTCAGCACGCCACCGAAACCGGCCTCGGCGTCCGCGACGATGGGCAGGAAGTAGTCGATGGCATCCTTCTCGCTCATCTCGCCGTCGCAGAGCTTCTTCCACTGGATCTCGTCGGCGCGCTGGAAGGTGTTGTTGATGCGACGGACCATCGCCGGCACCGAGTCGTAGGCGTAGAGCGACTGGTCGGGGTACATGGTCTCGGAAGTGTTGCCGTCGGCAGCGACCTGCCAGCCCGACAGGTAGACGGCTTCGAGACCGGCCTTGGCCTGCTGCATGGCCTGCCCCGCGGAGATGGCGCCGAAGCTGTTGACGTAACCCTTCTTGGCACCGCCGTTGACGAGATTCCAGAGCTTCTCGGCGCCCTGACGGGCGAGGGTGTACTCGGGCTGCACCGAGCCGCGCAGACGTACGACGTCAGTGGCGCTGTAGGGGCGCTTCACACCCTTCCACCGGGGATTGGTCGCCCAATCGTTCTCGAGTTGCTTGATCTGCTCTTCGCGGGACATGCTCATAGGGTTTAGTCGTCCTTCAGTTGAGGTAGGCGTGGACGGTAGCGAGCGGCAATCCTGCGAACTCGCAGAGAAGGCACCTGCGTGCCCTACAGGGCTTGCCCCCGATCCGCCTCTTCTCGAAGGGGCCCCCACCGCGACCAGCGCCGCCGAGGCTCCTTCAAAAAGGGGCGCGAATATACCCGACGTCCCCAATTGCTGCAATCGCACTGCAGCAATTTCGGCGCAGAAGGCAGGGATTCCGGCTTGCAAGCCCCCGTGCAGGCATGCCGGGCCCGATCGTCCACCGCAAGGCGCGCCCACCTGAATGCCGGCAGCTGCAGCGGGCGAAAGCGCCGGGAGGGCCTGAAAAGCGCTGGTATTGCAGCTTGGTGGGCCTTCGGCCCGCAGCGAAGCACCGGCCGTTCCTGCGCAAGCTACCGTTCGGCTATGGGTCTATTGACAGTAGCCGTGTAGAGGCGCAATAGTGTTGCGTACTACTACTACGTAAAGGAGAGGAGATGCTTCTTAGCAAGACTTTTTCGGATGCTGCTAGCGGCGTGCACTATCGCGACCGCAAGCGGGCGCTCTGGCTCCTCAGTTCGGCGTATCCCCTGGCTCCGGCACTGCTGATCGTGCTCGGCATCGTTGGCAACTGGCCGTGGCTGTTCTGGGCAACTCCGGTGCTCTTCTACGTCGGCATCTTTCTGCTCGATCATCTCTTCGGTGAGGATCTCAGCAATCCGCCCGAGGACGTCGTCGAGGCCATGCACGAGGACCCCTACTACCGCTGGGTCGTTTTCGTGGCGGTGCCGGGGCACTTCGTGACGCTGCTACTCGGTGCCTGGGCATTCACCAGTGGCGCCTTCCCGATCTGGTCACTCGTGGGCCTGGTATGGACGGTGGGCATCATCAGCGGTCTGGCCATCAACACCGGCCATGAGCTTGGCCACAAGAAAACCAAGCTTGAGCGCTGGATGGCCAAGATCGTGCTTGCCATGCCTGGCTACGGCCACTTCTTTATCGAGCACAACAAGGGGCATCACCGTGATGTCGCCACGCCGGAGGATCCCGCCAGTTCGCGGTTGGGTGAGAATTTCTATCGCTTCGCCTTCACGCGCGAGATTCCGCTGACCATGCGCCGCGCCTGGAACATCGAGCGCGAGCGACTTAGTCGCATTGGCAAGCCCACGCTGAGCCTGGAGAACGAAATAGTTCAGGCCGGCCTGATGACCGTGGTGCTCTACATCGGCGTTACCGTGTTCTTCGGCTGGCTGGCCCTCCCCTTCCTGTTCATGCAGGCATTCCTGGGCTATATGCTGCTGAGCCAGGCCAACTACATTGAGCACTACGGGCTCTGCCGCCAGCGCGGCAAGGACGGGCGCTACGAACGCCCTCGGCCCGAGCATTCCTGGAATACCAACCATCTGGTGTCGAATCTGGTGCTCTTCCAGCTGCAGCGGCACTCGGACCATCACGCGAATCCGACCCGTCGCTATCAGGCTCTGCGCAACTTCGAGGGACTCCCGCAGTTGCCCAGCGGCTATCCGGGCATGTTCATGGCCGCGCTGGTCCCGCCGCTGTGGCGGCGCATCATGGACGAGCGGGTCGCCGAGCTGTACGGACACGATATGCGGCTGGCCAATGTGCTCCCGGAGCGGCGTGACGAGATCTTCGCCCGCCTGCACCGCCCGGCAGAGGAAGTGGCGCAATGAGCGCAGAGCGCTATCGCTGCCCCGGCTGCGGCTTCATCTACGACGAAGCTGCCGGCTGCCCGGAGGAAGGTTTTCCTCCGGGAACATCCTGGGATCAGGTTCCGGAAAACTGGGCCTGTCCGGACTGCGCGGTGCGAGAGAAGCCGGACTTCGAGCGGCTGGGTAGCGACGCCGCCTAATCGTCGTCGGCCGGCGTGTCGCCGGCTGCATTGGCCGATTCCACGAAGCTGCGCACGCGCCGACCGTGGAGCAGCGCGAACATCCGGTTGATATTCGGGATTACGACCTCCAGCAAGGCATCGGTCTCGGCGTCGGAAAGATCGCCGAGCCGCTCGCTGAAGATATCCAGCTCCGCGCCGAAGACTTTATCCACCGCTTGCGCCACCATCGCCATATCGCGCGGGCCCAGCCCGCGCTCGCGACTGAGGCCGGCATCGCGAACTTCCGCCCACAGGGCTAGCAGCTCCTCTTCTTCTCCGCTGAGATCATCAGCACCTTCGCGGATCAGCCCCGCTTCCTCGGCCTGACGAAGCGCCTCGCGATCCAGACCAAGTGCCTCGGCGAGCTCCGCGCGCCCACGGCTGGAGCGGGCCACCCCACCTTCGCGATGCACGCGCTGCCGCATGCGGCGCAGCATGCGCTGCTGCCGTTGACTGAAGGGATGTGAGGCAACGTCATGCAGGACTGCGCGAATTGCCGCCAGCGGCAGCAGTTCTTCCTCGCGAAGTCGCCGAATGGTGCGCAGCAGGCGGAGGTGTTCCTCCGAGTACCAGGCCATGGTGCGCGACGGGCGCTCCGGTTCGGGCAACAGCCCTTTGCGGATGTAGAAGCGGATGGCCTCGCGACCGACGCCGGAGAGGCGCTCCAGCTCGGCCATCCGGTAGCGTGCGGGCGCGGGCCGATCTACCGCCGCCTGCCCGGCATCACGACTCATGCTTCCGGCAGCGCCTCCGGCGATACGAGGATGCCGTCGGCATCGCAATAGACGTAGTCGCCGGGACGAATCGTGGCACCGGCGAAGTGCACCGCCTTGTTCTCGATGCCGGCACCGCGCTTCTCGGACTTGCGCGGGTGTGTGTCCAGCGCCTTGACGCCGATGGCCATACCCTCGATGACCGCCGAATCGCGGATGCAGCCGTACACAACGACGCCGGCCCAGCCGTTCTTCACGCCCAATTCGGCGAGCTGGTCGCCCAGTAGCGCGCAGCGCATGCTGCCGCCGCCGTCGACCACCAGCACCTTGCCCTCGCCCGGTTGCTCCAGCGCGGCGCGCACCAGCGAGTTGTCCTCGTGAATCTTGAGGGTATGCGCCGGCCCGTGGAAATCGATGTTGCCGCCGAAGTCCCCGAACATGGGCTCCAGAACGGCGGCTTCGGGATGGGCGTCGGATAGATCAGTCGTGGCGTAGGACATTGCGGGGACTCCCGGATATGCGTGGTAATGGGGTGAAAGGGGCTCAGCGATTGTCGGGGCGTGTGGCCAGCAGCGCGACACCGGCCCAGAGCACGAGCCCGACGAAACCGATCAGCGTCCACGCCGGCAGAGATATGCCAAGCCAGGCCGCATCGATGACCGCGCAGTTGCCGTCGCCGCGCAGTACCGTGGCGACGACATCCCAGAGCGGCAGGCTGTCCGTCAGAAAGTCGAGGGTCGGGCCGCAAGCCGGTACCTGATCCTCGGGCAGGCTCTGCAGCCAGACGTGGCGGCCCGCGATCGCCATCCCGGCCCCGGCGCTCAACCAGACCAGCAGCGCGTAGACCCAGCGACCGGTGCCCCTCGGCCCGTGCAACGCCGCGAGCAGAAAGACCAGGCCGGTGGCGATCATCGCCACGCGCTGGAAGATGCAGAGCGGACACGGCTCCAGGCCCTGCACATGCTCCAGCCACAGCGCGAAACCCATCGCGCCGACGGTAGCCAAGAATCCCAGCAAACTGAATAAGCGAAAGTTCATGTGACCCCGAGAGGTGGTTCAGCGAATAACTCCAGAATGCGGAGATTCAAGGGATTAATCTCTAGAAGGATCTGCGCCGATCTGCGAAATCTGCGGTTGAATGATTCAGGCGGTGACGACCGGAATCTTGCCGATGCGCGCCTGCCACTCGCGCGGGCCTGTCTGATGCACTGACTCGCCCTGGGCGTCCACGGCCACGGTCACGGGCATATCCGCGACCTCGAACTCGTAGATCGCCTCCATGCCGAGGTCTTCGAAACCAACCACCTTCGCCGAGCGGATGGCCTTGGAAACCAGGTAAGCCGCGCCACCGACAGCCATGAGATAGGCCGAGCCGTGAGCGCGGATAGCCGCGATGGCCTCGGGCCCGCGCTCCGCCTTGCCCACCATGGCGATGAGGCCGGTCTGCGACAGCATGGTTTCGGTGAACTTGTCCATGCGCGTGGCCGTGGTCGGACCCGCTGGGCCGACGGCCTCGTCGCGCACCGGATCCACCGGGCCGACGTAGTAGATCACGCGATTGGTGAAATCCACCGGCAGTTCCTCGCCACGGGCGAGCATGTCGGCGATGCGCTTGTGCGCGGCATCGCGGCCGGTGAGCATCTTGCCGTTGAGCAGCAGGGTCTGGCCCGGCTTCCAGCTGGCGACCTGTTCCGGCGTCAGCGTATCGAGATCGACGCGGGTGGCGACCTCGGTGTTCGCCTGCCAGGTGACGTCGGGCCAGTCCTCCAGCTTCGGCGGCGCCAGCGCGGCCGGCCCGCTGCCGTCCAGATGGAAGTGGACGTGCCGCGTGGCGGCGCAGTTCGGGATCATCGCCACCGGCAGATTGGCGGCGTGGGTCGGGTAGTCGAGAATCTTGACGTCGAGCACAGTGGTCAGTCCGCCCAGACCCTGCGCACCGATGCCCAGCGCGTTGACCTTCTCGTAGAGTTCCAGGCGCAGTTCCTCGACGCGGTTGCTGGGGCCGCGCGCGATCAGATCCTGGATGTCCACCGGCGCCATGATCGATTCCTTGGCCAGCAGCGCCGCCTTCTCGGGCGTGCCGCCGATGCCGATGCCGAGAATGCCCGGTGGGCACCAACCGGCGCCCATCGTCGGCACGGTCTTGAGCACCCAGTCGACGATGGAATCGGAAGGATTGAGCATGGCCAGCTTGCTCTTGGCCTCCGAGCCGCCACCCTTGGCCGCGCAGATGACCTCAACGTCATCGCCCGGCACGATCTCGTAGTGCACCACTGCCGGCGTGTTGTCACGCGTGTTCTGGCGCGCGCCGGCCGGGTCGCGCAGCACCGAGGCACGCAGGACGTTGTCCGGATTGCCGTAGGCGCGGCGCACGCCCTCGTCGACCATTTCCTGTACCGACAGGGTCGAATCCCACTGCACATTCATGCCGACCTTCAGGAAGACCAGCGCGATGCCGGTGTCCTGGCAGATCGGGCGACGGCCCTCGGCGCACATGCGCGAGTTGGTCAGGATCTGCGCGATGGCGTCGCGCGCTGCTGGCGATTCCTCGCGCTCATAGGCCGCACCCAGCGCCTGGATGTAGTCCTGCGGGTGGTAGTAGCTGATGTACTGGAAGGCGTCGGCGATGGAGGTGACGAAGTCGTCCTGGCGGATCGTAGTCATGCGGAACGGGCTCGCTGCTCGCTGAAAAGGGGTCGGTAGCAGTGCGACATGCTAGCCGATCACGGGCGTCGAGCCTCAGCCGGTCAAGCGGCGCGGATCCAGCAACTCGCGCAGCCGTGCCTCGTCCAGGCCACTGTCTTCCAGTGCCACCTCCATGACACTACGCCCCTCGGCGTAGGCGCGCTTGGCGATGGCCGCGCCGCGGTCATAGCCGATCTCGCGATTCAGCGCGGTAACCAGAATCGGATTGCGCTCCAGTGCGCGCGTCAGCGTCTCGGCGCGCACCTCGAAGTCGCGGATCACCGGGACCAGCGCACGGCAGCTCGTGGCCATCAAGCGGATCGACTCCAGCAGATTGTGTGCGATCACCGGCAGCATGACGTTGAGCTGGAAGTTGCCCGACTGGCCCGCAATGCCAACCGTGACGTCGTTGCCCATGACCTGGGCGGCGGCCATGGCGACGGCCTCGGGAATCACCGGATTCACCTTGCCGGGCATGATCGAGGAACCCGGCTGCAGCGCTGGCAGCGAGATCTCGCCTAGCCCGGCCAGCGGCCCCGAGTTCATCCAGCGCAGATCGTTGGCGAGCTTCATCTGCGCGGTGGCCAGCGCCTTGAGCTGTCCGGACACCTCGACGGCGGTGTCCTGACTGGCCAGCGCGCAGAGAGGGTCGCGCGCAGGCTGGAACGTCCAGCCTGTGCGCGCCGACAAGACCCGGCAGAAGGTCTGCGCGAAGCCGTCCGGCGCATTGACCCCGGTGCCCACCGCGGTGCCGCCCTGCGCCAGCTCGCGCAACCGGGGCAGGCTGGCGCGCAGCCGTTCGGCCGCCAGCTCCATCTGCGTCGCCCAGGCACCCGCCTCCTGATCGAGGCGCACCGGCATGGCATCCATCAGGTGGGTGCGGCCTGTCTTGACGAAGCCGGCCAGCGTGGTGGCTCGCTCGCGAATGCCGGCCGCGAGCCCGTCTAGGGCGGGCAACAGATCCTCCTCAAGAGCGAGCGTTGCGGCGACGTGGATGGTGGTCGGAATGACGTCGTTGGAGGACTGGCTGGCGTTGACGTGGTCGTTGGGGTGGATCGTCGCGCCGCTGTTGCGCGAGGCTATGCGCGCGATCACTTCGTTGGCATTCATGTTCGTGGAAGTGCCGGAGCCGGTCTGGAAGACATCCAGCGGGAAGGCGTCGTCCACCGCTCCGTCGGCTACCCGCTGCGCTGCTGCCGCGACGGCCTCGGCCGTCGCGGCCTCAAGCACGCCGTGCTCGCGGTTGGCCTCGGCGGCTGCGGCCTTGACCAGACCCAGGGCGCGCAGGAAGGCGCGCGGAAAGCGATGCCCCGAGATGGCGAAGTTGTCGAGCGCGCGCTGTGTCTGTGCACCCCATAAGGCATCGCGTGGCACGGCGACATCACCCATGGAGTCCTTCTCGATGCGAGTCGCTTGCTGTGTCATCCGGTGATCCTTGTCTTGGTCATGCGCCAGCGGCGTCGGCAGAAAAGCCAGCCTGCCTTAAAATGCCCGCCCCTGACAGCGCCACCCGGTGTTGTCCGGACCGCCCTCTTCCGGATGCCGCGATGCAACTGACTTCCCTGACTGCCCTCTCCCCCATTGACGGGCGCTACGCCGACAAGACCTGGGAGCTGCGCGAGATTTGCTCCGAATACGGCCTGATCCGCTTCCGCGTGCTAGTGGAGATCCGCTGGCTGGAGGCGCTCGCCGCCAGCCCCGAGATTCCGGAGGTCGTGCCGCTGTCCGAATCCGCGCAGGAGCGTCTGGAGCAGATCGCGGCCAACTTCGACGTCGACGAAGCCCAGCGCGTCAAGCAGATCGAGCAGACGACGAATCACGACGTCAAGGCCGTCGAGTACTACCTTAAGGAGCGAATCGGGCAACACGAGGAGTTGTCGAAGGTCAAGGAATTCATCCACTTCGCCTGTACCTCCGAGGACATCAATAACCTCGCCTACGCGTTGATGCTGCGCGAGTGCCGCGAGCGCGTGCTGCTGCCGGCGCTGGAGAAGATGACGGCGAAGCTCGCCGAACTCGCGCGCATGTACGCCGAGCAGCCCATGCTCTCGCGCACGCACGGCCAACCGGCCTCACCCACGACGCTGGGCAAGGAACTGGCAGTCTTCGTGCATCGCCTCGCCCGCCAGCGCCAACAGCTCGCCGATGTCCAGATCATGGGCAAGATCAATGGCGCAACAGGCAACTGGAACGCCCATATCGCGGCCTATCCGGAAGTCGACTGGCCAGCCTTCTCGGCCACCTTCATTGACGGCCTCGGCCTCTCCCAGACCCCGGCAACGACGCAGATCGAGCCGCACGACTTCATCGCCGAGTACTTCGACGCGCTGGCGCGCGCCAACACGGTTCTCATCGATTTCTGTCGCGATCTCTGGGGCTACATTTCGCTGGGATACTTCCGCCAGCGCATGGTCGATGGCGAGGTCGGCAGCTCGACCATGCCGCACAAGGTCAACCCCATCGACTTCGAAAACGCGGAGGGCAATCTCGGCATCGCCAACGCCATCCTCAACCATCTGGCGAGCAAACTCCCCATCTCGCGCTGGCAACGCGACCTGACCGATTCCACCACGCTGCGCAATCTGGGTGTCGGCATCGCGCACGGCGTGCTGGCCTATGAATCCATCGCCAAGGGCGCCGGCAAGCTGGAAGCGGACGCCTGGCGGCTCGGGCGCGATCTCAACGACAACTGGGAGGTTCTCGGCGAAGCCGTGCAGACCGTCATGCGTCGTTACGGTCTGCCCGAACCCTACGAGCAGCTCAAGCGCCTGACGCGAGGCCGCCGCATCGAGCGCGACGCGCTGCGCGACTTCATCCGCGAGCTGGATATTCCCGAGGCCGACCGCGAGCGCCTGCTGGCGCTGACACCCGACACCTACCTCGGCAACGCCGCGGACCAGGCGCGGGATATCTGAGCGCGAAAGCGTCGGATCTCGCAGATACGAAGGGCCGGGTCGTCCCGAGCCTGGTAGGTCGGGCTTCAGTCCGGCCTACAAGGATGCCAACGTGATCCGGTTGGCGAAGAGTTGGCCCTTACAGCTACCCGCTACTTCGCGGCATCCGGCAGCAGATAGGTCTGAAGCTTGGCGCGGACGCCGTCGGGGATCGGCAGCGTGGCCTGCTCGCGATAATCGAACCAGACGACGATGGCGCGGGTGCGCGCCACCGGCTCTCCGCCCGCGTGCATCAGGGCCTGCGTCTCGAAGCTCTTGCCGCCGATGCGGCTGATGCCGTAGTGCACGTCCAGATCGTTGGGGGCATGCAGCTGGGCGAGGAAATCGCAGCCGATGTGCGCCAGGATCAGGCCGTAGTCCTTCCAAAAGCGCGGATCGTCGGCCATCAGCTGGTTGAAGAAGCCCAAGCGCACATCCTCGTCATAGGTGAAGAAGCGGGCATTGTTGACGTGCCCGAGGCAATCCATATCGCCCCAGCGCACGGGCACGCTGACGCGGTGCGGTGGCTGTTGTAACTTATTCATCGCCCTGCTCCGTCTGATTGGCTGCAAGCGGCGCGTGCCCGCGCCGAGCGCGTACCGACGCAAGAATCTCCCGCCGGCGCCCTTCGTCGGCATGCGGCCATTCGGCGATCTCGGTACCGCTGCGCAGACAACCAACGCACAGTTGGCCGGCCGCATCGAGCGTGCACACGCCCGTGCACGGCGAGCTGACTGGCGTACTTGCGGTGGATTGTCGCGACATCGGCGGAATCTCCGGGGCTTGCAATAGAAAGGGCGGCCCTGAGGCCGCCCCGTCGTCCATCCTTGCGATGGGGCTCAGTCGAGATAGAGCCAGAAGGTCACACGGCGATTCTCCTGCCGTCCCTCTTCGGTTTCATTGCTCGCAACCGGTTGGCTCTCGCCGCGACCGGTCGTATCCATACGGCTACCGTCGACCCCCATCGAGGTCAGATACGTCTTGACGGAGGCCGCGCGCTGATCGGAGAGCGTCTGGTTGTAGTCATCGGCGCCCTGACTATCGGTGTGGCCGATGATCTCGACGGTGAGATCCTGCTGCCCTTCCAGCATCGCCGCCACGTCGCCGAGGACTTCTCGCGCATCCGGGGTCAGGCGGGCGGTGTCCAGATCGAAGGTCAGGCGCGGAATAACCAGCGGCTGCGGCTCGGCACAACCAGCCGTGTTGACCGTCACACCTTCGTAGGTATCCGGGCAGGCGTCATCGACATCGGCCACGCCGTCACCATCGGCATCGCTCTGCGCCTGCTGAACCGGGCAGCCGCTGTCGTCGACCTCGACGCCTGCCTGCGTGCCGGGGCACTGGTCGCGCGTATCGTCGACACCGTCATCGTCCGAATCGCTGCGGCAATCGGTACGGCCAGTGACGGGATCGACCACGGCGACTTCGCATTCCTCTTCCTCGGGGAGCGGCTCGTCCGGCTCGCTCTCACCGAAGAAGGGCGTCAGCGGAACCTGCAGGCCGACCAGGAAGCGATAGTCGAGCAGGAGATTCGAGCCCGGTGCGGACAGCGACTGGTGCTGGCCAACGAGGCGGAACTCGGTGCGCAGGCCCATGCCCCATAGCGGAAGCCCCATGAGCGCGCCACCGCCGACATTCGCCATCGGCCGAATTTCTGTATCACCCTGCACATCGTCGCGAACAGCGCCAATACCTGCCAGGGCATAGGGCGTCACGTCGTTGCGCGACAGGAAGCTGATGCCGCCGAAATCACGTACCAAATCCACCGTAATGCCGGCGTGGTAGTCATCCTCGCCGTCGATATCGCGCTCGAAACCACCGTTGAAGAAGGACAGTTCCAACGCCGTGTCCTCCCATGCCAGCGGCAGGCCGAAGGTCAGCTGGTAGCCGAAATCGTCGTCCCAGTTGCGCTCGCTGTCGACGATGGTATAGCTGCCGAAGCCGGCGGCGTAAGGAATCTCGTTATCGGGCGTGTTGACAGCTTGTGCCGTCCCGGTAGCCGCGACCAGCACGGCTGCAGCAAGAACTTTGTTGAGTTGCATGAAGGTTTCTCCCTGTCGTTATCAAATCATTGTGCCGGCTGTGAGCAGGCATTGCCAGCGTTACGAGACCTTGTCGCGAAGCGCTCGCGCCAGCCGTGCCGGCAGCCCGGGCCCTTCGTAGACGATGCCCGTGTAGAGCTGGATCAGGTCGGCGCCGTCGGCGATGCGCTGGTGCGCGGCCGCCGGGCTGTCGATGCCACCAACACCGATGATCGGGAAGTCCGCGCCGCAGGCCGCCCGCAAGCTCTTCAGTGCCGTCGCTGCCAGCGGAGCCAGCGGCACCCCGGATAAGCCGCCCGCCTCCTTCGCCACTTTCGCTGACAGCCCCGGAGGGCGCTCGATGGTGGTATTGGTGGCGATCAGCCCATCCATTCCACGCTCGCGGGCGGCCAGCGCGATACGGTGCTGAGCGGCATCGGCCAGATCCGGCGCAACCTTGAGCAGCACCGGCGTGCGTGCGCCCTGGGCGTCGGCCAGCCGTTCGCGCTCCTGCGCAATAGTGTCGAGCAGCACGATCAGCGCCTGCTCGTCCTGCAGATCGCGCAGCCCTGGCGTGTTCGGCGAGGAGACATTGACGGTGATGTAATCCGCTGTGGCGTGGGCGCGCCGAAGGCAGTAGACGTAGTCCTCGGCGGCGCGCTCGACCGGCGTATCGCGGTTCTTGCCGATATTGACACCCACCACGCATTCCCGCGGCTCGCTTTCCAGCCGGCGAACGGCCGCGTCGATACCGGCGTTGTTGAAGCCCAGCCGATTGATCACCGCCCTTGCGGCGACGTCGCGGAACAACCGCGGTTTCGGATTGCCGGGCTGCGGACGTGGCGTCAGCGTTCCGACTTCGACGAAGCCGAAGCCCAGCCGCGCGAAGGCGCGAACTGCGCGTGCATCCTTGTCCATGCCAGCGGCGAGTCCGACGCGGTTGCGAAAGCGCAGGCCCAAGCACTCGACAGGGTCCACGACCGGCTCTCCTATCCAGCCAGCCGCGGCCGGAGCGGCAGCGAGCGCGCGCACCGTCAGCCAGTGCGCCCGCTCGGCATCCAGCCGGAAGACGAGCGGACGCAGTGCGGTGAAGAAGGCATCAGCCATGGCGATAGCGTCCTTCGGTGGGTGGTCCCGGCTGACTCGGTGCCGGCAACGCCGCCGGTCGTGCGGCGGGCTGCAGTGCCAGCCGGCCGCGCAGCGCACGCAGCTCCATTCGCACGCGGTCGCGCGAGTACAGAAACGGCAGGCGCAGCACGCCACCAATGAGATCGCGCAGTAACCGCCGACGCGGCTCACCCTCGTAGAGCGCCCCAAAGCTGCCGGCAGCCGCCATCAACGCGCGCGACAGGTGCGTGTAGTCCCCCTTCACCACCAGGCCGAGATGCTGTGTGTTCGAGATGAGGTGAAGAATCGCCTGCCCGCGCTGGCGCAAGCCCTCGACACCGCCACGATGCAGCTCCTGCAGCAGGTTGCGCGCCTTCAGCGGCCGGATATCGCGCTTGGCCAGCGTTTCGGCGAGCAGGGCGCGGATCTCGGCGCGGCGCCCGGCGTTGGCCTGCGGCGAAGTGCTCATGCGGATCAGTGCATCGGTGAGCAGGTCGACGTCGGCCAGGCAGGCGCCCGAGACGTAATCCCAGACTGCGTCCCACTTGCCGTCCAGCGGCACGGTGTTGCCCCAGTCGATGAGATAGAGCGCGTTATCCGAACCGATCATGATGTTGCCGGGATGCAGGTCGCCATGCATCTCGCGATACACCAGCGCGTGATGCAGGATCGTGTACAGCAGGCGTTCGGCAACCTGCGCACGAAAGCGCTTGCGTGCTGCGGGCGTCTGCCGGCGCAGCGCGCGCACCAGGCTCTCGCCGTCCGCGAGGAACTCCATCTCCAGGATGCGCCGCGAGCTGCCGTATAGCGCCGGCACGCGCCATACACCGGTGTTCTGGGCACGGGCGTGGAAACGCACCTGATTGGCCGCTTCGTCCTCGAAATCGAGCTCCTGCAGGAAGCCGGCAACGAACTCGTCGACCTGCTCCTGCAGCGCGCGCAGGAAGGGGGCGAGCTTGGAATGAGGCGCCCAGTACTGACTGGACAGAATGGCCAGGCCGATCACCAGTTTACCGATGGCGAACTCGCGGTCGATATGGTGCCGCCCGACCTTGACGACGATGGGCCGCAGCACCTCCATGCCGTTCTCGACGAAAGGCTTCTTGGCCAGATAGACCGAGCCGATGGAACCCGAGCGCAGCGGCTTCTCGGCGTCGAAGCCCATATAGAGATCGTGCGGCGACTTGCCGAAGCTCTCCTGGAAGGCCTGCTCGACCTCCTCCGGGCTCATCGGCGCGACATCCTCGTGGAAGACTGCCAGCTCGCGCGCGATCTCCTCAGGAAGGAAATCGCTATTGGCGGCAGCAACCTGCGCCATCTTGATGAAGAAGGGCCCGAATTCACGCACCATGCTGGCGACGATCTGCGCCTGAGCCTGGAAGTCCTTGGGGTCGGCCTGGAAGAAGGGACGCACCCAGCGCAGGGCGCGCAGCTGGCGCCGGACAATGACGATGTCCTCGCGCACGGTCGCGGCGCGGCGCAGCAACTCCTGCAACTGCCACTGATTGAAGCGGCGCCCCGCCTTGAGGATGTTCACGACCTCTGTCAGCAGCGGCTCATAGGTGCTGATCACCAGCCGCACCATGTCCAGCGACATTTCGCCGAGGCCCTTGATCTCTTCGCTGGAGAACAGCTCCTCGAAGAAAAGCCAGAACTCGTCGATCAGTGCCTGCGGTACGGGGACGGGGCTGCGTTGCAGCAGCTGATCGACGACGAAGCGGATCAGGTCCTCGGTGGACTGCTCGTCCGGGATCAGGCGCCGCGTACGCAGGTGGTCAGTGATGCGCTCCAGCGAGCGCGTGGCCGGATGCGCGTAGAGCCCCTCAAAGACGGTATCCACCGCCTGCGACAGCTCGTCCCGCGTGACATCGTGCTCGTGCGCGAGCAAGTGAAGCAGCGGCGAGAAGGCGCGCGACAGACGGTAGGTCTGCACCGTCAGCGCGCCCAGCTCACCGAGCACGCCGCGCCGAGCTTTCTGGACTTCGCGCGTCACGGCAGTTTCACTCGCTCTGCATCAGGTGCCCGAGGCGGCCGGCCTTGGTCGTCAGATAGTTCTCATTGTGCGGATTGCGCCCACACTCGATCGGGACGCGCTGGACGATCTCAATGCCGGCTTCCTCCAGCGCCGCGATCTTGCGCGGGTTGTTGGTCATAAGCCGCGCCGCGCGTACACCCAGGTCGGCGAGGATCTCCAGCGCGATGCCGTAGTCGCGGGCGTCGGGCGGAAAGCCCAGCCGCACGTTGGCTTCCACGGTGTCATGTCCCTGGTCCTGCAGCGCGTAGGCCCGAATCTTGTTGGCCAGGCCGATGCCTCGCCCTTCCTGGCGCAAATAGAGCAGCACACCACGGCCTTCCACGGCGATCCGCTGCAGCGCGTGCTCCAGCTGGAAACCACAGTCGCAGCGCAGCGAGAAGAGCGCGTCGCCGGTCAAGCATTCGGAATGAATGCGCAGCAGGGGGGCCTCTTCGCCGCTGCCGTGGATATCACCCAGCGTGATGGCAAGGTGTTCCTTGCCCTCGTCATCGGCGTAGACCGAAAGATCGAAGGTGGCGAAGGGGGTGGGCAGCCGGGAGCGCGCTTGCGCCTGGCGCGGGGGCGGCGCCGGTGATTCTCCAGCCTTGTGCTCGCTCAAGAGGGTCTCCGTTTTCTGGCTCGCGCGCCAAGCGCGCGCGGCAATGCGCGTTATTATCGCTGCGTGCTCGGGTGCGTGCTGGCAATCGGCGTACTCGTTCGGCTTCGCAACACAACAGGAGGGAGACCCATGGCGAATACGATCGTCCGTTCATTCTTAGTTCTAGCCTGCATTGCCGCCGTCGCATTTGTTGTATTCACGGGGCTGCAGACCGTCTTCGCCGACGAGGGCTCAACGCGGACCGGCCCGACGCGCGCGGAGCAGCTGGATCGCATTTTCGAGGAAGCGGGCGTACCGCCCGGTGAATCGGCAGAGGCCTCGGAGGACGCCGCACTTTCCGACCCCTACCGCAATCCTGTGGGTATCGCGCAGACCGGGCCGGCACACGGCTCGCTACTGGCGGTCGCTGCGGGCGAGCATCCCCCCGCCACCGCCGTGCGCCGCTGGTGGCCAGCCGAACCCGCGCAGAGCGGCTTCGGCATTCGTCACGTCGGTCCGCTGAGTGGCGAGCAGGCGATTGCCATTCTTTTCCACGGTGCGGTGCACGCCGACGACCTCGCCGATCACGTCACGGTCCGCGACGCCACCGGCAATACCCTGGATGCGCAGTGGCAGGTACCGGAGAACAACAGCCGCATCGCAACCCTGCCAGTGCCGGAGAGTGGTCGCTACACGCTGATCGTTGATGGCCAGCTCGCCGATGTTCGCGGCCGCGCTCTGGGCGCGAACATGCATGGCCCCGTCTTCGTTCAATAGGAGCGCCACGTGAGCAACCGCTTCGTCGACCGCCCCGAAGCCGTCCGCAGCGAGGATGCTCTTGATCTGGAGCGCCTTCTCCCCTGGTTGCACGAGCACATCCCCGACCTTCCCGAAGGCGAGCCGGAAACCGCGCAATACCCCGGCGGGGCCAGCAACATCACCTACGCCCTGGACTTCGGCAGACGCACACTGATTCTGCGCCGCCCGCCCTTCGGCACGCGGCCCAAGTCCGGTCACGACATGGGGCGCGAGTACCGCGTCATGTCCGGGCTGCACGGCCATTTCCCGGTACCCGAGCCGCTGGCTGAGTGCGAGGATGAATCCGTCATCGGCGCCCCTTTCTACGTCATGGAAAAGCTGGAGGGAATCATCCTCCGGCGCGACCTGCCCGAGGGCATGACGCTGGACGCACCGGCCGCCAGCCGCCTGTGCCAGGCCTTCTGGCAGACGCTCATTGATCTGCACCAGTTGGATCCGGCGCAGGTAGGCCTCACCGACCTCGGCCGGCCGGAAGGCTATGTCGGGCGCCAGGTGCGCGGCTGGAACGAGCGCTACGAGCGGGCGACCACCGAGGATGCCCCGGAAGCGAGCGCCATCATGCGCTGGCTCGACGAGAATCAGCGACCAGAGAACGGCCGCGCCAGCCTGATCCACAACGATTACCGCTTCGACAACGTCGTGCTTTCACCCGACGAGCAGCTGCGCATCATCGGTGTGCTGGACTGGGAGATGTGCACAGTGGGCGATCCGCAGCTCGATCTCGGCTGCGCGCTGGCCTACTGGATCGAAGCCGGGGATGACGATGAGCTCGCCGCGTTGCGCATGCAGCCCTCGCATCTGCCGGGAATGATGACGCGCGACGAGGTGATCGCCTTCTATGAGAAGCAGACCGGGCAGAAGGTGGAAGATCCCGCCTTTCTCATCGCCTTCGGCCTGTTTCGCCTGGGCGTGATCGCGCAGCAGATCTACTACCGCTACGCGGCCGGCCAGACGAGCAACCCCCGCTATCGCGACTTCGGCCCGATGGTGCATCTGCTGGTCAAGCGCGCCGCGCACGTCGCCGGCATCTAGACCCCAACTCTCCCGCCCCTCTTCCGGAGCCTCGCTTGGAAAGCTCGCTGCTGATCGATATCGGCCTACCGCTGGCGCTCTTCGTCATCATGACCGGCATCGGGCTGACGCTGCGCCCGCGTGATTTCCGTGAAATCGTGGTCTACCCGCGCGCGACGAGCTTCGGGACGGCGGCGCAGGTAGTGCTCATGCCACTCATCGCGCTGGCGCTGGCGTGGGTGCTACCCATGGACCCGGCGCTGGCGGTGGGCCTGGTCGTCATCGCCGCTTGCCCGGGCGGGACGACCTCCAACATCTTCACCTTCTTCGCGCGCGGCAATGTGGCGCTATCCATCACGCTGACCGTCACCGCCAGCCTGATCACGGTGCTGAGCCTGCCGCTGATCATCAACCTGGCGCTTCAGCTCTTCCCGCTGCGGCCCGATCTCGCCGAGGCTGCGGCCGAGCTGCGCCTGCCCTTCCTGCGCACCGTCGGCACCCTCGGCGCTATCGTCATCCTGCCTGTAGCCATTGGTATGGCGCTGCGCGGCTGGAAGCCGGCGTTGGCGGCACGTGCCGAGCGCGTCGTCGGTGCCTTCGGTCTCATCGTACTGGCCGTGCTCATCGTGCTGATCGTTGCCCAGCTCGGCGCCGACGCCATACCAATGTTCCGCGACGCCGGCATTGCCGTGGCGCTGCTCAATATCGCGGGAATCGTTATGGGGCTGTTCGGCGGCGCCTTCGTCGGACTCAGCCCGCGCGATGCGCTGACCTGCGCCATGGAGCTGGGCATCAAGAACGGCACCCTGGGCCTGCTCATCACTCTGACGCTGCTGGAATCACCGGCGATGTCGGTGCCGTCGGCGGTCTACGGAGTGCTGATGTTCGGCTTTGGTACCGTCCTGATCGTGATCGGCCGTCGGCGCCTGCCACCTCTACCCGTCGCGACCTGACCGCTTCCACCTCAAACAACCGGGGCCAACGCCCAGGGAGACGCCATGCATAAACTTTTCGACCTCAGCGACCGGGTTGCCCTCGTCACCGGCGCCTCCAGAGGCATCGGCGAAGCCACCGCCCGCCTGCTCGCCGAGCACGGCGCTCACGTCATCATCTCCAGCCGCAAGCAGGAAGCCTGTGACGCCGTCGCCGAATCGATCCGTTCCGCCGGTGGCAAGGCGACGGCCATCGCCGCGCACCAAGGCACCCCAGAGGCGCTGGAGGACCTTGTCGCGCGCGCTGAAAGCGAGGCCGGGCCGATCCGCATCCTCGTCAACAACGCGGCGACCAACCCCTACTTCGGGCACATCGCGGATACCGACCTCAATATGGTCGACAAGACGCTGCAGGTGAACATCCGCGGCTATTTCGACCTGTCGTCCCGCGTCGCGCACCGAATGCGCGAGCACGGCGGTGGCGCCATCGTGAATATCGCCAGCATCAACGGTGTGCGCCCGGCGGTCGATCAAGGCATCTACTCCATCACCAAGGCTGCCGTCATCAATATGACGCAGGCCTTCGCCAAGGAGTGCGCCGACTGGGGCATTCGTTGCAACTGCGTGTTGCCAGGGCTGACCGAGACGAAGTTCGCCAGCGCGCTGACCCGTGACGAGGAGCAACTGGAACGATTCCTGCGATACATCCCGATGAAGCGCACGGCCCAACCCGAAGAGATCGCGCCGGCCGTGCTCTACCTGGCCTCGGACGCATCCAGCTATGTTACCGGCACCTCCTTGACCGTCGACGGCGGCTACCTGAGCTGACCCCCATTCCATCCCACATTCCTCGCCCATGATCCTGCGCAACCTGCCTCACCTCATCGCCTATCCGGACCGGATGGGCAGCAGCATCAGCGACCTGCACAAGGTGATGCGCGAGCATTTCCCGCGCTGCTTCGGCGGCGTGCACCTGCTGCCGCCCTTTCCCTCCAATGCCGACGGTGGGTTTTCGCCATTGACGCATCGCGAGATCGACCCGCGCTACGGCAGCTGGGAGGAAGTCGAGGCACTGGCTGCCGAGTACGACCTCTGCCTGGATCTGGTGCTGAATCACATCGCCGACGAATCGCCAGAGTTCAAGGATTTCCTGGCCAACGGCCGCGACAGCCGCTACGCCGAGCTCTTCGTCGACGTTGACGCCCTCGGCGAGATCACATCCGACGACCTCGCGAAGATCCACATTCGCAAGGAGAAGGAGCCCTTCCGCGAGGTTACCCTGGCCAATGGCGAGAAGAAGCGCGTCTGGTGCACCTTCACCGAGAAGCAGGTCGACCTGAATTACGACGCCGAGGCGACCTACGATTTCATGGAGGAAAACCTCCGCGTCATGACCGGTCATGGCGTCAAGCTGTTCCGGCTCGATGCCTTCGGCTACACCACCAAGAAGATCGGCACGAGCTGCTTCCTGGTCGAGCCCGATGTCTACGACATCCTGGGTTGGTTTCACCGCACCGCCAACCGCATGGGCGCCGAAGTGCTGCCCGAGGTGCACGACCATTCCAGCTACCAGTTCGCCATCGGCATGCGCGGGATGCGGCCCTACGGCTTTGCGCTGCCGCCGCTGTTGCTCTACTCCCTGCTCGATGCCAACAGCGTGCATCTGAAGAACTGGCTGCGCGTCTGCCCGCGCAACCAGATCACGGTGCTGGACACCCACGACGGCATCTGCATTCCGGACGTCGAGGGCATCCTGCCTGCCGACAAGATCCAGGCCGTCATCGACAATGTCTCGCAGCGCAGCGCCGATCCGATCCTGCGGCGATCAGCGGCAAATGTGCACAGCGTGGGGGCGATCTATCAGCTTACCTGCACCTTCTACGACGCCCTCAAGCAGAACGACGACGCCTATATTGCCGCGCGCGCCATCCAGCTCTTCGCGCCAGGCATTCCGCAGATCTACTACGTCGGTCTGCTCGCGGGCACCAATGACGAGGAATTGATGGAGCACACCGGCGAGCTGCGCGACATCAATCGCACCTATTTCGACCTGGAAGCGGTGGCCGAGGCCACCGAGAAGCCGGTAGTGCGTCGACTGATCCAGCTTCTGGAATTCCGCTGCTCGCATCCGGCCTTTCGCGGCACGTTCGAGTTGGTCTATTCGAATGACACCAGCGTCAGCATGCAGTGGAAGAACGGCGACGCGAAGGCCCTGCTCTTCGTCGACCTCAATTTCAAGAAAACCACCGTGCGCTACCGCGATGAGCGCACCGGCCGGATGATCTCACGCATCTTCTGAGAGTCTTAGACGAGAGGATCCGGGCCCAGCGGCACCACGCGCGTTGGATTGATCGTCGCGTGGCTGTAGTAGTAATGCTGTTTGCACTGCTCCAGATCCACCGTTTCGGAGACACCCGGCACAGCCAGCAGCGCGTGCAGATAGCGATACAGCGCCGGGTAGTCACGGATGCGCCGCTTGTTGCACTTGAAGTGGCCATAGTAGACGGCGTCGAAGCGCATCAGCGTGGTGAACAGCCGCCAGTCCGCCTCGGTCAGATGCTCGCCGCATAGCCAGCGCTGCGCCTGCAGCCGCGCCTCCAGCTCGTCGAGCGCGCCGAAGAGTTCGTGGAAGGGCTTCTCGTAGGCTTCCTGGGTTGTCGCGAAGCCGCAGCGATAAACGCCATTGTTGACGCTGTCGTAGACGAGGCCATTGATCGAATCGATGTCGCCGCGCAGCGCCTCGGGATAATAGTCGTCGCGATTACCGGTGATGTCGTCGAAGGCGCTGTTAAACATCCGGATGATCTCGGCCGACTCGTTCGAGACGATGGTGTCGCGCTGCTTGTCCCACAGCACCGGCACGGTCACGCGTCCGCTGTAGTCCGGCTTGACGTGTGTATAGAGCTGGTAATGAAAGTGATAGCCGTGCAGCGGCTCGGGCTCCGGCCGATACTCCCAGCCGTTGCTCAGCATGTGCGGATGCACCACCGTGACACCGATGTGCGGCTCCAGCGCCTTGATCTTGCGGAAGATCAGCGTGCGGTGCGCCCACGGGCAGGCCATCGAGACATAGAGGTGATAGCGACCGGATTCGGCGGCGAAGCCGCCCTCGCCGCTCGGTCCCGGGCTGCCATCGGCGGTCACCCAATGGCGGAAGCCCGCATCCTCGCGTCGGAAGGCACCGCCGGTGCTCTCGGTGTCGTACCACTCGTCGTACCAAACGCCGTCAACGAGCCTGCCCATGATCTGCTCCTATGAGGTTGGTCGATACCGGGAGATTGAAGGCCCCGGCGCCACCGCCCGCTACAATAGCGACATGAGCGCCAGCGCCCTCTCTCATCGATTCTGTGTCGCACCCATGATGGAGCACACGGATCGCCACTGCCGCTACTTCCTGCGGCAGATCAGCGCGCGCGCGCGGCTGTATACCGAAATGGTCACCACCGGCGCGTTGTTGCACGGCGACGCGCATCGACATCTCGCTTTCGACGCGGCCGAGCACCCGGTGGCGCTGCAGCTCGGCGGCAGCGACCCGGCCGCGCTGGCGCACTGCGCCGCGATGGCCGAGGACTGGGGCTACGACGAGGTCAATCTCAACTGTGGCTGCCCCTCCGACCGGGTTCAAGGTGGCGGCTTCGGCGCCTGCCTGATGCGCGAACCCGCGCTGGTCGCCGATTGCGTGGCCGCCATGCGCGCCGCGACGCGCCTGCCCGTCACCGTGAAATGCCGCATCGGCGTCGACGAACAGGACGAACCCGCCTTCCTCACTGACTTCGCGGATGCCGTCGCTGCCGCCGGCTGCGAGCTGCTCATCGTGCACGCGCGCAAGGCCTGGCTGAAGGGTCTGTCACCGAAGCAGAATCGCGAGATTCCACCCCTGGTCTACGAGCGCGTACACGCGCTCGCCGCGGCGCGGCCGGACCTGCGCGTGGTCATCAACGGCGGGCTCGATACGCTGGATACCGCCTGCACACAGCTGGGGGCGCTCGACGGCGTCATGCTCGGCCGCACCGCCATCGACGACCCCTGGCTGCTGCACGACGTCGACGAATGCCTCTACGCCAGCACACCGCCCACAGCCACCCGCGAGGCCGTGCTGCTGCGCATGCGCGACTATATCGCCCGCGAGCAGGCCGCCGGCACGCGCGTGCATGCCATAACCCGCCACATGCTCGGGCTTTACCGCGGGCAGCCACGCGGCCGCGCCTTTCGGCGCCTGCTCGGCGAAGCCACCCGTCGCGACGACGGCACAGCCCTCATCGACGAGGCCATTGCGCTCATGCGCGATGTGCCACACCCCCTTTCCGCGCCATCGGCGCCCATCACCGAGACCCTCCCCGCATGAAGATCCGTCACATCCTCGCCGCCGCTTCCATGGGCACCGCCGCAGCCGGTGCCGGGGCCGCACCCTCTGTCGTGCTGCATACCAGCGAAGGCGCCATCACCGTCGCCCTGGCGCCCGACGAGGCGCCCGCCAGCGTCGAGAACTTCCTGCAGTACGCCCGCGACGGCCATTACGACGGCACCGTCTTTCACCGCGTCATCCCGGACTTCATGATCCAGGGTGGTGGCATGGACCCCGACATGCAGCAACGACCGACGCGCTCGCCCATCGCCAACGAGGCTGGCAACAAGCTCGACAACGAGCGCGGCAGCCTCGCCATGGCACGTACCAGTGCGCCGAACTCGGCGACGAGCCAGTTCTTCATCAATCTCAAGGACAACGACTTCCTCAATCCAGGCGGCGTTGATCCGCACGGCTACGCCGTCTTCGGCCGCGTCACCGATGGCATGGATGTCGTCGACCGCATTGCTGCCGTACCCACGGGTCGCCGCAGCGGCCACGCTGATGTTCCCCTGGAAGCCGTCGTCATCGAGCGCGTGGAGATCCTGGCCGGGAAGGAATGACGGCTACTCGCCACAACACAGCGCTGTTGGTCTCCGATATTCATCTGCCGGCCGGCGCCTCCGAGTACCGCAACGCATTCCTGGCGATGCTCGAAGGCCCCGGCCGCGCGGTGGACGCGATCTATCTGCTCGGCGACATCTTCGAGTACTGGCTGGGCGAGGATGTATCGGGCCCCGATCATCGCCCCGTGCTGGCGGCGCTGGCCGCTCGCGCCGCCGCCGGCACGCGTATCTACTTCATCGCCGGCAATCGCGATCTGCTGCTCGACCCCACCACGCAGGCACGACACGGCGTCATCGCCTTGCCCGATCCGGTTACCGTGCAGCTTCCCGATGGCCCGGCGCTGCTGTCACACGGCGACCAGTGGTGCACGCAGGACGCGGCCTACCAGCGTTGGCGGCGCTTCGCGCACAACCCGATTGCACAGAAGGGCTTCCTGCACCTGCCTGCGGCGCTGCGTCGGCGGATCGCGCGACGCCTGCGCACGCGCAGCAGCCAGGGTCAGCGCCGGATGCCCGAAGACCTGCTCGATGTGCAGACAGATGCCGTAGAACAGGCCTTTCGCGTCCATGGCGCCACCCGCATCATTCACGGCCACACCCATCGTCCGGCGAGACACCGCCACGCGGGCGGCGAGCGCATCGTCCTGCCGGACTGGCGCCCGGGTGAGCACCGCTATCTGCTGGCCACCAGGGGCGGTCTGGCCGAATATCAGCTGAACTGAACCGCCCGTCGCCAGGAAGGCGATGCCTGACTCATGCAATGCGACTCTGGGCGCAGATTCTCATTAGCGGAGGCGGTCATGCGCAGGGAAGCCATCGGCTCGCTCCAGAAGCGTTCGCAGCAACGTGGTGCGGCCGCTGTATTCGCCGGCATCGCCTTGGTCGCCATGCTGGCCGCCACCACGCTGGTCATTGATATCGGCCGGCTCTATCTGGCCCAACAGCAGTTGCAGAAGCAGGCCGATATCGCGGCCCTCGACAGCGTCCGACGTGTGTCGTCTTGCTCGGCGACGGAGGTGCCGACACAGGGCGAGCTTGAAGCCGCGGCTAGCCAGAGCCTCGCCCGCAACGGGCTGGAAGACATCGACGCCGAGAATCTGACGGTCACGGCCGGGCGCATCATCAGCGATGAAGAAAGCAGCTTCCGTGAGCTGATAGCAGAGCCTATGGAGACCGCTTCAGCCGTACGCGTGACGGTGGCGCGGGACCTGCCGGCCTCACTTTTTCCGCGGGGCGCATCCGCTGGCTCGCAGCGGATGCGAGCTTCCGCAACGGCCATGCAACCTGCGGCAGGCAGCTTCTATTTGGGATCGACCCTTGCCTCCGTGGACGACGGCCTGCTCAATGCAGTGATCGGAGGCCTGATCTGCCCGACCGGCGACACCGCCTGCCAGAACTCAGTGATCGCTCTGGATGTCGCCAGCGCTTCCTCAGGTCTGCTGGAAACCAGCGTCACGGTCGCTCAACTTGCCACTGCGCTGGGCGTGCGAGTGGCAGATCTCTCCGATCCGGTGGCCCTATCGCTCATGAACCCGTTGCTGCCCGACGTGCTCTCAGATCTTTCGGGCGCGCTGAGTGCTACCGCCAGCGGAACGGTTGTGGCTCTGCTGGATAGTCTTGCTGGCGCCGCGGAAGGCAGCGCCGTGCCCATGGGTGAGCTCTTCGACGACATCAGCGCGGACACGCCAAATGCTCCACTGATCAATCTCTTTGATCTGCTCCTTGCACTTGGCCAAAGCGCCAAGGCGGACGCCAGCGGCACCACACCGATACAGCTGCCAATCAACCTAAGCGTCCCCGGAATAGCCGACATTGGCGTTTTCCTGAAGGTACTAGAAGGCCCGCAATTCAGTGGCATGGGCAGACCCGGTCAGGCCATGGCCGAAACGGCTCAGCTAACACTGGGTGTGCGCATCGCCGGTGGTGCGCTGCTCACCGGACTGAGCGGCGTTCTCGACGACATTCTCAACGACATCATATTCGGACTGATCGGTGTCCTGACCGGCATCACAATTGACATCGATACCTTGTCTCCGCCTCTAAATATCGGTATCGATGTCGAAGCTGGCAAGGCGCGCGCCTGGCTGGACCGGCTCGATTGCCCGCGGCAAGGCATCAACGATGGTTTGCCAGTGGCAGCGCTGAGCGCAGAGCCGAGCACGGCTGAAGTGCGCGTGGGCAGCTTTACGGGTGGCGCCTTCGACGGCGCGCCGCTGGACGACAGCGGCAGCGAGAAACGCATCCAGTTGGCGCAAGTTGAAATTGATGGTAGCTGCCCAGCCTTGTTAGGGCTGCTCTGTCTTCCGGGCGTCAGCGCAGGCTCCGCGACCATTGATATCGCACTGGACCTGACCACCATCAGTGTCGGCGGTGCCGTGAACCCGATTGCGCTGAACGAAATCCGCGACTTCCAGCGCGTAGAGACCGACGACGCTGGGAACCCCATTCCGGATTGGCATCCGCCCGTATGGCGTGCCGAGGGTGCGCCCGATGCGCCCCCCAGCCCGGACAATCCGCAGCAGGTCGGCGCGGCCACCAACATAAACATCGCCATGGGCGTAGATGTCGAGAAAGTCGACGGCAGCGGCCTTGTAGGTCTGGTTGGTGATCTATTAGCAGCCCTGACCACCGCTGTTACGAATCTCATCGATGGCCTGCTCGACGTCGTCAACGGGCTGGTCGCCACGCTGATCGACCCGCTGTTGTTGGCGCTGGGTGTTCAGACCGGAACGGCAGAGGTCACCATGGATACAGTCAGCATCGGGCATCCGCGCCTTGTGGATACACGCGTACCCGAGCAGCAGGACAACTAGGCAAACCCGATGCGGTTGGCGCCTTCGGGGTCGAGCCGCCTGAGTTCATCCGCGGAAAAACCTGCGCGCTGACGTGCCTCGAGATTGAGTGGGGCGCGCACGCCAGTGTCGTAACGCAGCAGAAGTGCCTCGAAAGTGGGACCGGCCTCGAGACCGCGAAGATCGCAGCTGAAGCGGAACCAGCGCGTTCCAATGGCCACGTGCCGGACCTCTTCTTCGAGGATCACTTCCAGGATGCCGGCGCTGCGTGTGTCGCCGGCCTGCTTCAGGCGCGCGATCATGCCGGGCGTGACGTCGAGGCCGCGCGCTTCCAGTACGCGCGGCACCAGCGCCATTCGGTGCAGGACGTCGTGGGCCGTTTTCTCGGCCATTTCCCACAGACCGTTGTGCGCCGGGAGATCGCCGTAGTCGACACCATGCTCGCGCAAGCGCTCGCGCAGCATGCAGAAATGCCGAGCCTCATCGACTGCCACGGACAGCCAGTCGCGGTAGTAGTCGTCGGGCATGTCGGGAAAGCGCAGCGTCGCATCCAGTGCCAGATTGATGGCGTTGAATTCGATGTGTGCCACGGCGTGCAGCAGCGCGATGCGTCCCACCTCGCTGCCCAGTCCGCGCTGAGGAACCTCGCGCGGGTGCAGCAGAACCGGGCGCTCGGGCCGTCCGGGCGCTTCAGCCAGGGCCGAGGCCGGATCGTCGGAGAGTACTGGCACGGCCTCGGCATCGAGGGCTGCGACGCGCGCGCACTTGTCGGCGGGGTCGGCGCTCAGCAGCGCGGTGCACGCGGCCTCGTACTGCGGGCGCGCGGCCGCGGCTGACATCTCAGGCCAGCGCGCCGCGAATATCTGCGACCAGGTCCTCGGCATCCTCCAGACCCACCGCGATGCGCACCAGGCCGTCACCGATGCCGGCGCGCGCGCGTGCTTCCGGGCCGATGCGCATATGCGTGGTCGACGCCGGATGCGTCACGGTAGTCCTCGTATCACCGAGATTGGCCGTGATGGAGGCGAGCTGCAGGCGGTCGATGAAGCGCCAGGCCGCGCCCTGATCGGAGAGATCGAAGCTGACGATGCCGCCGAAGCCGCGTTGCTGGCGTGCGGCCAGCGCGTGCTGCGGATGCTCCGGAAGCCCCGGATAGTAGACGTGCTGCACCGCGTTCTGCGCCAGCAGCGCCTCGGCTACCGCTTGGGCCCGAGTTTCGTGCGCCTCCATGCGCACCTTCAGCGTCTCCAGGCCCTTCAGAAAGGTCCAGGCATTAAAGGGGCTCATGCAGGGCCCGGCCGTGCGCATGAAGCGGAAGAGCGTGCCGGCAACGGTCTCGGCGTCGCCGACGATGGCGCCGCCCACGCAGCGCCCCTGCCCGTCCAGATACTTGGTGGCTGAATGCATGACCAGATCCGCGCCCAGCGCCAGTGGCTTCTGCAGCGCCGGCGTCAGGAAGCAGTTGTCCACCACCAGCCGCGCCTGCTTCTCGCGCGCGATCGCCGCCAATCCGGCGATGTCGACGATCTCGCAGAGCGGGTTGGTCGGCGTCTCGACGAAGAGCATGCGTGTAGCCGGCGTGCAGGCATCGCGCCAAGCGTCGAGATCGCAGGGATCGACGTAGCTGAAATGCAGGCCGAAGCGCGACAGGATGTTGTCGAAGAGCGAGATCGTAGAGCCGAAGAGCGTGCGCGAAGCGACGACGTGATCGCCTTCCGACAACAGCGCCAGACACAGCGTCATGATCGCGCTCATGCCGGAGGCCGTGCCGATGCCCGCCTCGGCGCCTTCCATGGCTGCCAGCCGCTTCTCGAAGGCGTCGACCGTCGGGTTCGTGAAGCGCGAATAGATGTAGCCGGCCTCACGCTCAGCGAAGATTTCGGCGGCCTGCGCGGCCGAATCAAAGACGAAGCTGGAGGTTGCGAAGATCGCCGGCGAGTGCTCGCGCCAGGGTGTGCGCAGCGTCTCCGCGCGCACGCCGAGCGTGCCCGCGCCGTAAGCGCGAGGCTGGTCGGGGTCGTCAGCCATGGGCGGCACCATGGGCAGAGTTGTGCAGCTCGATCGGCATGCCGGGCTTCTCCGAATGGCCGTTTTTGGCCGCATCGGAACGGAAGAGTTCCAGCTGGTCGAGATAGTCGCGCGAGACGTCCTTGGTGACGTACTCGCCGTTGAAGACAGAGCAGTCGAAATGCTCCAGCTTGGCATTGCCCTCGCGCACCGAATCCATCAGATCCTGCAGATCCTGGAAGACGAGACGATCGGCACCCAGCGCCTCTTCTATCTCCGCCTCGCTGAGGCCGTTGGCCACCAGCTCTGAGGCCGTCGGCATGTCGATGCCGTAAACGTTCGGGAAGCGCACCGGCGGCGCGGCAGAGGCGAAATAAACCTTCTTCGCCCCGGCGTCGCGGGCCATCTGGATGATCTCGCGCGAAGTCGTACCGCGAACGATGGAGTCGTCGACCAGCAGCACGTTCTTGTCGTAGAACTCGAGGTCGATGGGGTTCAGCTTCTGGCGCACGCTCTTCTTGCGTTTGGCCTGCCCCGGCATGATGAAGGTGCGCCCGATGTAACGGTTCTTGATGAAGCCTTCGCGATACTTCACGCCCAGCCGACCGGCCATCTCGGCTGCGGCCGTACGTGAGGATTCGGGTACGGGAATCACTACGTCGATGTCGTGATCGGGCCACTCGCGCAACAGCTTGTCTCCCAGCTTCTCGCCCATGCGCAGCCGCGCCTTGTAGACGTAGACACCGTCAAGCACCGAGTCGGGACGCGCCAGGTAGACGTACTCGAAGAG
This sequence comes from Algiphilus aromaticivorans DG1253, assembly GCF_000733765.1. Classification (NCBI taxonomy): domain Bacteria; kingdom Pseudomonadati; phylum Pseudomonadota; class Gammaproteobacteria; order Nevskiales; family Algiphilaceae; genus Algiphilus; species Algiphilus aromaticivorans. Next base: position 1,364,047 of record NZ_JPOG01000001.1, on the reverse strand, counting down.
GCAGGGCGAAAGCTGCGGCCGCAGCGCGCACTGATGGCGCAGCAGGCGACCATCGGCCGTGACGACCACCGCCTCGCCCGGCGCAATGTCTCCGATGATTTCGAACTGCAGCGCATCCAGCGCCACCGACTCCGAGGCGACCATGTAGTCGGTGCCGTCGGGCCCCTCGCGCTTGCCGAGAATGGCCGGACGAATACCGAAGGGATCGCGGAAAGCCACCATGCCGAAGCCGGTGATCATCGCCACACAGGCGTAGGCACCGCGGGCGCGCAGATGCAGGCGCGCCACGGCGGCGAAGACGTGCTCGGCACGCAGCGGGCCCTTGGCCTGCTCCATCAGCTCGTGCGCGAAGACGTTGAGCAGGATTTCCGAATCGGACTCGGTGTTGATGTGCCGGCGATCCTCGGCGAAGAGCTCATCCTTTAGGGCATGCGTATTGGTGAGATTGCCGTTGTGCCCAAAGGCGATGCCGTAGGGCATGTTGGTGTACAACGGCTGCGCCTCGGCAGGGCTTGCCGCGCCGGCCGTCGGGTAGCGCACGTGCGCGATGCCCATGCGGCCGGGCAGCGCGGCCATCTGCTCGTCGCGCTGGAAGACGTCGCGCACCAGGCCGAGATCCTTGTGCAGATAGAGCTTGCTGCCGTCGTTGGTCAGGATCCCGGCGGCGTCCTGTCCGCGGTGCTGCAGCACCGTCAGCGCGTCGAAGAGATCCTGGTTGACCGGCCCGTTGGCCGAGACAATGCCTGCAATGCCGCACATGGGCCTACTCCACGACTCGAGCCGCTTCCGGCTCGCTCTGGGGTTTGATGTCCTCGATCCAGCCTTCCGGCAACTGCTCTTGCACCCACTCGGCCATGGGCTCGAACCAGGGCAGAAGACGCGCTTCCTGCCACCAGGGTTCGCGATCCAGAACGGTGAGGCCGGCAGCCGCCATCAGTAGCACGATTACCAGCACGCCGCGGGCGGTGCCGAAACCTCCGCCCAGAACCCGGTCGACGCCGGAAAAGGGAGTCCGCCGGATGGCATTGGCCACGAAATGCGTGACCACGGAACCGACGATCAGCGCCAGGATGAAGACCGACAGATAGGCGATGATGAGCCGCGCGGGATCCAGCGCGATCAGCCCCGCAAGCCAGCGCTCCAGTGGCGGCGCCAGCACGAGCGCGGCAATCACGGCGAGGATCCAGCTTGAAAGATTCAGCGCCTCGCGGATGAAGCCGCGAAGAACGCCGACGAGCATCGACACCGCGAGGATGCCGAGAACGCAGTAGTCAACCCAGTTCATTAGGACCGCCGGCTGATGACGGCGCGATTGTAACACCGCCGTCACGCGCAACCCTGCCGCTCATCGCCTCAAGGCCCCGTTTCACGAAAGACACGCGCGCCCTGAAATCCCTTTTCGCGCAGGCCTTCCGCCAGCGCCTGGGCTGCCGCTTCCCGCGGTAGCGGGCCGACCTGCAGTCGCCAGAAGCGCCGGCCGTCGACGCGTACTTCGCGCAGGCGACTGCCCGTCGAGAAAGCCTCTTCAACTCGTTCGCGTCCACGTCGCGCTGCCGCCTGGTCGCTGTAGGCGGCAGCCTGAATCCACCAGTCGCCACCATCAGCAACCGTTGCCTCGGGCGCGGGCGGGTCCGGCTCGGACGCAGCTTCTGGCTTCGGTTCAGGCTTCGATTCGGGCTTCGGCTTCGGCTCGGGAGCTGGTTCGGCCACCGCAGCGGATACTCGCGCAGGATCCGGCGGCGTCTCCACCGATGCTTCTCGCGCGCCGGACGCGGCTCTCTCGCCCGACCGATCCGAAGCTTCAGCGACTTCGGCCGCCCGCGGCGCCCGCTCGAGTCGAGGCGCGGGCTCCGGCGCACCCATTCTGAGAACGACCGTGCCCTCCTCCTCGCTCTTGCCCGCCTCCGGCTGTGGCAGTAGCCATGCCAGCAGAAAGGCGCCGACGAAGACGACGGCTGCGCCGATCAGGCGGCGGAGCAACAGTTCATCTTCGCCGCTCATGTTTGCAGCGCTGCGGCTACGGTCAGGAAGGAACCCGTGACGAGAATTCCGCTATCGGCAGGCCATCCCGCGCGCGCCGCGGTGATAGCTTCCGCCACGCTTCCGGCGCAGCCCGCGGCGACGCCGGCGTCGCCGAGACGCTTGGCGAGCGCTTCGCCGCTCAAGCCTCGTGGCGGCGGCAGCGGCGCACAGATGATGCTGTCACAGAGCGGCGCCAGCGTCTGCGCCAGTTGCTCCACCGGCTTGTCCGCCAGCATGCCGAGCACCAGCCGCCAGCGCGGCGCGATATCGGATAAGTTCGCGGCAAGCTCGGCGGCGGCTTCGGCGTTATGGGCCACGTCGAGCGTCAGGCCGCGATGCGTCTGCAACCTGCCCGGCAAGCGAAAATCCGCGACAAGGCCCGTCAATGCGTCGGCGATGGCCAAACGCGACCATGCCATCGCTTCCAGCGCCAGCGCCGCTGCTGCGATATTGCGGCGCAGTGTGAGGCCGCCCGCAGGCGGCGCGGGCAGGCTCAGCCCCCAGCCCGGTGGGCTCCAGTTTTCCGAGGTCTCCTCCAGCGCTCCCATCTGCAGGATGCGCGCTCCGCGCGCAGCCAGCGCCGCGTGCAAGCCCTCCGGCGCCGGATTCTGCGCCACCACAGCGGGACGGCCCGCCCGCGCGACGCCGGCCTTCTCGGCGGCGATGCCGGCCAGCGACTCGCCCAGCTCGCGGACATGGTCGCGGCCGATGCTGGTGATGACGCAGGCCTCGGCGTCGACGATATTGACCGCGTCCAGGCGTCCGCCGAGGCCTACCTCCAGGATCTGCAGGTCGATATCGGCCTCATCGAAGAGGCAAAGCGCGGCCAGGGTGGCGTGCTCGAAGTAGGTCAGCGCTACCTCGCCGCGCGCGGCTTCGACGCGGGCCAGCGCGGCGACAATGGCCTCGTCGCTGGCGGCTACACCATCGACCCGCATGCGCTCGCCGAAATGCAGCAGATGCGGCGAGGTGTAGAGCGCGGTGCGTTGCCCTATCGCACGCGCGATCGCCTCGGCGGCATGCGCGCAGCTGCCCTTGCCGTTGGTGCCTGCGATGGTGAGCGTCGGTCGCGGGCGCAGGCCGAGGCGCGCGTGTACAACCTGCACCCGCTCCAATCCGAGAAGGATTTCGCCGCGGGCACCCTGCTCAAGCCACTGTAGCCAGTCGGCAAGCGACCAGCCCGGTTCCGGACGGGGCGCCGTCATGATCGTGACGTCAGGCGGCGGCAGAGGGGGCGTGCATGAGCAGGGCCAGCATGCTGTGCAGGCGGCTGCGCATCTCGCGTCGATCGATGATGGCATCGATGGCGCCGTGCTCTAGCAAGAATTCGGCGCGCTGGAAGCCCTCGGGCAGGGTCTGGCGCACGGTCTGCTCGATGACGCGCGGGCCGGCGAAGCCGATCAGCGCGCCCGGCTCGGCGATATTGATGTCGCCCAGCATGGCGAGGCTGGCCGAAACACCACCCATGGTCGGATGCGTGAGCACCGAGACGAAGGGCAGACCGCGATCCGCGAGCCGCGCCAGCGCCGCCGAGGTCTTGGCCATCTGCATGAGCGAGAACAGCGCCTCCTGCATGCGCGCGCCACCGCTGGCGGCAAAGCAGATCAGCGGCAGGCCTTCGTCGATGGAATGCTGCACGCCCTGCACGAAGCGCTCGCCAACGACGCTGCCCATGCTGCCGCCGAGGAAGGAGAACTCGAAGCTGGCGGTGACCACCGGCATGCCCTGCAGCTTGCCCCGCATCACCACCATCGCATCGGTCTCGCCAGAGCTCTTCTGTGCATCGGCAAGGCGATCACGATACTTCTTGGAATCGCGGAAGCGCAGCGGATCGGTCGGCCGCACGTCGGCACCGATCTCGATCTGCTCAGAATCCTCGTCGAGGAAATGCCGGATGCGCGTGCGCGCGTTGATGGGGCGATGCGCGCTGCATTTCGGACAGACCTGCAGGGTGCGCTCCAGCTCTGCGCGATAGAGGACCGACTGGCACTCCTCGCACTTGGTCCAGAGGCCTTCCGGCACACTCTTCTTGCGGTCGGTTTCGCTGGTGTCGATGCGCGAAGGCAGGATCTTGTCGAGCCAGTTCAAGGCAGCTCCGTGGCTAAGGGGTCGGATGCCGACAATCGGCAGGCTTCATGCTAGCGCATCGAGGGCGTCGCGCAATTCGCGCGCCGCTTGCTCGAGGACCGCTGGCACGGCATCGGGCGTCTCGGCCAACTCGGCGATGCGCTGCACCAGCGCGCTGCCGACGACGACACCGTCGGCGTGCTGCCCGACAGCGCGGGCGCCGGCAGCGTCGCGCACACCAAAGCCTACCGCCACCGGGAGCTCCAGATTCTCGCGAATCTCGGCAACGTGGGTCGCAACATCCGCCGGGTCCAGGCTGGCCGCACCGGTGACACCCTTGAGCGAGACGTAATAGACGTAACCCGAGCCCAGCGAGGCGATGGCCTTCATGCGCGCGCCGGTGCTGGTCGGCGCCAGCAGGAAGATGCAGTCCAGCCCCTGCGCGCGCAGTTGCGGCGCGACATCGGGCGCCTCGTCCACGGACAGATCGACGATGAGCACGCCGTCGACACCGGCGGTGCGTGCGGCCTGCGCGAAGTCCTCGAAGCCGAAACGCTCAATGGGATTCAGATAGCCCATCAACACAACGGGGGTCGCGTCATCGTCGGCACGAAAGCGCGCCACCATCCCCAGCACGTCCCGCAAGGAGGTGCCGTGCTTCAGAGCCCGCTCACAGGCAAGCTGGATGATGGGGCCATCCGCCATCGGGTCGGAAAAGGGCACGCCCAGCTCCAGCACATCCGCACCGCCGCGCACCAGCGCGTGCATGTAGCTGACGCTGTGATCCGGATGCGGGTCACCCGCGGTGATATAGGGCACCAGCGCGCGCCGGCCCTCGGTGCGCAGCCGCGAGAAGGTGTCGGCAATTCGGCTCATTCAAGTTCCTTTTGGGTTTCATCAAGAGCCACAGATTTCACAGAGTTGCGACCCAATGTATTGGTTAAAAAACAGACATAATTTATTGTTTTTTTGGACTTTGTGTGAATCTGTGCAATCTGTGGCTCCCTTCCTCTCTAAGACGCTCCGCTCAGTCGAGGGTGATGCCGTCCATGCGCGCGACGGTGTAGAGATCCTTGTCGCCGCGGCCGGAGAGGTTCACCACCATGCGCTTGCCGGCGCCCAGCTCTGGAGCCATCCTCTTTGCCCAAGCCAGCGCATGCGAAGTCTCCAGGGCCGGAATGATGCCCTCAATGCGCGTGCATTCGTGGAAGGCCGCGAGAGCCTCGTCGTCGTTGATACTGACGTACTCGACGCGGCCGCTGTCCTTCAGCCAGGCGTGCTCGGGCCCGACACCGGGGTAATCCAGGCCGGCAGAGATCGAGTGCGTGCCGCTGATCTGACCGTTTTCATCGGCCATGATGTAGGTGCGGTTGCCGTGCAGCACGCCCGGGAAACCGGCCGACAGCGGCGCGGCATGCTCGCCGCTGGCGATACCGTGGCCGCCAGCCTCGACGCCCACCATGCGCACGCTGGTATCGGGAATGAAGGTATGGAAAAGGCCGATGGCGTTCGAGCCACCGCCGACACAGGCCACCAGCGCGTCCGGCAACCCGCCCCAGGCCTCCATCGCCTGCTCGCGGACTTCGCGGCCGACCACGGCATTGAAGTCGCGCACCAGCATCGGATAGGGATGCGGGCCGGCGACGGTGCCGATGACGTAGAAGGTGTCGTCGACATTGGTCACCCAGTCGCGCAGCGCCTCGTTCATGGCGTCCTTGAGGGTGCGTGTGCCGGATTTGACCGGCACCACCTGCGCGCCCAGCAGCTTCATGCGGTAGACATTCGGCGACTGCCGCTCGACATCTTCTGCGCCCATGTAGACCACGCATTCCAGGCCCAGGCGGGCGGCGATGGTGGCGCTGGCGACGCCGTGCTGCCCGGCACCGGTCTCGGCGATGATGCGCGTCTTGCCGAGGTGCTTGGCTAGCAACGCCTGGCCGACCGTGTTGTTGATCTTGTGCGCGCCGGTGTGATTGAGATCCTCGCGCTTGAGATAGATCTCCGCCCCACCCCAGCGCGCGGTCAGTCGCTCGGCCGGGTAGAGCGGCGACGGTCGGCCGACGTAGAGCTTGAGATCGCGGTCGAGCTCGGCCCGGAAGTCCGGATCGTCGCGCAGGGAGAGATAGGCCTTCTCCAGCGCGAGCAAGGGCTCGATCAGCGTCTCGGCGACGAAACGGCCGCCGTAGGGGCCGAAGTGCCCGCGCGCGTCGGGAAAGTTATAGCTGGCTGGATCGCTGCTCATCTGCCTTTTGCACCTCGCTGATGAAGGCGGCAACCTGCTCTGCCGCCTTGATTCCCGGTGCCGATTCGACACCGCTGGAGACATCCACCGCCCACGGCCGGAAGGCCGCCACCGACGCCGCCACATTGTCCGGGCGCAGACCACCGGCAAGCACCAGCGGCAGGCGGGTTGCGCCCTGAAGCTGCTCCGGTCGCACGCCGCGGCCGCTGCCCCCCATCTCGCCGACGTCGTGACCATCGACGAGCAGGCCGATCGCGTTCGGGTAGGCGCGCTCCGCCGCCGTCAGATCGGCGCCCGCCGCCGTCGCCACGCTCTTGATGTAGGGGCGACCGAAGCTGCCGCAGAAGGCCGCGTCCTCGGCGCCGTGGAACTGCAGCAGATCGGGGCCGACCCGCTCGCAAACGGCGCGCACCTGCGCAGCATCGGCATCCATGAACAACGCTACCAGCTGCACGAAGGGCGGTACGGCCGCGCGCACCGCCATCGCCGCTTCAACATCGATGTTGCGCGGCGACGCGGGCACAAAGACCACGCCCACGGCGTCGGCCCCGCAGGCGGCGGCGTGGCGCGCATCCTCGGGCCGCGTCACGCCGCAGATCTTGATGCGCGTTCGATGCGTCATGGGGGCGCGATTGTACGCCGCTCAGGGGAAGACCGGATCGGCCGGCGAGGCGATGTCCGGATGCTCCGGATACTCGGCGCCAAGCAGATAGAGTCCCTCCGCCGGCGCCGTGGCGGCTGCCCGCCGGCGGTCGCGGCCGGCAAGCAGCATGCCGATCCAGTCCGTCGGCTGCTGTCCCCGCCCCACCACCATCAGCGAGCCGACGATGTTGCGCACCATGTGATGCAGGAAGGCGTTGCCGCGCACATCAAGCAACACGAACTCACCGCGTCGCTGCACGCTGATATCGGTGATACGCCGCATCGGCGTACGCGACTGGCACTCGGCCGCGCGGAAAGCCGAAAAGTCGTGTTCGCCCAGCAACTGCCGGGCTGCCGCATCCATGCGCGCGGCATCCAGGGGGTGGCGCAGCCAGGCGCTGCGCGCGCGCCAGAGCGCCGGCGGCGCCGGCGTATTCGCGATGACGTAGCGATAGCGCCGAGCCACGGCGGCATAACGCGCGTGAAAGCCCTCCGGCGCCGGCATCACCCACTGCAGCGCGATATCGGCAGGTAGCTGGCTGTTGCCGCCGCGCAACCAGGCATCGACGCCACGCGGCGCACCGCTGTCGAAATGGATGACCTGCATGGCCGCGTGCACACCGGCATCGGTGCGCCCGGAGGCGGCGATCGTGACTGGCTGGTTCGCCACGCTTGACAGCGCTGCCTCGACACGCCCCTGCACGCTGTCGATGTGTGCCAGCCGCTGCCAGCCGCTGTAGGCCGTGCCCGCATAGGCGACACCGGCAACCCAGCGAGTCATGCCAGATACAACAAGATCACGGCGCCTAGCAACATACTGAGAAAAATCATATCGCCTGCTCCGGGGCGGCCCGCGTACGGAATCTCCGCGATCTGCTCCCCCGCCAGCGCGCCGTGTTCGGCACGCAATAGCAGGCGCGCCGCGGCGGTGTCCAGCCCCTCACCCTGCTGGCGCAGTCCCGCAGCCTCGCTGCGCGCACCATCGACCGCCGCGAAGACCATCGCCAGACGCCGCGCGAAACGCGAAACCGGTACGCCCAGCGCGCGCAGGGGTGCCAGCAACCAGATGATGCCGGCCGCGAGCCAGGCCGGCGGCGTGCGCCGGGTCAGCACGACAACGGCCCCCAGCAGTGCGACGAGGACGCCGCAGCGCCGCAGCGCCTCGCTGGCGCCCATATCCGTAAGCCCGGGCAACGTCGGCCAGATCGGGTCGCCACCGCCGCGCCATAGATGCAATGCAACGATGGCGAAGAATAGCCAGCGCAGGCGCCAGAGGCCATTGAGGAAAAAGCGCGCGTCGGTGATGGAGTGGCGCCGCAGCCAGAGCAGTGCCACCAGCCCCGCCAGCCAGAGAGCGGACAGCGGTAGCGCCGGAAGCGCTGCCGCAAAGGCGAGCAGTGCGAGCAGCCGTATCCCGCAGTGCGGCCCCGGGGGCGGCGCTCCGGCGGATACGCCCGCGCCGCTCACCTAGCCCAGCTTGTCGAGCAGCTCGGCGGCCTCGCGCTGCTGCTCGGCGTCGCCGCGCTCGGCGACTTCCTGCAGCATCGGCCGCGCGAGCTCGACATCACCGAGATCAACGTAGGCCCTGGCCATATCCAGCTGCCCGGCCATGGCGCCCGCGTCGTCCGCATCGGGCTCGCCTTCCGGCTCCAGATCCAGCCCGCCGATGGCGAAATCCTCGTCTCCGCCGCCCGCGGCAGGGTCCTGGGCTGGGGCTGCCATCGGCTCGGCGGCAGGCTCGGACTCAGCGCCCTCGTCATCTCCGGAGACATCGAAATCGGCCAGCGAGAAATCATCCAGATCCAGATCGGGGGCATCAGATTCTGGCTCTGCGGCAGGCTGTGCAGCGGGCTCTTCGGCGCCGGCGTCGACTTCGTTTTCCGTCAGATCGAGCGCGCGCTCTTCATCGAAGCTACTCGCGGCGCCTGAATCGGCGGTAGCGCTGTCGTCGGCATCGAAATCAAGCGCGTCAAGGTCGAAGTCCAGGCTGTTCTCATCATCGGTGCGAGTGGCCGGCTCCTCCGCCACCTTCGGACTGTCGGAGTCCCCGGTTTCCAGGGCATCCAGATCGAAATCAAGCAGATTATCCGCGGAGCCCTCGTCCAGCGCCGGTGCGACGGAGTCCTTGACGTCGTCGCTCTGCAGGTCGTCGAGCTGGTCGAGATCGAAATCCAGACCGCCCTCGCCCGCACTGTCTGACTCATCCAGAGTTCCGCCGGTCTCCGTATCGAGCCCGGCAAGGTCGACATCCAGCCCTTGTTCTGGCGGCGCTGTCACCTCGCCCGGCACCCCTTCGGCGGGGGTGGGTTCGCTCGCTGCGGGCTCGGCAGTCGCGGGATCTTCGCTCTCGGCATTGAGCGTCGCACCTATGGCTGCTCCGGCCGCGAGCCCACTGGCGTGCCGCGAATCCGGCGCGATGCGATCCGCCATGCGCGCCAGCTCGCCACGTTGCTCCTCATCGAGCCCACAACCGCTGGCGGCATCCGCTGCCTCGAGAAAGGCTTCGCGCTGCTCGGAAGCATGGTGCACTTCGGCGAGCTTCAGCCGCAGATCGGCGCGCTCCGGCTCGCGCCGGATTGCCTCCTGCAACCGCGCTTCCGCGTCATCGAACATGCCATAGGCAATGCGGAAGTCGGCATCGGCCATGGGGTCGTCGCCCTCGCCGGTTGTGCCTCGTGGTTCCGGGGGCTCCGTACTACCGCCATCGCTGGGTGCTTCGCTCGGATCGGACGCGTCATCACCATTGACGGCCGCGACATCGTCACTGGTCTCGAAGGAGGCCGGCACGAGATCGCTGGCCTCCTCGTCGTCGTTGGCGAAGACCTCGGCTTCCGCGCGCCGCCGGCGCCAGACCAACAGGGCGACCAGCAGCAGGACAACCACCGCAACGGCGCCCAGCAGTCGCAGGTCGAAACCACCTTCGCTTTCGCCTGCTGGCGCGGGAGACGGCGGTTCGGCAGGTTGCGCTCCGCCTTCACCCACAGCTGCCGCATCATCGCCAGACGTGTCGGGGGCTTGCTCGGTGTCGGCCTTCGGCTCAGCGTCATCGCTTTGTGCCTGTTCGGGAACCGGTTCGACTTCGGTTTGCTCCGAGGCTTCGGCCTCCGCTGCTCGTTGCTGGGCTCGCGTGAGCTCGCGATCCACCAGCAAAGCGGCGGCATCAGGAGCGGCGTCCGCTTGCGCTTCGCTATCCTCAGTCACCACGGTCCCTTTGCCGCCGCCGTCATCCGCATCGTCGGCTTCGGGCTGGCTCTCAGCAGCATCAGCGTCATCCATAGTCGTGGATGTCTGCGCCGCGTCCGACTCCGGACCGTCCTCGGTGCGCATCAAGTCCGGATTGACGGCGTCGGTTCGGCGGTCTCCTGCCGTCAGTGCCGCCATCGTCCTATCCGCCTCAGCGGCATCGATACGACGTACCGCGTCTGGTGGCGGGATGCGCAGGCGGCTGCCCCGCAACAGCGCTGTGGCGTCTCCCTCATCAAAGGCTTCGGGGTTGGCGATCACGATAGCCAGCATCTGCTGCGCCATGGTGACTTCGCCGCTAGCGCCACGCGTGTTGTAGGCCACTCGCCAAAGCGTTTCGCCGGCACGGACTACGTAGACGCCATCTTCGGCACTGCGCGCGGGCAGCGCCTGCGTCGAGGCGCGGGCTGCGCGCGGCTGCGGCCGATCTCGACCGGCCTCGATTTCAGCCAGCAATTCGGGGTCCAGCTGCCGCTCGCTCGCCGGCTCGCGCTCCTCGAAGAAGCGTGGCGATTGCTTGGCGGACTGTTCGGGCTCGGCGGCGCTTCCGTCTTCCGTGGACGTCGGAGAAGCCTCCTGCCCATCGCCCTCGCTTGCCATGGGTGTGGTGGCGTCCTGGGCGTCGGCCCCGACGCGCTCTGCTGCCGGACGTGATTCGGGTGCACCTTCGAATTCCGGCTCTGGCTCGGGTGCTGGTTCCGACTTTGGTTCCGGCCGAGTTTCCGCCGGCTCTGGAACAGCAGCGCTGGGCTCGCGCGCCATCTCCGGCGGATCCACTAGCAGCGTGTAGCCGCGCTGCACGTTCTGGCGCCCCTGTCGCAGCTCGATAAGGAGATCAAGCATCGGCTCGCGCAGCGGACCTTCGCCGCGAATGCGCACGACCGGGCGGCCGTCCCGACCCTCTTCCACCGACAAGCGCAGATTGCGCAGATAGTCGTCGCGAATGAGGCCCGCGGCCTCGAAGCGCTCGGCCGGGGCCAAACGTACGCGCAAACCGGACAGCTCGTCGCTTGCGACGCCGCGTAGCGGAACGGTCGCCTGCAGCGGCTGGTTCAGCGCCGACTCGAGCTCGATCGCGCCCAGACTGATGGCATGTGCCGCGCCGGCGGCACAAAGAAGCGCGCAGAGCAGCGAGATGCGCTTAACGACGGACATGGTTCTGGCAACCCCCGATTGGTTCCGGAACTGAGACTACTGCATTACGAAGCGCTTGTAACCCATTCTGGGCACGCCAAAAACGCTGTGCGCTACCGCTTGTCGTCCGAGTCAGAGATATTCCGCAATCAGGCACTCCGCGATCTGCACGCTGTTCAGCGCCGCACCCTTGCGGATGTTGTCCGACACCACCCAGAGATCAAGCCCACGCGGATGCGAGATGTCCTCGCGGATGCGGCCCACGAAGACCTCATCGTGGTGGGCACCCTCGGTCACCGCCGTCGGGTAGCCGCCGTCGACGTGCTCGTCCATCACCTTGATGCCGGGCGCGGCCGCGAGCAGTTCACGAGCGCGATCGGCGCTGATCTTCTCGCGCGTCTCGATGTGCAGTGCCTCCGAATGACCGTAAAAGACCGGCACGCGCACGGCGGTGGGATTCACCTGGATCGAATCATCCTCGAAGATCTTGTGCGTCTCCCACACCATCTTCATCTCTTCCTTGGTGTAGCCATTGGGCTGGAAGGTGTCGATGTGCGGCAGGCAGTTGAAGGCGATCTGCTTGGGATAGACCTTGGACTCGAAGTCCTGCCCGCTCAGCGCGCGCGCGCTGGTATCGGCCAGCTCCTCAATGGCTTCCTTGCCGGTGCCGGAGACGGACTGGTAGGTGGCGACATTGATGCGCTCAATGCCCACCGCGTCCAGGATCGGCTTCAGCGCCACCAGCATCTGGATGGTGGAGCAGTTGGGATTGGCGATGATGCCGCGCTTGGTATAGCCGGCGATGGCGTGCGCGTTGACCTCCGGAACGACCAAGGGAACATCCGGGTCGTAGCGGAACTGCGAGGTGTTATCGATGACCACACAGCCTGCCGCCGCGGCCTTGGGGGCGTACTCGGCGGAGACGCTCGCGCCCGGTGAGAACAGGCCGATCTGCACTTTCGAGAAGTCGAATCCGGCCAGGTCCTCGACGTAGAGCTCGTCGGCGCCGAAGTCGAGTTCCTCGCCGACCGAGCGCGCCGAGGCCAGCGCGTAGACCTTGCCCACCGGGAATTTGCGCTGGCGCAGGATCTTGAGCATCTCCTGCCCGACCGCGCCGGTCGCGCCAACCACTGCCACATCGTATTGCTTGCTCATCTCGTTTCGTCTCGCCCTGTTGAATGGTGGGCCGTCATCAGTTGCCGAGGCGGGCGACCACCGCCTCGCCCATGGCGCGGGTGCCGACGGGGGTGCCGCCCTCGCCCGCCAGATCGCCGGTACGCAGGCCGTCGGCGAGCACGCCGGCCACGGCAGCCTCGACGCGATCGGCCAGATCGCCGCGATCCAGCGAATGCCGCAACAGCATGGCCAGCGACAGGATCGCCGCCAAGGGGTTCGCCTTGTCCTGACCGGCGATGTCCGGCGCGCTGCCATGAACCGGCTCGTAGAGCCCCTGCGCCTTCTCGTTGACCGAAGCCGAAGGCAGCATGCCGATGGAGCCGGTCAGCATCGCGGCGATATCGGACAGGACATCGCCGAAGAGGTTTCCCGTGACGATAACGTCGAACTGCTTGGGTGCGCGCACCAGCTGCATGGCCGCGTTGTCGACGTACATGTGGCTCAGCTCGCAGTCCGGATAGTCGGCCGCCACGCGGGTGACGACCTCGCGCCACAGCTCGGAGCACTCCAGGACGTTCGCCTTGTCCACCGAGCAGACCCGCTTGTCGCGCTTGCGTGCGGCCTCGAAGGCGCTGCGCGCGATGCGCTCGATCTCGAACTCGCTGTAGACCAGGGTGTTGAAACCGACGCGCTGCCCGCCCGGACGGCCGTCCGGATGTGGCTCTCCCTGGCGGATCCCGCGCGGCTGACCGAAGTAGATACCGCCGGTAAGCTCGCGCACGATGAGGATGTCGAGGCCGGCCACCAGCTCCGGGCGCAGCGACGAGGCGCCGGCCAACTCCTTGAACAGCATGGCGGGGCGCAGGTTGGCGTAGAGCCCCAGCTCCGAGCGGATGCGCAGCAGACCGCGCTCCGGCCGAATCGAACGCTCGATGGCCTCCCACTTCGGGCCGCCAACCGCCCCGAGCAGCGTGGCGTCGGCAACGCGCGCGGCTTCCAGCGTGCTCGCCGGCAGCGGGTCACCCTCGGCGTCGATGGCGGCGCCGCCGATCAGGCCTTCCGACCATTCCACCTCGAGACCGAATCGGTCGCGCAATGCAGCGAGCACGCGCTCGGCCTCGGCGACCACTTCGGGGCCGATGCCATCGCCGGGCAGCAGAAGAAGACGTGCGCTCATGCGGATTCTCCGTCGGCGAAGAGCCAGGGGGCTTCCTGACGGCGCCTTGCCTCGTAAGCGCGGATGGCGTCGGCCTGGGTCAGCGTGATGCCGATCTCGTCGAGGCCCTCGAGCAGATTCTTCTTGCGCTTGGGGTCGATCTCGAAGGAGAAACGCAGATCGTCGCTCTGTACCGTCTGCGCGGCCAGATCGATGGCGACCTCGCGCGCCGGCGACGCGGTGGCAACGCGCAGGAGCTGTTCCACCTCGTCGCCCTTCAGGACGATGGGCAGCAAGCCGTTCTTCATGCAGTTGCTGAAGAAGATGTCGGCGTAGCTCGGCGCGATGACGGCGCGGATGCCGTAGTCGGCCAGCGCCCAGACCGCGTGCTCGCGCGAGGAGCCGCAGCCGAAATTGTCGCGCGCGACCACAACGCTGGCGCCTTCGCGGCCCGGCTCGTTGAGCACAAAGTCAGTGTTCGGGCGGCGCGTCGCCGGATCGACATCCAGCGTGCCCGGATCCAGATAGCGCCAGTCGTCGAAAAGGAAGGGCCCGAAGCCCGTGCGCTTGATCGACTTCAGATACTGCTTGGGAATGATCGCGTCGGTGTCCACATTGGCGCGATCCAGCGGCAGCATGCGGCCGCGATGGGTCGTGAAGGGCTGCATCATCTAGAGCTCCCGGACGTCGACGAAGTGACCGGCAACCGCGGCGGCCGCGGCCATGGCCGGGCTGACCAGGTGCGTGCGCCCGCCCGCACCTTGCCGGCCCTCGAAGTTGCGGTTGGAGGTGGAGGCGCAGCGCTCGCCGGGCTCGAGGCGGTCGGCGTTCATCGCCAGGCACATCGAGCACCCCGGTTCACGCCATTCAAAACCGGCATCCAGGAAGATCTTGTCCAGGCCCTCGGCTTCGGCCTGTTCGCGCACCAGCCCGGAGCCGGGCACGACCATGGCCAGCTTGATGTTGTCGGCTCGCTTGCGGCCGCGCACGACCTCGGCGGCCGCACGCAGGTCCTCGATGCGGGCGTTGGTGCAGGAACCGATGAAAATCTTGTCCGGCGCGATATCCCGCATGGCCATGCCGGGCTTGAGGTCCATATAGGCCAGCGCACGCTCCATGCCCTCGCGCTTGCCGGCGTCCGTCTGCTCGGCCGGGTCCGGCACGACCCCGGTGACCGGAACCACCATCTCCGGCGACGTGCCCCAGCTCACCTGCGGCGCGATCTCGTCAGCCTCGATCACCACTTCCCGGTCGAAGACGGCATCGTCGTCGCTGCCCAACTCGCGCCAGGCGGCCACGGCTTTCTCCCAGTCCGTACCCTTGGGGGCGAAGGGGCGGCCCTCGACGTAGTCGATGGTGCGGTCATCCGGCGCAATCAGTCCGGCGCGCGCGCCGGCCTCGATGCTCATGTTGCAGACGGTCATGCGGCCTTCCATGGAAAGATCGCGGATGGCCTCGCCGGCGTACTCGATGACATGACCGGTGCCGCCGGCGGTGCCGATACGGCCGATCACGGCGAGTACGATGTCCTTGGCGGTCACCCCCTTGCCAACGTGACCACGCACCGTGACGCGCATGGTCTTCGCCGGCCACATGACCAGCGTCTGCGTGGCCAGCGCGTGCTCGACCTCGGAGGTGCCGATGCCGAAGGCCAGCGCACCGAAAGCGCCGTGCGTCGAGGTATGCGAGTCGCCGCAGACGACGGTCATGCCGGGCAGCGTCGCGCCCTGCTCCGGGCCGATGACGTGCACGATGCCCTGGCGCACATCCATCAGGTCGAACTTGGTAATGCCGAACTCGGCGCAATTGGTGTCCAGCGCTTCGAGCTGCGCGCGCGAGATCGGATCGGCGATCCCCTTGATGCGGTCGCGCGTCGGCACATTGTGGTCCGGAACCGCCAGGTTGGCGTCCACGCGCCAAGGCTTGCGGCCGGCCAAGCGCAGCCCCTCGAAGGCCTGCGGACTGGTGACTTCGTGCACCAGATGCCGGTCGATATACAGCAGCGCGCTGCCGTCGTCGTAGCCGACGACGGTATGGGCGTCCCAGATTTTCTGATAGAGCGTCTTGCCGGCCACTGCAGCCTCACTGGCCTTGTCGGGACGCGCATTCTAGTGGCTCTCGGGGCGCGCTGCCGCATGCAGCGCGCTAAGCCCGCGATGGGCTGTGTCTATGCCTTGTCCCGGCGTCGCGCGCTCGTCGTCTTGCTCGCTTCACGAGAAGACCGCAAACTGAACGCTTGTTGTGACCGGAGCCGTGCATGCGCCTGCGACACCTGATCTGCCGATGCCTTGTCGCCTTCGGCGCTGCCCTGGCCGTGGCCTGCTCCGGTTCCAGCGAGCCCGACAGCGAAGCGCAGTCACACACGAGCGGCGATCCCATCCCGGGCCGTTACATCCTCGTCTTCGATCCCGACGTCGTCGAGATTCGACAATCCACCGTTCTCGATCAGGATGGTCAGCTCATCCAGCTGCTGAGCTTCGTCAACGATCTGTTCCTGGACGATGTGCTCAATGCGCTGATCGGCCCTTTCGTGGCACTCAACACGCTCGTTGTCGAGATCGTCGACGGCGTACTACCGCCCTACAGCAGTGTGGCGGCGATGATGGCGGATACCCCTGGCCTGCTCTACATCGAGCAGGATCGGCGTCTCTCGCTGGCGCCGCGCGCCGTGCTCGACGATGCGCAGGTGACTTGGGGACTGGACCGCATTGACCAGCGCAATCGACCGCTCGACGGGCGTTACCGGCCGGAAGGCGATGGCGCCGGTGTGCACCTTTATGTGCTTGACACCGGCATCAATCCGGAGCATGAGGAGTTCGACGGGCGGTTGCGCGGCGGCCACAACTTAGTGGAAAGAAACGCTTCAGCTGCCCCTCGCCCTCTTTTCGGCACTGCCGCCTCCGGAGACGACGCCGCGGACTTCAGGGATTGCAACGGCCACGGCACGCATGTCGCCGGAACGGCGGCAGGCACCAGTCTCGGCGTGGCGCAGCAGGCCTGGCTGCACGCCGTGCGCGTCTTCGACTGCAGCGGCGAAGGCGCCACCAGCACGGTTATCGCCGGTCTCGAATGGGTGATCCGCAATCACGAATCGCCCGCCGTAGTGAACATGAGCCTCAGCGGCAGTGACTCGCGTGCCATGGACGACGCCGTTCGGGCGGCGGTCAATGCCGGCATCACGGTGGTGGCAGCCGGCAGCGACGTCGATGCCTGCACGGCCTCTCCAGCCCGCGAGGCAAGCGCGCTGACCGTGGGTGCCACCGATCGCGAGGACCGGCGCAGCAGCTTCTCTCCCGGCAGCGGCTGCATCGACCTGATGGCGCCCGGCAGCCGCATCACCAGCGCCTGGTACACCAGCAGAACCGCGCGGAACACGATCAGCGGCACGTCCATGGCAAGTCCGCACGTCGCCGGTGCCGCGGCCCTGCTGCTCAGCGAGCAGCCGACGCGGACTCCGGCCGATATTGCGACTCTGTTGCGCGATCAGGCCACCACCGGCGCGCTGCGCGAGCTTGACGGCTCACCGGACCGCCTGCTCTTCGTCGGCGCTGACTAGCCCTAGCCGGACCCGCTTCAGCCAGCCTAGGACGGACGCTGCGCGGGAATGCGCGGCGTCGTCGGCTCGACGTCACCGCATTGGGCGCGGTGTCGCAGCCAGTGATCCATCAGCACAAGAGCGACCATGGCCTCGGCGATGGGTACGGCGCGGATACCGACGCAGGGATCGTGGCGGCCGGTAGTACGCATCTCCACATCCGCGCCTGTCTCGTCGATGGAATCTCCCGGCGTGGTAATGCTGGAAGTGGGCTTAATCGCAAGTCGGGCTACCAGATCCTGACCGGTGCTGATACCGCCGGCCACACCGCCGGAGTGATTGGACTTGAAGCCGTCGGCGCGCATCTCGTCGCGGTGGGCGGTACCGCGCATGCCGGCCACGGCCATGCCGTCGCCGAGCTCCACGCCCTTGACCGCGTTGATGCCCATCAGCGCGTAGGCGATCTCGGCGTCGAGCCGGTCGTAGACCGGCTCGCCGAGACCCGGCGGCATGCCACTGGCTTCGACCTGGATGCAGGCACCGGCCGAGTCACCGTCGCGGCGCAGCTGCTCGACGTAGGCCTCCAACTCCGGTACGCGATCAGGATCGGCGCAGAAGAAAGCATTGGCCTCCACCGCCGTCCAGTCGCTGATGGCGAGCTGGTGCTCGCCGATCTGCGTCAGGCAGGCACGGATACGAACACCCAGGCGCTCGTGCAGATACTTGGCCGCCACGGCGCCGGCGGCGACCCGAACGGCCGTCTCGCGCGCCGAGGAACGGCCGCCACCGCGATGATCGCGCCGGCCGTACTTCTGCATGTAGGCGTAGTCGGCGTGATTCGGCCGGAAGACCTGCGCGATCTTGTCGTAGTCGTAGCTGCGCTGGTCGGTGTTCTCGATAAGCAGCGCGATGGGCGTACCGGTGGTCTCGCCCTCGAAGACGCCGGAGAGGATGCGCACCGTGTCGGCTTCCTTGCGCTGGGTAACGAACTTCGAGCGCCCGGGCCGACGCCGATCCAGCGCCGGCTGGATATCCGCCTCGGAAAGCGCCAATCCCGGCGGACAGCCGTCGATCACGCAACCGATGGCCGGTCCGTGCGATTCGCCGAAGCTCGTTACGCAGAACAGCTTCCCCAGCGTGTTACCCGACATGGACCTCTCCCTGCTGCCAGGCGACCAAACTCGCCCGATCGATCACGAACACCCCACTGCCGCCCCGCTCGAAATCCGGCCAGTAGGCAGGCAGGCCCGGAAAGCGCGCCTCCAGCTCGGCCACCGAGCTGCCGATCTCGCAGATGAGCACGCCATCGGGCTGCAGCCACTGCGGCGCCTCTTCCAGTAGCCGAGCCACTACCGCCATGCCGTCTTCGCCGGCGGCCAGCGCCAGCTTGGGCTCGCGATGATACTCCTCGGGCAGCGCGGCCCATTCGGCCTCGGGCACGTAGGGCGGGTTGCTGACGATCAGATCAAAAGGCGGCTCACCAGCCAGCGGCGCGAAGAGATCGCCCTTATGCGAGTAAACGCGCTCGCCCAGGTTGTAGTCGACGATGTTGGCTTCGAGCAACGCAAAGGCGCCCGAATCCAGCTCCACGGCGTGCACTTCGGCATCGGGAAAGGCCGCGGCGCAGGCGATGGCGATGCAGCCGCAGCCCGAGCAGAGATCCAGCACGCGCTCGGGCGGCGCGCTCAGCCAGGGGGCGAAGCCTTCGGCGATCAACTCGGCCATAGGGCTGCGCGGCACGATGACGCGCTCGTCGACGCGGAAGCTCATGCCGCAGAACCAGGCCTCGCCGGTGAGATAAGCAACCGGCTCGCGCGTTGTCACGCGGCGATCGATGAGCGCTCGGAGCCGGTCGCGCTCGTCCGGCATCAGCCTGGCGCGCAGATAGACCTCGGGCAGCTCATGCGGCAGCCCCAGCGTATGGCGAACCAGATAGAAGGCTTCGTCCAGCGCGTTGTCGAAACCGTGCCCGTAGTGCAAGCCCGCGGCCGCAAAGCGACTCGCCGCCCAGCGGACGTAGTCAGCCGGCGTGCAGAGCACATCGGTGGGATCGCCAGCGGCGGTAGCGCGTTCTTCGGACATGGCGGAGCCGGCGCGGGACAGTGCCGCGCGGGGCCTTCTTAGGGGTGCGACTTGGTAGTATGAAAGCGCCAACCCCATCCCGCAACGCGGAGCCGCTCGGCATGCGCCGTATCCTCGCCCCTATCCTGGCCCTCGCCGCCCTCGTCGCTGGCGTCACGATCGCGCTGAGCCTGCTGCAGCCGCCGGAGCCCGGCCGCCAGCTCAGCGGCGGCGTGCTGCTCGAGCAGCCGCGGCCGGTGCGCGATTTCGAGCTGCTCGACGAGGATGCCCAGCCCTTCGGCCGAGAGCGGCTCGAAGGCCACTGGACCGCAATATTCCCCGGCTTCACGAACTGCCCGGACATCTGCCCGACGACCCTGGGCGTCCTGCGCACGGCCTACGAGACGCTGGGCGATCGCGCCGAGGACTGGCAGGTCGTCTTCCTCACGGTGGACCCGGAGCGTGATCGTCCCGAAGCCCTGCGCGAGTACGTTGGCTACTTCTCCAAGGAGTTCAAGGCGCTGACCGGTGACAAGGACATCATCGGCCGGCTGGCCAAGGATCTCTCGGTGGCTTATCAGTACACGCCCAATGAGGACGGCGGCTACACGGTGGACCATACCGCGGCCATCGTGCTGATCGACCCACAGGGAAGGGTTGCCGGCTTTCTGCAGCCGCCTTACCGCCCGGACAGCCTGAGCGCCGATCTGCGCAAGGCCGCGGCCAGCCGCTCGTGAGCGCGCACGCTGCGTCCTGGCGCGAGCGCCTGCTCGTGCTGCTGCAGGCCTGCCTGCCCACGCGCGCGCTGTCGCGCGCGGTCCACGCAATCGCGCACTGGCGGGTATCGCCGATCAAGAACGCGCTCATCCGGATCTTCATCCGCCGCTTCAACGTCGACATGCGCGAAGCCGAGGAGCAGGCTCCCGATGCCTTCACGCATTTCAACGCTTTCTTCACGCGCGCGCTGCGACCCGGCGCACGTCCGCTGCCCGAAGACGAAGGTGCTGTGGTCAGTCCGGTGGATGGCAGCCTCAGTCAACTCGGCCGGATCAGCGATGGGATGCTGATACAGGCCAAGGGCATGCGCTACAGCGCCGAGGCGCTGCTCGGCGAGCCAGCCGAAGCATTTCGCGACGGTACCTTCTGCACGATCTATCTGGCGCCCTACGACTATCACCGTATCCACGCCCCGGCCGATCTGGATCTGCGCGGGCACCGGCACATTCCGGGCCGTCTGTTCAGCGTCAACCCGGCGACGGCGCGCGCGCGCCCTGCGCTCTTCGCGCGCAACGAGCGCGTGGTCGCGCAGTTCGACTGCGCCGCTGGCCGCCTGGCGGTGGTGATGGTGGGCGCGCTGCTCGTCGGCTCGGTTGATACCGTCTGGGCTGGACGAATCTGCCCGCCGCACCATCGCCGCCCCGGCCCCTTCGTGCCGGCCAATGGCCAATACGCACGCGGCGCCGAAATCGGGCGCTTCAATATGGGATCGACGGTCATCCTGCTGGCCACGCCTGGCCTGCTCGACTGGCACCCGGAACTGGTCCCTGGGCAGAGCTTGCGCATGGGTCAGCCCATAGGCAGCCTCAGCGGCGAACCATAAGGCCGCCGCGGGCGTCCTAGTCGAGATGAGAATGCCTAATCGCGCCACTCCCCCCCTCCGCCCGCGCCGGTGGCGCCCACTCGCCACGCTACTGATGAGCGCTGCCTTTGCGATGCTGACGACCCACCAGGGACTCCAGGCCAGCATCAGTGATATCCAGCTGCCAAAGCTCGGCGAGCCGGCGGACGCTGCCATGTCGCCGCGCGAAGAGTACGAGATCGGCGCCCGCATCACCGCGCAGATTCACTCTGCCGGTTATGCGCTGGAGGATCCCGAGCTGGTGGAATACATCACTCGGCTGGGATGGCACATCGCTTCGCACTCGCGCGATCTGCCGGAGCACCTGCAGTTCTTCATGGTGCGCGACCCGCGCATCAACGCCTTCGCGTTGCCCGGCGGCTTCATGGGCTTCAATGCCGGCCTCCTGATGGCGGCAGAAAGCGAGAGCGAACTCGCCGGCGTCATGGCCCACGAGCTGGCACACGTCACCCAGCGCCACATCGCCCGCACCATGGAGGGGACCCGCGTCGCCGACATCGCCACCTGGGCGGCCGTGCTGGCGGCGATCATTGCCGGCTCAGCCGCCCCGGACGTCGTGCTCGGCGCGCTTTCCCTCGGTCAGGCCGCGACCCTGCAGCGTCAGATCAACTACACGCGCAACCACGAGCTGGAAGCCGACCGCATCGGCATCGGCACGATGATGAGCGCCGGCTTCGATCCGGCCGGCATGGTGAGCTTTTTCCAGCGCCTGGAGCAGCAGTCACGGCTCTACGGTTCGGGCATGCCCGAGATCCTGCGCACGCATCCGGTCAACACCACCCGTATCGCCGAGGCTCGGGCCCGCGCGCAGCGTCAGAGCGATGGATCCGATGCCGAGCGACCGCTGACCTTTCAGCTCATGCGCGCCCGGGCACGTGTGCTCACGGCCGAGCGTCCCTCGGCCGCCCTCGACCATTTCCGGCGGCGCCTGGAGCGCACTTCCGACGATCCTGCCGAGCACTATGGCGCGGCGCTGGCGCTGCACGAACTGGGGCGCTACACCGACTCAGCGGAATCGCTTGCTCCGCTCTTGGAAGCGCACGAGAACCAACCCAACCTCATGCTGCTACACGCGCACAACCAGCGGCGCACCGGCGACATCGACGCTGCGCTGGCGACCATCGACGAGGCGCTGGATCGGCATCCGCGCTATGCGCCGCTGATCTTCGCGCGCGCAGAGACACTCATGGACGCCGGCCAGGCCGACCGCGCACGCCAGTTCCTGCTCGACGAGTTCAAGCATATCGGCGAGTTCCCCGGCGCCCATCAGGTGCTCGCACGCGCAGCTCGAGCTTCCGGTGACCGCGCCGAATTCGCTTTCCAGAGCGCGGCCTACGCCTGGCGGCGCGGCGACTCGCCCGGTGCCATCCGACACATCGATGCCGGGCTGCGCCACGAGGGACTTAGCGACAAGCAACGCGCCCGACTGCGCAGCTTCCGTACCGAGGTGCGCGAAAGTCTCCCGGACAATTGGCGCCCCGAAGAAGAGCGGCGCCGGCGCGAGTGACGCCGCCTCAAAGCCTCCCGCTATCTCGCATCCAGCCGATGCAACTGCCAACAAGGGCTTCCAGACCGGGCGTCTGCAGGCCGAAGTGTCGCTCCGCATCTCGACCTTCACAGTAGATGTTCCCGCTGAGCAACGCGACGGCCTCGACGGTGACCTCCGGATCGCGGCCCAGCAGAGGAGCAACTGCTTCCTCGACCCGAGCATAGGCCTGCAGAATGCCCGGACGTACCGGGCGTAGAAAGCGCCGGTGCCCAAGCTGGGAACCGATCTCACGCGCCAGACCGACATAGCTGGCGCTAACGCCACCGATGAGCCAGCGGCTGGCCGTGGGCACTTCCGGGTCGAGAGCGCCCAGCGCCGCGGCCGCTACGCCCTGCACGCTGCAGAAGGTTGCGCCACCGGGAGGAACCCCCGGCAGACGCCGTTGCGCCACTAGACTGACCATGCGTGACCAGCCATTGCGATCGCCCGCACCCAGCATGAAGGCCGGATGCAGCACGACTGCATCGGCGCCGGCACGCATGGCGTGCTCCACCTCATTCTCCGCCAGAGCCTTGCTCCGCACGTAGGCGATAGCGGAGTTGCGCCCGAGGCGCGGCGTATCGGCGCTGATGACGCCCCCATGCTGGCCGTAAGCCAGTGCACAGGACATGTGCACGAGCCGGGTGCGCCGTGCCATTGCCAGCCGCACGAGTGCACGCGTGCCGCGCACATTGACCCGCATCTGCTCGCCGCCGTTGCGCCGCCAGAGACTGGTGTTGCTCGCGCAATGGATGATTCCGGATGGCTCCGCGGGGACGACGGCATCGATGCCATCGACGTCACGGATGTCCACCTCGTGGGTCTTCAGGTTGGCGTGTACGGGCATTTCGCCCTCGCTGCCCGGGCGACACAGCGCGAGCACGCGCATGCCGGCCGCGAGCGCCTGCCGTACGACCTCGCCTCCGAGGAAGCCGCTGGCACCTGTGACCACCAGGCTGGGCGCGCGCTGCTCGGAATCCTTCATGCTGTCTCCCCTGCCGGTGGTTATGCGCTTTCGATTCGCAACTGTCTCAGGTGTCCTGCAGAAGGTCACTGGTTGGACGAATCGTAGCCCACTGCTTGCAGCCTGGGCATTGCCAGAACAAAAGACGCGGCGTCAGCCCGCAGTTCTCGCAACGATACTGCGCTCGGGACTGCAAAGCGATCTCGAGGCCTTCGTGCAATACCTGCGCGAGCGCATCCTCTTCGGCGCGAAGCTCGGCAAGCATGCGCAATCCCGTCCAGGTGGGCTGCGCGCGGCAAATCTCGGCGAGCTCGTCGACGACGGCGCCGCCGTCCTCCACATCCAGGCGCAGCCGCGCCAGTCGCGGCGCCACGCTTTCGTAGTGCTTCTCTGCTGCAAGAAGATAGCGGCGATAGCCATCGCCACCGCCGGTCTCGGTGTGCACACGACGCAGCCTCGGGAGTACAGTCGGGAAGAACCGCAGATCCTGTTCCGCCACGTGCTCATAGGCACGCAGCGCGCCGGCATGGTCCTGAGCGGCTTCGCGCAGCTCGCCGAGAAGCAGACTGGCGCGTACGCAATCATCGTCGACGCGCAACGCACGCTGCGCGTGCTCAAGCGCCAGCCCAACGTCGCCGCTGGCGCGCGCGGCATCGGCGCGCTCGCAGGCATAGTGCGCCAGCAGGCGCGCCTGAGATCGCCCCGCCACCGTCTGCAGTCGTCGCGCGGTGGCTTCGGCATTGTCCCAATCGCGCGTCTGCTCGAAGATCGACAGCAAGGCCTGCAGTGCCTCTTCCAAATACATGCCATCGTCGACCAGTTCGCGATACAGCGCCTCGGCGCGGTCGAGCAACCCAGCTTCGTGATAATCGCGCGCCAGCTCCAGCCGCAAATGGTTGATCTGCTCGGCAGGCAGGCCCTCGCGCGTCATCAAGTGCTGGTGGATGCGCATGGCGCGATCGACCTCGCCGCGCTTGCGGAATAGCCGGCCCAGCGTCAGATGCAGCTCGATGGTGTCCTGGTCGACCGCCACCGCGCGTATCAATGCCGCGATGGCGCGATCCGGATCGCCGCTGGCGAGTAGCTGCAGCCCTTCCAGATAATCCGCGGATACCGGCGTGCCGTTTCGAGACTCCGGTGTCTCGTCCGCGAGTCGCCGCAAATGCCATCCCAGCGCCAGACCGAGCGGCAGCAGCAGAACGGCCATGCC
The DNA here is from genome assembly GCF_000733765.1 of Algiphilus aromaticivorans DG1253. Lineage (NCBI taxonomy): Bacteria > Pseudomonadati > Pseudomonadota > Gammaproteobacteria > Nevskiales > Algiphilaceae > Algiphilus > Algiphilus aromaticivorans. The sequence goes on along the minus strand of NZ_JPOG01000001.1, from coordinate 1,339,488 downwards.
GAAGCTGCCGAGCATGGCTACTGCCGATTCGCGGGCAGTCGCGTCGCTACGGCGTCCTTCTGTTGCACCCGGTCGAGATCCTTCTGCAGTCGGGAGACACGGCGCCGCAGACGGAGATAGGGGATGGTGCTCGCCAACGCAGCCAGCAGCAGCGTGAAGACCGCCGCCAACACCAGCAACGCGATCAGCGGAAGCTCGACCTGTCCCGCCAGATAGTCGAAACGCACCATCTGACTGTTGAACAGCCCAAGCGACAGGCCGCCCACCAGCATCAGGAGCACCAGTACGATGATCACCGCCTGACGCAGCTTATACATTGCCGTTCCCGCGGTCGACGCGCTCGCGCAGGGCCTTGCCGGGCTTGAAATGCGGCACCCGCTTGGGCGGAATATCGACGGTCACGCCGGTACGCGGATTGCGGCCGGTGCGCGCATCCCGGTGATGTACCGAGAAACTGCCGAAGCCGCGGATCTCGACCCGACGGTCCGCCGCCAGCTCGCGGCTGACGGTGTCCAGAATCAGCTTGACCGCCATTTCGACGTCGCCGTGGGGTACCTGCAGCGGCGCCACGCGCTCGGCAAGGCGGTCGATCAACTCGGATTTCGTCATGAAGACAGGCCCGGAAAAGTCGTTTCACGATAGGTGAAAAGAAAAAGGGGCGCAAGCGCGCCCCTTTTCTTCAGCTTCCTTTTCAGGAGGATAGACGAGACATCTCAATGATGCTCGAAGCTCCTCGCCGAATTAATCGCCGATGTGCTCCTTGAGCAGATCGCCCAGCGAGGTACGCCCGGTGGTGGCGTTCCGACTGTTGCTGTACTCGGATACAGCCTCCTCCTCTTCCTGCAGCTCCTTGGCGCGCACGGAGAGCTGGATGACACGCGACTTGCGGTCGATGCCGATGAAGGTGGCAGTCAGCTCATCGCCGACCGCGAGCACCTTGGTGGCGTCCTCGACACGCTCGCGGGCGAGATCGTTGGCCTTGATATAGCCCTCGACGCCGTCAGCCAGCTCGATGAGCGCGCCTCGAGCTTCGACTTCGCGCACGGTGCCGGTGACCTGCTCGCCGCGCTTGTTGTCGGCCATGAACTGCGCGATCGGATCGGCAGTCATCTGCTTGACGCCCAGCGAGATGCGCTCGCGCTCTGCGTCGATGGCAAGAACGGTCGCCTCGATCTCCTGACCCTTGGAGTAACGGCGCACGGCCTCTTCGCCGCTTTCGTTCCAGGACAGGTCGGAGAGGTGCACGAGACCGTCGATGCCGCCATCGATGCCGATGAAGACGCCGAAGTCGGTAATCGACTTGATCGTGCCGCGAACCTTGTCGCCCTTCTGGTAGTTCTGCGCGAACTCTTCCCAGGGATTCGGCACGCACTGCTTCATGCCGAGCGAAATGCGGCGACGCTCCTCGTCGATGTCCAGGATCATGACCTCGACCTCGTCGCCGATGGTCACGACCTTGTTCGGGTTGACGTTCTTGTTGGTCCAGTCCATCTCGGAGACGTGGACCAGGCCCTCGACACCGGACTCGATCTCCACGAAGGAGCCGTAGTCGGTGATGTTGGTGACCTTGCCGAAGAGACGCGTCTTTTCCGGATAGCGGCGTGCGATATCGACCCAGGGATCCTCGCCCAGCTGCTTCAGGCCGAGGCTGACACGACGACGCTCGCGATCGTACTTGAGAACCTTGACCTCGATCTCGTCACCGACCGCAACGACCTCCGACGGGTCCTTGATGCGCTTCCAGGACATGTCGGTGATGTGCAGCAGGCCGTCGATGCCGCCGAGGTCGACGAAGGCGCCGTAGTCGACGAGATTCTTGACCACGCCGTTGAGCACCACGCCTTCCTGCAACGTCTCAAGCAACTGCTCGCGCTCGGCGCTGTACTCGGCCTCGAGCACTTCGCGACGCGAAACCACGATGTTGTTGCGCAGCTGGTCGAGCTTGATGACCTTGAACTCGAGGGGCTTGCCCTCGAGATAAGCGGTGTCGCGCACCGGCCGGACGTCGACCAGCGAGCCCGGAAGGAAGGCGCGCACGGCGCCAATGTCGACGGTGAAGCCGCCCTTGACCTTGCCGGTAATGAGACCGTTGACGATCTCTCCATTCTCGAAGGACTGGGACAGACGCTCCCAGGTCTTGATGCGCTCGGCCTTCTCCTTGGAGAACTTGGTTTCGCCGAAGCCGTCTTCGACGGTTTCCAGTGCAACCTCGACCTCGTCCCCCGCGCTGATGGACACCTCGCCCATCTCGTTCTTGAACTCGTCCAGGGCGATGACCCCTTCCGACTTCAGGCCGGCGTCGACGATGACGACGTCGGACTTCACTTCCAGCACCGTCGCGCGCACCAGCGCACCCGGCTGCATGGACTGCCCCTGTGCGAGGCTTTGTTCAAAGAGTTCGGCGAAACTTTCGCTCATAAAGTTGTGATCTACTCGATGTGCTGCCCGGAATCCGTCCCGGCCAGGTTGTGGACAATGGGCGCCGCGTCCTTGCAGCACCCGAAAAATCTAAGCCTCAGACGAGGCCGCGCTCCATGATCAGGCCATGAATGCGGTTGCATACGCTGTCGACATCCAGATGCGTGGTATCGATCTCCACGGCATCCGGTGCCGGCGCCAGCGGCGCCACCGCACGACCCCGATCGCGTGCATCACGCGCCTCGATGTCGGCCAAAACATCGGCTATTGTAGCCTGCTTGCCGGCCTCCCACAATTGCTTGCAGCGACGGCGCGTGCGTTCGGCGGCGCTGGCGTCGAGAAAAATCTTCAGCGGCGCGTCCGGAAAGACCACGCTACCCATGTCCCGACCGTCGGCGATCAACCCCGGCGGCTTGCGGAAGGCACGCTGAGCCTCCAGCAGCGCCTCGCGCACGGCGGGGAATACGGCGATGCGCGAGGCCGCCATGCCGGCCGCCTCTTCACGTACCCGCCCGCCGATCTCGCGGCCGTCGAGCAGGATGTGCTCATCGTCAAAGCCGCCGTCGAAGGCTACCTCCATGTCGCGCACGCGGGCGGCCACGGCCTCGGCATCGTCCAGCGACACACCCGCATCCTCGGCGGCGATGCCGGCCACCCGGTACATGGCACCGGAATCCAGCAAATGCCAGCCCAGCCGTCCAGCCAACCACTTGGCCGCCGTGCCCTTGCCAACGCCGGAGGGCCCGTCGATGGTGCATAGCGGCGCGCTCAAGGGCGCTCCCCGCTGCCGGGCACCGCGCGAATCTCCAGGCCGGCGTCGCAGGCCAGCTCGCGAAAGCCCGGGAAGGAAGTCTGTACATTGGCGCAGTCGCGGATACGGATCGGCTGCTCGGCACGCAGGCTGGCCATCGCCAGGCTCATGGCCACGCGATGGTCGCCGTGGGCATCAACCACACCACCGTGAATGCGCCCACCCAGAATGCGCGCACCGTCCTCAGCAGCCACCGCCGAGATACCCAGACTGCGCAGCGCCTGCACCATGACACCGATGCGGTCCGACTCCTTGACGCGCAGTTCGGCGGCATCGCGGATGACCGTCTCGCCAGTCGCGCAGGCAGCTGCAACAAAGATCGCCGGGAACTCATCGATGGCGCGGGCGACCACCTCGCCGGCGATCTCGGCGCCGCGCAGTTTGCCGCCGCGCACGCGGATATCGCCCACCGGCTCACCGCCAAGCTGCCGCTCGTTCTGCACGACAAGATCCGCGCCCATGGCCTGCAGGATGTCGATGACACCGGTGCGTGTGGGATTCAGGCCCACGGTCTCAAGCAGGATATCGGCGCCGGGAGTCATGGCCGCTCCCGCCAGGAAGAAGGCCGCGGAGGAAATATCCGCCGGCACTTCCACATCGGCCGCGCGCAGGCTTTGGCCGCCTTCCACCGCCGCCAAGCCCGGCTGTGCGGTCACCGTCACGCCAAAGGCTGCGAGCATGCGCTCGGTGTGATCGCGCGAAGCCTGCGGCTCGCGCACTTCGGTACGTCCTTTTGCATAGAGACCAGCCAGCAACAGCGCCGATTTCACCTGTGCGCTGGCCACCGGCGACTCGAAGGCGATGCCATGCAGCGGCGCCGTCGGCGGCAGCAGCTCCAGGGGCGCGGTGCCGCTTTCGCTGGTACGGATACTCGCGCCCATTTGCGCCAGCGGATCTGTAACCCGGCGCATGGGCCGGCGCGTCAGTGACTCGTCACCGGTCAGCGTCACCGCGAAGTCCTGCGGCGCGAGCAGCCCCGCCAGCAACCGCATCGAGGTGCCGGAGTTGCCCAGATCGATGGGCGCCGCCGGCGCGCGCAGGCCATGCATGCCCACACCGGTAACACGCAACTCGGTATCGCCACTGCGTTCGATGGGCACGCCCATCGCCGCGAAGGCATGCATGGTGGCGAGGCAATCCTCGCCGGGCAGGAAGCCCGTGATACGCGTATCGCCCTCCGCCAGCGCAGCCAGCATGACGGCGCGATGGGAGATCGACTTGTCGCCGGGCACGCGCAGATTGCCGCTCAACGAGCGCACCGGTTGGCAGAGGTAGTCGACGTCAGCGGGCATCGGGGGCGTCCATGAGGTTGAGGAATCGCTCGCGCGCGGTACGCGCGCGCTGGAGGGTGGCCAGCACGCTGGCTTCATCGCCGCTACGCAGCGCGACGCGCATGGCGCTCAGCGTGGTCTCGAAGGCTTCCAGCGTCGGCTCCAGCGCGGCGCGATTCTCCATCAGGATGTCGCGCCACATCTCCGGGCTGCTGGAGGCGATGCGCGTGAAATCGCGGAAGCCGCCGGCGGCGTAGGCGAAGAGCTCGCGGTTGCCCTCCATGCCGGCCAGGCAGTCGACCAGCGCGTAGGCCAGCACGTGCGGCAGATGACTGGTGGCGGCCAGCACCTCGTCATGGTGGTCCGGCGACATGCATTCCACGCGCGCGCCGGCCGCCTCCCAGGTCGCCCGGACCACAGCCAGCGCCGTCTCGGTCGTGGTCTCGGTCGGCGTCAGCACGACGCGCCGCCCAGCGAAAAGCGTGTCGTCGGCGGCGTCGACGCCGAAGCGTTCACTGCCGGCCACCGGGTGCCCGGCGACGAAGCGGCGGAGATCGCCCCCCTCGCCTTCCAGCCCGCTGAGCACGGCCTGCTTGACGCTGCCCGTATCGCTGACGATGACCTTGCTGTCGGCAGCCAGCGCGCGGGCAGCGATGCCGGCGATGCTGCGCACCGGTGTCGCCACGATGAGCAAGTCGGCTTCTCGCGCCGCGGCTTCCACGCTGTCAACGGCGGTGTCGATATAACCGCGCTCGACAGCCGTGCGCAGGCTGGCCGCGTCGGCGTCCCAACCCAGCACGCGGGGAGCGGCGGGCGCGACACGCAGCGCGCGCGCCAGCGAGGCACCGATCAGCCCAAGGCCGACGATGGCGACGCGATTCGGCGCCGTCATCCGGCGGCGGCGTCCCGGGCTGTGCCCATGATGCCGTCGAGCGCGGCGAGGAAGCGGTCGTTCTCGGTCTCGGTGCCCACCGACACGCGGAGGAAGTGTGGCATCTCGTAGCTGCCCATCGGACGCACGATAATGCCGGCTTCCAAAAGGCCCTGATGGATGGGCGCCGCATCACGCCCGAAGCCGACGGCCACGAAATTGGCGTGCGACGGCAGCACCTGCAGGCCGCGTGCACTTAGCTCGCGCTCCAGCCGCGCCCGCTCGCGGGCATTCAGCGCCACCGATTCCGCAACGAAGGCCTGATCGGCCAGCGCAGCCTCACCGGCGGCCAGCGCGAGGCTGTTGTTGTTGAAGGGCTGGCGCACGCGATTGAGCAGATCGGCCAGAGCCGGATGCGACAGGCCATAGCCCAAGCGCAGCGCGGCCAGACCATAGATCTTCGAGAAGGTGCGCGTCACCAGCAGATTCGGGTGGCGCGCCAGCAGCGCGTCGATATCGGGCCGTGTAGAGGGATCCTGATAATCCCAATAGGCCTCGTCGAGCACGACGATGGTCGACTCCGGCACCTCGCCGAGGAAATCAGCCACCGCGCCGCCCGGCAGGCAGGTGCCAGTGGGATTGTTCGGATTGGCAATGAAGATCGCCGCGACCTCGTCGCTGAGCGCGCGCGCAAAGCCCACCAGATCGTGGCCATAGGCATCTTCGGCGTCGACCGGCCGCGCCGGCACCACCACGCTGGGCGCGTTCTGCGCAGCAGCCGCCAGCGGATAGACCGCAAAGGCGTGCCGCGAGTACATCGCCGCCCTGCCTGGCCCGAGGAAGATGCGCGCAACGAATTCCAGCAGATCGTTCGAACCGTTGCCCAGCGTCACCTGCTCCGGCGCAACACCATGAAAAGCCGCGATCTTCGCCTTCAGTGCGAAGCCGCCACCATCCGGGTAGCGCGCGAGCTGATGCTCGCCGCGCAGCACCGCCGCCGCCTGCGGGCTGCAACCCAGCGGATTCTCATTGGAGGCGAGCTTGATGACATCGGACAGCCCGAGCCGTCGCTGCAGCTCGTCGATGGGCATGCCCGGCTGGTACGGCGCCATGCCGCGAATGCCTTCCGGTACGCGCTGCAAAAATTCAGGTTCAGCCATGCCTGTGCCTGTCAAGAAGGGGCCGCAGATTACACAGATTCAAGGGATTAGAAGATCAGTCTTAAGCGCTGAGGCACTTCTTCGCAGAGGCTAGATACTTCGCGCAACCCCGACACTACTCTGTGAATATCTGTGCAATCCGTAGCTCAACCAAATCAAATGCTCTGATCGCTGGCCCGTGGGTAGGAACCGAGGATCTTGAAGAAAGCGGAGCGGCTGCGCACGTCGTCGATGACCGCGCCCACCTTCGGGTCGGCCTGGTGGCCGTCGAGATCCAGGTAGAAATTGTAATCCCAGGCGGCCCTGCGGCTGGGCCGGGACTCGATCTTGCTGAGGTTGACCCCCGCCTGGGCGAAGGGCTCCAGCAGCGAGAACAGCGCTCCCGGCTCGCCGCCCTGTGGCGCCGAGCAAACAAGCGACGTGCGATCCGCGCCGGTCGGTTCCGGCTGCTGCCGGCCGATGACCAGAAAGCGCGTCGTGTTGTTGGGGTCGTCCTCGATATTGGCGGCCAGCTCGTTCAGACCGTAGAGCACCCCGGCCGCCGCGCTGGCAATGGCCGCGCCGCGCTTGGTCTCGGCAACGCGCCGCGCCGCCGCGCCGTTGCTGGCCATCGGCTCGCGCGGCGTATTGGGCAGATTGTTGTCCAGCCACCGCCGGCATTGCGCGAAGGACTGCGGATGCGCATAGACCACGTCAATGCGCGCCATGTCCTCGTGCCCCGACAGCAGATGGTGGTGCACGGGCAACATAACTTCGCCGCAGATCGACAGCGGCGTGGCCAGCAGCAGATCCAGCGTGCTGGAGACCACGCCTTCCGTCGAATTCTCCACCGGCACCACGCCGTAGGCCGCCGTTCCGGATTCGACATCGCGGAAGATGTCGTCGATGGCCGGCGCCACACGTGTGGACACCTGGTGACCGAAGTGCTTGTAGACCGCCGACTGCGTATAGGTGCCTTCGGGGCCCAGATAGGACACCGACAGCGGGCTCTCCAGCGCCAGACAGGCGGACATGATCTCGCGCATGATGCTGGTCATCGCCGCCTGGGAAAGCGGGCTGCCCAGCGCCTTGTTGCGCTCGACCGCGGCCTTGAGCACCTGCGCCTCGCGCGCGGGGCGGTAGTGATCGGAGAGATCACCGGCCTCGCGCTTGATGTCGCGCACCTCCTGCGCGACGCGGGCGCGCTCTACGACGCGCTCCTGGATCTCGGCATCCAGGGCGTCTATGCGCGACCGCGCCTGGCTCAGGCGGTCCCCGCTCATCACGCAGCCGGGGCGTCGAGCAGGCGCACGGAGAGCACGCCCTTGATGGCGCGCAGCTCCTCTGCCACGGACTCAGGGATGTCGGAATCCACATCCACCATGGTGTAGGCGACGTTGCCGCGCGACTTGTTGAGCATGTCGGCGATGTTGAGGTCGTGCTTGGCCAGCGCCGTGGTGATCTGACCGACCATGTTCGGCACGTTGGCATTGGCGATGCACAACCGCGGCTCGTTCTCGACGCGCGGCAGAACGGACTCGGGGAAGTTCACCGAATTTGTGACATTGCCGTTCTCGAGGAAGTCGCGTACCTGACGCGCCACCATGATCGCGCAGTTCTCCTCGGCTTCCCCGGTCGAAGCGCCGAGATGCGGGAGCGCGACGACCTTGTCGTGCGCCTTGAGCTTGCTCGACGGGAAGTCGCAGATGTAGGCGTGCAGATGCCCCTCGTCCAGCGCAGCCAGAACAGCATCCTCATCGACGATGCCGCCGCGCGCGAAGTTCAGAATCACCGCGCCCTTGGGCATCAGCTTGATGCGCTCGGCGTTGATCAGGTTCTGCGTCGCCTCGATCAGCGGCACGTGCACGGTAAGGAACTGCGAATTGGCGCAGAGCTCATCGACGGAGACCGACTGCTGAACACCGGAGGACAGCAGCCAGGCGTTCTCCACCGTCATCTTGGGGTCGAAGCCCGTGACCTTCATGCCGAGATCGTAAGCGGCGTTGGCGACACGAACGCCGATGGCACCGAGACCAATGACGCCGAGGCTGCGATCAGGGAGTTCGTAGCCGGCAAACTTCTTCTTGCCATCCTCGACCGCCTTGGCGTCGTCGGCATCGATGCTCTCGACGAAGCGCAGCGCCTGCGGAATATTGCGCGCCGCCATCAGCATGCCGGCGACCACCAGTTCCTTGACGGCGTTGGCGTTGGCGCCGGGCGCGTTGAACACGGGCACGCCGCGCTCGCTCATGGCCTCGACCGGGATGTTGTTGGTCCCCGCGCCGGCACGGCCGATGGCGCGCACGGTTTCGGGAATCTCCATGTCGTGCATCTTGTAGGAGCGCACGAGGATGGCATCGGGGTTGCTGATCTCGCTGGCGACTTCGTAGCGGTCGCGCGGCAGATGCTCAAGGCCGCGGGGCGAGATATTGTTCAGCGTTTGAATACGGTACATGGGGATAGCGATATCCTCTTTGCTTTGAATGGTTTATCCGTTCTTCTTGACGAAGTCTTTCATATAGTCGACCAGCGCCTTCACGCCCTCTTCGGGCATGGCGTTGTAGATGCTGGCGCGCATGCCACCCACCGAGCGATGCCCCTTCAGGCCCGGCATGCCGGCCGCCTTGGCACCTTCCAGGAAGGCCGCGTCCAGCTCCGGATTGGCCAGCGTGAAGGTCACGTTCATGAAGGAACGATCCGCCGGATTCACCGGGTTGGTATAGAAGGGCTCGCTGTCGATGTAATCGTAGAGCAGCCGCGCCTTGCGCTGGTTGCGCTCGGCCATGCCCTCGAGACCGCCCTGATCGAGCAGCCACTTGAAGACCAGCCCGCTGACATACCAGGCGAAGCAGGGCGGCGTGTTCAGCATGGACTCGCCGTCGGCTGCGGCCTTGTAGTCGAAGACCGAGGGCGTCTCCGGGCGCGCCTTGCCGATGAGGTCGTCGCGCACGATGACCATGGTCAGCCCGGCCGGGCCGGCATTCTTCTGCGCGCCGGCATAGATCAGGCCGTGGGCAGCCACATCGACCGGACGCGACAGGATCGTCGACGAGAAATCGCCGACCAGCGGCTTGTCACCGACATCCGGTGCGTTGTGAAACTCCACGCCCTCGATGGTCTCGTTGGGGGTGTAGTGCACATAGGCCGCATTCGGGTCCAGCTTCCAGCCATCGCGCGCCGGGATGTGGTTGAAGACGTCGTCGGCCGGCCGCGCCACGGTGTTGGCAGTGCCGTACTTGCCGGCTTCCTTGATGGCCTTCTTGCCCCAGGAACCGGTGACGACGTAGTCGGCGCTGCCGCCGGCCGGCATCAGGTTCATGGGCACGAAGGCGAACTGACCGGTGGCGCCACCCTGCAGGAAGAGCACCTTGTAGTTCTCCGGCACCTTCAGCAGCTTGCGCAGGTCGGCCTCGGCCTCGGCGGCGATGGACATGAAGGGCTTGTCGCGGTGCGACATCTCCATGACCGACATGCCGGTGCCGCGCCAGTCGAGCATCTCGTCGCGAACCTGCTCGAGAACGGGCTCCGGCAGCGTGGCCGGACCGGCACTGAAATTGAAAACTCGGGACATCGGGTTGGGTTCCTTATTCGCTTATGGGTGAGTCGGGTTCGCCGGCGTCCGCGTCCCCGGCAGACGGGATGGCGTCTTCCGCCGCCTCGCCGTCCTCGGGTGCGATGCGATCGACGCCCACGAGGCGGTCGCCCGCCACGGGCCGCACGATGCGAACCCCCTGGGTGTTACGACCGAGCGTGCGGATCTCATTCGCCGAGACACGGATCAAATTGCCGGCGTGCGACACGAGCATGATCTCGTGGCTGTCGTCGACCTCGATCGCGCCAATCAAGCTACCGCTCTTGTCGGTCAGTCGCTGGGCGATAACGCCCTGCCCGCCGCGGCCTCGCAGCGGGAAATCTTCCACCTTGGTGCGCTTGCCATAGCCGTACTCGGAGATGGTAAGCACATCTCCGCCGTCAGCCTTGAGCAGCGCGATGATGAAGGCCTCGCCACTGGGTGCATCGCCGTCTTCATCATCCTCCGAGGCCGTCGCGCCAATGAGGCGCATACCGCGCACGCCGGTGGCACCGCGCCCCATGCTGCGGACGTCGCCTTCCTTGAAGCGGATGGCGCGGCCGGAACTGGAGATCAGCAGAATGTCGTCTTCGCCGCCGGTGAGCGTCACGCCCACCAGCGCGTCGTCGGCGCGCAGGTCGACGGCGATGATGCCGTTGCTGCGGATATTGGCAAAGGCCGACAGCGGCGTCTTCTTGACCGTGCCGCGGCGGGTGGCCATGAAGATGGAGCCGCCCTGCTCGAAGCTCTGGATGGCCAGCACCGCCGATATGCGCTCACTGGATTCCAGCGGCAGCAGATTGACGAAGGGCTTGCCGCGCGCGCCTCTAGAGCCCTCGGGCAGCTCGAAGACACGCAGGCGGTAAACCTTGCCGGCCGAGGAGAAGCACAGCAGGGTGTCGTGACTGTGCGCCACCCAGAGGCGGTCGATGAAGTCCTCGCTCTTGGTAGCCGCGCCCATGCGGCCACGGCCACCGCGATGCTGGGCCTGATACTCGGTCAGCGGCTGGCTCTTGACGTAGCCCTCGTGGGACAGGGTCACGACCATGTCCTGCGGCACCACGAGATCCTCGCGGTTGATGAAGACCGCATCATCCGAGATCTCGGTGCGGCGCGGCTCGCCGTACTCCTCGCGGATGGCCAGCAGCTCGGCGCGGATGACCTCGAAGAGCTTCTCGTCGGAGCCGAGAATGGTCAGATACTCGCCGATGGCGTCGAGGATCTCGCTGTACTCATTGATGATCTTGTCCTGCTCGAGCGCGGTCAGGCGCTGCAGGCGCATCTCGAGGATGCCCTGCACCTGTGCCTCGGACAGCCGATAGCCGTCGTCCTGCAGGCCCAGCTTCGGGTCCAGCCCCTCGGGCTTGGAGGCGTCGGCACCGGCGCGCTCGAGCATGGCGACGACCTGCCCCGGCTGCCAGACGCGCGACATCAGCTCGGCCTTGGCCTCGCCCGGCGTCGGCGCGCGACGGATGACCTCGATGACTTCCTCGATGTTCGCCAGCGCCACGGTCAGGCCTTCCAGGCCGTGGGCGCGCTCGCGCGCCTTTCGCAGCAGGTAGCGGGTGCGTCGGGTGACGACCTCGCGGCGGTGCCGGATGAAGATCTCCAGCAGCTCCTTGAGCCCGAAGGTACGCGGCTGGCCCTGATCCAGCGCCACCATGTTGATGCCGAAGACCGTCTGCAGCTGGGTGTGCTGGAAGAGGTGATTCAGCACGACATCGGCGTTCTCGCTGCGCTTGAGCTCGACCACCATGCGCAGCCCGTCCTTGTCGGACTCGTCGCGAATCTCGGAGATGCCCGTGACCTTCTTGTCCTTGACCAGTTCGGCGATGCGCTCCAGAAGCCGCGCCTTGTTCACCTGATAGGGCAGCTCGGTGACGATGATCGCCTGGCGATCCGGGCCGATGTCCTCGAAGTGGGTGCGCGCGCGCACGACGACGCGACCGCGGCCGGTGGCGTAGGCGTCTGCCATGCCGCCGACATCCAGCATCAGGCCGGCGGTCGGAAAGTCCGGGGCCGGAATCAGCTGCATCAGCCCGGCCAGATCGATATCCGGGTTGTCGATCAGCGCCACGCAGCCGTCGATGATCTCGCAGAGGTTGTGCGGCGGGATGTTGGTGGCCATGCCGACGGCGATGCCGGTGGCGCCGTTGACCAGCAGCTGCGGCACGCGCGTCGGCAGCACCGCCGGCTCGGTTTCGGACTCGTCGTAGTTGGGAACGAAGTCGACGGTCTCGCGGTCGATGTCGGCCAGCATCTCGTGCGCGAGCTTGGCCATGCGCACCTCGGTGTAGCGCATGGCGGCCGGTGCGTCACCGTCGATGGAGCCGAAGTTGCCCTGGCCGTCCACCAGAACGTGGCGCATCGAGAAGGACTGCGCCATGCGCACGATGGTGTCGTAGACCGCCGAGTCGCCGTGCGGGTGGTACTTACCGATGACGTCACCGACCACACGCGCCGACTTCTTGTAGGCCTTGTTGTAGTCGTTGCCCAGCACCTTCATGGCGAAAAGCACCCGCCGGTGCACCGGCTTGAGGCCGTCGCGCGCATCCGGCAGCGCCCGCCCGACGATCACGCTCATGGCGTAATCGAGGTAGGAGCGCTGCATTTCCTCTTCGAGGTTGATCGAGAGGACTTCCTTGGCAAACTCGCTCATGTGCGTCCCGTTTCAGGCTGCGCGCGGCGCACGCGCAGCGCCCTGTGACAAGGCCTGGAAAAGACGACAGTCTAGCACGTCCGGCCCTTTTTCCCGACCCCTGCGGGCCGCCTCAACCCGGCTCCGGGCGTCGATGCCAGCCCCGCTGAAGCCACGCGATCCGGCTTTCGCCGAGCATCGCGTCGGCACCGGCGAGACGGCGATTGCCGAGCTGCACGGGCGTGTCGCCGCAGAGCAGCACCGGCGTGCGCAAGCGCTCCCAGGGGGGCACGCGCGCGGCTTGGAAATGCTGCTTGAGGCGCTGACGCTTTCCGCCTTCGCGCAGCGCCAGCGCATCGCCCGGGCGGGCAAAGCGCAGCTGCAATGGCCGCGGGGGGCCAGCGACGCACTCCAGCCACCCGGCCGCGCCGGGCAACTCGATGGGCGCCTCCCCTTCCCACTCGACCTGCCACCTTTCTGGCACCGGCAGCAGTTCCGGCAGCAGCCACAACCGGGCATCGAAGCGCCGGAGGCACCACGGACCGAGCGCCAGCTCAGGCTGGGCGTCCTCGACCGCGCCAATGACCTCCTGCTCGCAACAGGCCAGCCAGTCGGCGCCCGGCGCAGGCGCTCCAAGCAGCCGCAACCACGCGCGCAGCAGCGCCCGGCGCCGCGCGGCGGACCAGGCCATCAGCCCGCCGATGGCGAGCGTCCCGTCGTGCAGACGCGTGGCGATGTCCGGACCGAGCTGGATGGCCTCTCGCTCGGCCGTCTCGTCCTGAAACGCAAGCTGTCGGCACAGCGCCGACGCCGCACCGGGTACCACCGCTTCCAGCTCGGGCATCAGCGCGCGCAGCCGAGCGCGTGTGTTCGAGGCGCCATCGTCATTGCCGGGATCGTCGACATAGGCCAGCCCCTGCGCCTCGCAGTAGGCCGTGAGCGCCGCACGCGGCACCGCCAGCAGCGGGCGCCAAAGCCAGCTCTCCGCCGTGCTCCCTCTCAGGCGCCGCAGCGATTGCATGCCCAGCCGCGCGCCGCCACCACGCAACAGGCGAAAAAGCACGGTCTCGGCCTGATCGTCAGCGTGATGGGCGACGGCCAGAATTTCGCCCGGCCCGAGAGCAGCCTGCAGCGTCGCGTAGCGCACCTCGCGCGCTGCGGCCTCCGGCCCGGTCCCGTCGGCGCTTACCGCCACGCGGCGCGCCTCGTAGGCAATACCGCGGGCCAAGCAGAAGGCGGCGCAGTGCTCGGCCCAGGCGTCAGCATGGGCGTGCAGGCCGTGATGGATGTGGATGGCGCGCACCCGATCGGGGCAGAGCGCGTGCAACGCGGCGAGCAAGGCAGTGGAGTCGCGCCCACCGCTGAAGGCGACCGCGATGCCGCGGTGGACCGGCAGCGCCTGCGCCGCCTCGCGCAGAAGCGCCGCGACATCGAGGGCCGCGTTACTGCTCCAGCTGGAAGGCACCGTAGCGCATCAGGCGCTCCTGGCGGGTCTCCAGCAGCTTGCTCAACGGCTGGCGACAGAGCCGGTCGAGCTGCTCCACCAGGCTTTCGCGCAACTTGGCTGCCATGGCCTCGGGATCACGGTGGGCGCCACCGAGCGGCTCGGAGACGATTTCGTCGATCAGGCCGAAGCCCTGCAGATCTTTGGCGGTAATCTTCATGGCATCGGCCGCGTCGCGCGCGCGCTCGGCACTCTTGAAGAGGATGGAGGCACAGCCTTCCGGTGAGATCACCGAATAGATCGACAACTCCAGCATCATGACGTGGTCGGCGACGCCCAGCGCCAGCGCACCCCCGGAGCCACCTTCACCGATAACGGTGGCGATGATGGGTGTGCGCAGCCGCGACATCTCCAGCAGATTGCGAGCGATGGCCTCGGACTGGTTGCGCTCCTCCGCGCCGATGCCCGGAAAGGCCCCCGGCGTATCGATGAAGGTCAGCACCGGCATCGAGAATTTCTCGCCCATCTTCATGATGCGCAGGGCCTTGCGGTAGCCCTCCGGCATGGGCATGCCGAAATTGCGGTGGATGCGCTCCTTGGCGTCGCGCCCCTTCTGCTGGCCGATGACCACGACCGGCCGACCATCCATGCGGGCGATGCCGGAGACGATGGCGGGATCGTCGGAGAAGGCACGATCGCCGTGCAGCTCCTCCCATTCCGTGAAGAGGCTCTCGATGTAGTCCAGCGCGTAGGGGCGTTGCGGATGGCGCGCGAGCTGCGTGATCTGCCAGGGCTCGAGCTTGGAGAAGATCTGCTCGGTCAGCTGCTTCTGCTTGGCTTCGAGGCGCTGGATCTCCTCGGAGAGGCTGACCTGCGACCCATCCGACATGTTGCGCAGATCCTCGATCTTCTGCTGCAGCTCCGCGATCGGCTGCTCGAAGTCGAGATAATTCAGATTCATGCCCCCGTCTTCCTCCGTCCTGGACTGCGCCCTAGCTTACGCAAGTTACTGACGCCGTGCGGACCTATTCGCCGCTGGACTGCCAACGCAGCTGCACGGCAGACTCGCCGAGCAGCTGCTGCAAGCGGCGCAGCAGCGGGTCGCTCAACCGCAGACGCAGATCGGGTGGAAAGCGCAACAGAGCTTCGGCGCCACCGTCCGACAGACGCGCTACCGGCGCGCAGCCAGTGCTCGCGCGCGCACCCTCCAGCAGGCCGGCGAGTTCGTCGGCATAGCCGGCATCGGCGCGCAGATGTAGATCCAGCCGCGCCACGCGCCGCGCATAGAGGGTGTCCAGATCCAGAATCTCATTCGGGCGCAGCTGGTAGCCGCCCGAGAAATCGTCCGGGCCCAGACGGCCGCTGACCAGCAGCAGGCTGTCCTTGCGCAGCTGCTCGGCGTGCTGCATCCACTGCTCCTCCGACAGCGGCACGCTGATCTGCATGCTGCGATCATCCAGCGTCAACACTGCGCGCGGGCCGAAACGCCGTACATCGAGCAGCCAGCCCACTACCGTGACGCGCGGCTGGCGGCGGCGCGCCTTGCCGCTGTCCTCCTCGCTGTCCGGCAGCGCCTCGCAGAGTGCGCGCAGGCTGCCGTCGCTGCACTGTGCGCGCAACTCGCTGAAGCTATCGATGGGGTGACCGCTGAGGTAGAAGCCCAGCGCGTCGCGCTCGCGCCGCAGGCGCTCCAGGTCGTGCCACTCCGGCACGCGATCCAGCGCCAGCGCCGGCTCCTCGGCAGCCGTATCGGAATCACCGAAGCCGAAGAGGTCGCTCTGGCCGGCATCGGCGAGCGCCGAGGACTGCTCGGCAGCGGCCACTGCGCGCGACAGGTTCTGCCACATCGTCGCGCGCGTCTCGCCCAGCTGGTCGAAGGCGCCGGACTGGATGAGTGCTTCGAAGACGCGCTTGTTGACGCGCTTGGGGTCGACGCGCCGGCAGAAGTCAAAGAGGCTGGCGAAGGGGCCGCCTTCGGCACGAGCGGCGCGGATGCTCTCGACCGCGCCCTCGCCCACGCCCCGGATGGCGCCCAGGCCGTAGCAGATGGTTTTGTCGTCGACGACCCGGAAGCGGTAGTCCGAGGCGTTGACATCGGGCTGCTGCACGGTCAGCCCCATGCTCCGGCATTCGTCGACCAGCGCCACCAGCGTGTCGGTCTTGAACATTTCCGCCGACAGCACCGCGCACATGAAGGGCGCCGGGTGATGCGCCTTCAGCCAGGCCGTCTGGTAGGCGACCAGGGCGTAGGCCGCCGAATGCGACTTGTTGAAGCCGTACTCGGCGAACATCTGGATGAGATCGAAGATCTCTCCCGCCGATTCAGCCGGGATGTCGCGCTCCACCGCCCCGCTGAGGAAGGCCTCGCGCTGGCGCGCCATCTCGTCGGCCTTCTTCTTGCCCATGGCGCGGCGCAGCAGGTCGGCACCACCCAGCGAATAGCCGGCCAGCTCGCGCGCAATGCGCATGACCTGCTCCTGGTAGACGATGACGCCGTAGGTCTCCTCCAGCACCGCCTCCAGCGCCGGATGCGGATAGCGCACCTCCTCGCGCCCGTGCTTGCGGTTGATGAAGTCCTCGACCATGCCCGACTGCAGCGGGCCCGGCCGGAACAGCGCCACCAGCGCGATGAGGTCCTCGAAGCGGTTCGGCTGCATCTGCGTGGCCAGCCGCCGCATGCCGGCTGATTCCATCTGGAAGACCGCCGCCAGTTCGCCCCGGGTGAAGAGATCGAAGACGGCCGGGTCGTCCTTGGGAATCGCCAGGATGTCGAGCTTCGCTTCGGGATCGCGGGCGTTGATGATGTCCACCGCCCACTGGATGATCGTCAGCGTGCGCAGACCCAGGAAGTCGAACTTGACCAGCCCGATCTCCTCGAGGTCCTTCATGTCCAGCTGGGTGACCACGCCCTGGGCGTCCGGCACGCGGAACAGCGGCACATAGTCCGTCAACGGCCCCGGCGCGATGACGACGCCGCCGGCGTGCTTGCCGATGTTGCGCGCCAGCCCTTCCAGCAGCAGGCCCATGCCGATGACCGCGCGCACATCCTCTTCCTCGTAGGCCGCGCGCAGCTCGGGAATCGTGTCGAGGGCATGCTCGAGCTCGGTGGCGCCCGCCGCGCCGGCTTCCACCTTGAAGGAGGGGGCAGCCGGGATCATCTTGGCGATGCGATCGCCGAAACCGTGCGGATGACCCATGACGCGGGTGACGTCGCGCACCACCGCCCGCGCCGCCATCGAGCCGTAGGTGATGATCTGGCCGACACGGTCGGCGCCATACTTGTCGGTAACGTACTCGATGACGCGATCGCGGCCTTCCATGCAGAAGTCCACGTCGAAGTCGGGCATCGAGACCCGCTCAGGATTGAGAAATCGCTCGAAGAGAAGGTTATACGCCAACGGATCCAGGTCGGTTACGCCGATGGCGTAGGCGACCAGACTGCCCGCACCGGACCCGCGCCCCGGCCCCACCGGGACGCCGTTGTCCTTGGACCACTGGATGAAGTCGGCCACGATCAGGAAGTAGCCGGGGAAACCCATCTGCTCGATGATGGAGAGTTCGGTTTCCAGGCGCTCGTCGTAGACCTTCCGCTCGTCGACGCCGCCGTGCTTGGCCAGCCGCTCCTCCAGGCCGGCCTCGGACATCGCGCGCAGCTGCTGGGCGACCGTGCTGCCCTCGGGCACCGGGAAATCCGGGAGGTAGTTCGTGCCGAAATGCAGCCGCGGCGAGCAGCGCCGCGCGATCTCGACGCTATTGGCCAGCGCCTCCGGGATATCGGCGAAGCGCTCGGCCATCTCTTCGGCCGACTTCAGATACTGCTCGGGCGTGAAGGCGCGGCTGCGTCGCGGATCGTCGAGGGTACGCCCCTGCAGGATGCAGACGCGTGCCTCGTGGGCGTCGTAATCCTCGCGCCGCAGGAAGCAGACATCGTTGACCGCCACCACCGGCACCGCGTTACGCCGTGCCAGCGCCGTGGCGGCCTGCACATGCAGTTCGTCGTGCGGTCGATCGCAGCGCGCCAGCGCCATATAGAAGCGGTCGTCGAAGGCGGCGCGCCACTCGCTCAGCGCCGCTTCGGCGCCCACCACATCGCCGGCGAGCAGTTTCTGCCCGATCTCGCCCTGGGCGCCGGACAGCACGATCAACCCTTCAGGAGCCTCCAGCAGCCATTCGCGCGCCGCGGCATGCTCGGTGCCGCCAGTGCCCTCGGTATAGACGCGCGATACCAGCCGCATCAGATTCGCCAGCCCCCGCCCGTTCTGCACCAGCACCGTGACGCGGCCCGGCGCGCCGTCGCAGCTCAGCCCAAGATCCACGCCCAGCAACGGCTTGATGCCGGCCCGCTCGCAGGCCTTGTAGAACTTGGCCATGGCGAAGAGATTGTCGCGATCGGTGAGCGCGATGGCCGGCTGCGCCAGCTCGGCGGCGCGCCCCGACAGCGGCTGCAGGCGCTGATCGTCACGCTTGCTCTTCGCCGCCTCGATCCGGATCGTGCCGTCGACGAGGGAATACTCGCTGTGCACGGCAAGGTGCACGAAGCCGCTCATGTCGCGGCCTCCGCCAGGCAGCGCCGCACCGGCGCATAACTGCGGCGATGCTGTGGACAGACACCATGCGCGTGCAACGCCGCCAGATGCGTGGCCGTGGGGTAGCCCTTGTGGCCGGCGAAGCCGTAGTGCGGGAAGTCGGCGTCCATGGTCGTCATCAGGGCGTCGCGATGGACCTTGGCAAGAATCGAAGCCGCCATGATCGCAGGCTCCAGCCCATCGCCGCCGACGATGGCGCGCGACGGCCAGTGCCAGGCCGGCAGCTGTCTGCCGTCGACCAGGATTTCTGAAGGCGCCGTAGCCAGGTCGTCAACCGCTGCGGCCATGGCCTGCAGGCTGGCCTGCAGAATGTTGATTCGGTCGATGACTTCCGGCTCAACGGCACAGACCGCCCAGGCCACAGCGCTCTCGCGAATCGTGCTCGCCAGAGACTCGCGGCGACGCGGGCTCAGTGTCTTGGAATCACCCAGGCCCGGCAGGCCCGCCGCAGGCAGGATGACCGCCGCGGCCACCACGGGCCCGGCAAGCGCCCCTCGCCCCGCCTCGTCGACGCCGGCGATCATGCGCGCCCGGCGAGCGCTTCGATGGTCTCCGCGGCGCGGGCACCGGCATTGCGTGCCAGCTGCGCGCGCACCTCGGCAAAGCGCCGCATCTGGTACGCACGCACCTGCGGATCGGTCCAGAGCGGCTCCAGCTCGGCCACCAGTTTTTCGGCGCTGACCTGATCCTGCAGCAACTCCGGCACGGTGCGCTCGCCGGTAAGCACATTGGGCAGCGAGAAGTGGGCGGTGCGCACCATCCGGAAGGTACGCAGCAGCCAGATGGTGGCCGCCGAGGCGCGGTAGGCCACTACCATCGGCCGTCCCAACAACAAGGCCTCCAGCGTCACGGTGCCGGAAGTCAGCAAGAGAAGATCCGATGCGCGCATGACCTCGCGCGACTGGCCTTCGAGCAGCGTCCATTCCAACCCGGGGGCGTCCTGGGTATGCGCGGCGATGGCTTCACGCAAGCCTTCGTGCGCCACCGGCACGACAGCGCGGATGCCCGGGTGTTTCTCGGCCAGCAAGCGCGCGGCCTGCGCATAGTCGGGCATCAGGCGCGCAACTTCGCCGCGCCGTGAGCCCGGGAGCACCCCCAGCACAGGCTGCTCTGGATCTAGGCCAAGCTGCGCTCGTGCCTGAGCCGGCGTGACGCTGTCATCCAGCTCGTCGGCGAGCGGGTGGCCGATGAAGTCGGCGCGCAGGCCGGTGTCGGCGTAGCACTCGGGCTCAAAGGGATAGAGACAGAGAATGGCGTCGCAGTTGCGCGCAATCTTGAAGCGTCGTTTCGGGCGCCAGGCCCAGATCGTCGGGCTGACGACGTGCACGCAGCGCAGGCCGCGTTCACGCAGCTGCCCTTCCAGCGCTAGATTGAAGTCGGGCGCGTCGATGCCGACGACGATATCGGGCTTGGCGGCGATGATGGCCTCGCGCATTTCGCGCCGAAAGCGGACCAAGCGCGGTAGTTCGCGCAGGATCTCGAAGATACCCATCAGCGATAGCGCCTCGATGTCGCCCAGGCTGGAGCAGCCCGCGGCACGCATCTGCGGGCCGGTGATGCCGAGGCATTCGATATCGGGGTTGCGCGCGCGCAGGGCGCGCACGATGGCCGCACCGAGCAGGTCGCCCGAAGCCTCACCCGCGAGCAGGACCACCCGCACGGCCGGGGCCTAGCGCTGGATGGAGCGCTGCGACCGCTCCAGGAAGGCGTTCAGCTGAGCGGCCAGCGGCGAGCTGGCGGCGCGCTCGGCGAGCAGCTCGCGCACCTCGGCCAGTCGCCGGTTCTCGCGATACATCAGGCGATAGAGCGTCTGGACCTCGCGAATCTGCTCGGGCTCGAAGCCGCGCCGACGCAGGCCCTCCTTGTTGACGCCGCGCGGCTCGGCCGGCGACCCCTCGCTCATCACCCAGGGCGGTACGTCGCGCAGCACGACGGAGCCACCGCCTGTGAAGCAGTGGGCCCCCATGCGCACGAACTGGTGCACCAGCGTGAAACCGCCGAGAATCGCGTGATCCTCGATATCGACGTGCCCTGCCAGCGAGGCACCATTGGCCAGCACAATGCGATCACCGAGCTGGCAGTCGTGAGCGATGTGCACCTGGTTCATCAGCAGGTTGTGATCGCCGATGCGCGTGACCTGCTTGTCCTTCATCGTCCCGCGCTGCACGGTGACGTATTCGCGGAAGGTGTTGTGGTCGCCGATCTCGACCCGAGTGGGATCGTCCTGCTTGGCGGTCAAGTCCTGCGAGATCTCGCCGATCGAGCAGAACTGGAAGAAGCGGTTGCCGCGACCAACATCCATCGGGCCGCGCAGCACGACATGCGGGCCGACGTCGCACTCCGGCCCCAGGGTCACGCCCTCGCCGATGATGCTGTAGGGGCCGACACGTACCCCGGCGGCGATCTCGGCGCCATCCTCGACGATGGCGGTGGGATGAATCGCGGTGCTCATGCGCTCTTGAGCGCGCAGGTCAGGATGCCTTCGGCCGCGAGCTTGCCGTCGACGCTGGCCCGCGCCGAGAAGCGCCAGATATCGCGGCGGCTGCGTTGCAGCGTGGTTTCCAGCCGAAGCTGATCCCCCGGCACGACCGGGCGCTTGAAGCGGGCGTCATCGATGCCGGCGAAGTAGAGCTTCTGGCTGGGCTCACGGGTGCGACCAACCTCGGTGCGAATGGCGAGAATGCCGCTGAGCTGCGCCAGCGATTCCAGAATCAGCACGCCCGGCATGATGGGGGCATCCGGAAAGTGCCCCTGAAAGAATGGCTCGTTGATGGTGACGTTCTTCAGGCCGGCGGCGTGCTCGCCGGGCACGCATTCGATGACGCGGTCCAGCAGCGCGAAAGGATAGCGATGCGGCAACGCCCGCATGATCTCGTCGATGCCAATGACGCCACTATCCGCGGCGCCCGATTCACCAGTGCTCACTGCTGCTCTCCCTGATTTTGTCCCGAGCCTTGCTGCGTGTCTCCGCCCGACTCCAGCGCCGCAACACGCGACTCCAGCCGGTCCAGCCGGCGCAGCCGCTTCAGCTGGCCGTGCCACACGCGAGCCGGCTCCAACGGCCAGCCGGAGCCATATTGTCCCGGTTTTTCGATGGAATGGGTGACCATCGAGAAGCCGAGAATGATGACGCCATCGCAGATGCGGATATGGCCGTTGATCCCTACCCCGCCTCCGATCATGCAGTTCGCGCCGATCTGCGTGCTGCCGGCGATGGCCGCGCAACCCGCAATGGCCGTGCTGCGGCCGATGCGCACGTTGTGCGCAATCTGCACCAGATTGTCGATCTTTACCCCGTCGGCGATGACGGTGTCCTCGATCGCGCCCCGATCCACGGCCGAATTGGCGCCGATCTCGACGTCATCGCCGATCACCACGCTGCCCAGCTGCGGCACCTCTTCCCAGCCCTCCGGACCGCGCGCCAGGCCGAAGCCGCGCGCGCCGATCACGACGCCTGGATGCATGCGGCAACGCGCACCCATCTGCACACCGTCGCCGATGTTCACGCTGGCCACCAACTCGCTGTCGGCACCGATGCGCACGCCGGCGCCGATCACGCAATTGGGGCCAACGCGAACACCGGCTGCCAGCTCGCTGTCAGGGCCCACGACGCAGTGCGGGCCGAGGATCACATCCTCGGCCAGCCGGGCGTCCGGATGCACGACGGCGCTTTCGTGCCGCCGCGCACCGAAATCCGGCGGCGCCGGCACGAAGAGCTGGGCGATTCGCGCGAAAGCGAGGTAGGGATCCTTCGCAACGAGGGCATTGCCGGCGCAGCCTGCCGCGTCGCGCTCGGCCAGGATCACCGCCGAAGCACGCGTTTCACGCAGCTGCGGCCGGTAGCGTGGATTGGCGAGAAAGCCGATATGCCCGGGCTCGCCCGGACTCAGCGTGCAGACCCCGCGAATGCGGCAGTCGGTATCACCCTGCAGCGTCAGCCCGAAGCGCTCGGCGAGTTCGCCGAGCGCGAATTCACGATTCGGGGCCACCGCCGCGCCAGTCAGTCGGCCTGCTGGCTCAGCCGGCGCAGTACCTCATCGGTGAGATCCATCGAGGGCTTGGCGTAGACCGGATCGGAAACGATCAGATCGAGCCCCTTCTCGCGCGCCACCTTCTCGATGATGTCGCGCACTTCGCCCATCAACTCCTCGAAGAGTTCGCGCTCGCGATTGGAGACATCCTCTCGGAACTGCTTCTGCTTGAGCTGGAAGTCGCGCTGACGCGTGGTCAGCTCCTGCTCCTGCTCCTGGCGAGCGTCGGCCGCCATCAGGTCGGCTTCCTTCTGGAAGGTCTCGATATCGGACTGCAGCTGGCGTGCTTCGGCCTGCAGCGTGCTTGCGCGCTCTTCGAAGTCGGAGCGCATGCGCTGCTCGGCCTCCTCGTATTGCGGCGACTGCTGCACGACTTCCTGAGCGCGCACGGTGCCGATCTCCACCGCGCTGGCCAGGCCGGGAATCAGGAGGCTTGCGGCAGCGAGTGCCGGAATCAGTTTTTTCGTCATGGGCGTTACCAAAGTTGTCGGAATGGGAGAATCAGGCGCAACGGAAGAGCTCAGAAGCCCGTTCCGAAGTTGATCTGGAAGCGGTCAGTTTCGTCAGTGGGCTCTTCATTGAGCGGGAAACCGTAGCTGAGGTTCAGGATACCCAAAAAGGGCGTGAACCAGCGGAAGGCCACGCCCGCGCTCTGGCGCAACTCGCCAGTCTCGAAGTCGCCCGGCTCGGCGAAGACATTACCGATGTCGAAGAAGAGCGAGAAGCGCGTGGACTGCCCGTCAGCCTCGAAAGGCAGGGGCACGATCAGCTCGGTCTGCGAGGTCGTGCGCAGCTTGCCACCGAAGGGGTTGTCGAAGGGCGTGTCGCGTGGGCCCAGCGTGCCGTCGCGGTAACCGCGCACCGTACGCGTACCGCCAGCGAAGTAATTCTCGTAGGGCGGCACGGTGTTGGCGTTGCCGTAGGTATCGACATAGCCCAGCGATGTGTTGACCTGCGCGATGAACTCGAATGGCAGAGGAATATGATGCTGCGTGGTCAGGCTGGTGCTGAAGTAACGCAGATCGGAGCCCGGTACGACGATATCGGCGTTCAGACGGATGAGGTTGCCGCGGGTGACGAAAATGGTGCGATTGCGCGTATCGCGCGAGATGCCCGTACGCAGCTGGAATGCCGTGAAGCGCTTGCCGTTCTCGCTGACGAAATCGATAACCTCGTCGCTGGTCTGGCCGGCGAAGGTTTCGATGGAGGTTTCCGAGACGCCGGCACCGACACGCAGGGTCGAATACTCCGAGATCGGGATGCCGTAAGTCAGGTCGCCACCCAGCACGTTGCTGGAAAAGCCCGAGCTGAAACGAATGATGCGATCCGATTTCCGGAAGTAGCCGGACACTGTCTGGCTAATGCCGTCCTCGGTGAAGTAGGGGTCGGTCCAGCTGAGGCT
The DNA here is from genome assembly GCF_000733765.1 of Algiphilus aromaticivorans DG1253. Classification (NCBI taxonomy): domain Bacteria; kingdom Pseudomonadati; phylum Pseudomonadota; class Gammaproteobacteria; order Nevskiales; family Algiphilaceae; genus Algiphilus; species Algiphilus aromaticivorans. The sequence continues at coordinate 1,315,306 of NZ_JPOG01000001.1, read as the reverse complement.
CACCTGCCGCGAGAAGGCGTTGTTCTCGAGGTTGACGGCCACACGATTACCCGTTCCGAGGAAGTTGGCATGCGTGACCGAACCGGAGATCAGGAAGCCGTCGGCACCCGAGAATCCGACGCCGACCTGCACCGAACCGGGCGGGCGCTCCTTGACCGTGAAGATGACGTCGACGAGATCATCCGTGCCCGAAACCGGCTGGGTGTCGACCTCGGTCGATTCGATGAAACTGAGACGATCCAGACGCACCCGCGAGCGCTCCACGGCCGACTGGGAGAAGGGCGCAGCCTCCAGCTGACGCATCTCGCGCCGCAATGTCTCGTCATTGGTGCCGGCATTACCGCGGAAACGAATCTGGCGCACATAAGTGCGCTTCTTCGGGTCGATGACGTAATTGATGTTGATGGCACGCTCGTCACCTTCGACCGGCTCGGGAACGGGGCGTACTTCGGCGAAGGCATAACCCACGTTTGCCAGAGCCGATTCGATGCGATCGGCGCTCTCGGTGGCCTTGCGGCGCGAGAAAGTCTCGCCTGCCGAAGTCGTCACCAGTGCATCGAGAAACTTCTCGTTGAGCACGGTCTCGCCGGAGAAGCGCACATCCGAGACCGAATAGACATCGCCCTCATCGACCGAGACGGTGATGTAGATGCCGCTCTTGTCCGGCGACAGCTGCACCTGAACGTCTTCCACCATGAAGCGCAGATAGCCGCGGTCCTGGTAATAGGAAGTCAGCGATTCCAGATCGCCACCGAGCTGCTGCTTGGAGTAGCGGTCGCTCTTCTGGAAGGGCATCCAGTTGGTTTCCGACAGCGCCAGCACGTCGCGCAGGGTGTCGTCGTCAAAGACCTCGTTGCCGACAATATTGATCGAGCGGATGCGTGCCGACTCGCCCTCGACCACATCGATGCTGATTGCGACGCGGTTGTTGGGTAACTCGTCAACCTGCGCGTCAATATCGACGTCATAGAAACCGTTGGCGAAATACTGGCGCCGCAGCTCCAGCGACACCTGATCCAGCAGCGACTGCTTGAAGACCTCGCCTTCCGCCAGGCCCAGCGAGGTCATCGACTCGGTCAGTTCATCGCCGCCGATCTGCTCGTTGCCCTCGATCTCGAAGCTCGCGATCTGCGGCCGCTCAGTGACCTCGACGATGAGCGTATTGCCCTCGCGCAGCAAGCGGACATCGGCGAAGAGCTCGCTATCGTAGAGTTCGCGGATTGTCTGCTGTGCCGTCTCGCTATTGAGCTCGTCGCCCACCACCAGCGGCATATAGCTCAGGACCGTGCCTTGCTCGAGGCGGGAAAGGCCGCGAACCTCGATGTCCTCGATCGTGAAGCGCTCGGCCGCGGAGACGGCAAAGCTCTGCAGGAGCAGGAACAACAGGACGGTGTGCCATCCAGCGGTGGCAATTCGATGCATCAGGTTCTCTCGTCTTTGTTGTCTAGCCGAACAAGCGCGACAGGTCGTTGTAGAAGGCCAGCGTCATCAATGCGGCAAGCATCAGCAGGCCGATCTGTTGCCCCATAAGCTGCACCCGTTCCGATACCGGTGAGCCCTTCACGGCCTCCACGAAGTAGTAGAGCAAATGCCCACCATCCAGCATGGGCACCGGCAGCAGATTGAGAACCCCCAGGCTGACGCTGATCAGCGCCAGAAACCCGATGTAGGTCACGATCCCCGCTGCCGCCGTGTAGCCGGCGTACTCTGCAATCTGAAGCGGCCCGCTGATGTTGTCGACCGATACATCGCCGATGAGCATGCGCCCCATCATTCGCAATGTCAGCCAAGCCACCGAAAAGGTCTCGCTCACCCCTGTGACGGCGGCTTCGAAGATGCCCTCGCGATGGACGGTGCGCAGATCCTGCCACAAATCCTCGGGTACATCGACTCGCGCGCCGAGGCGCCCGACCTGTTCACCCTCCGCGATCGCGCTACCGACGGTCAGCGCGCGCTCAATCTGACGGCCATCACGCTCGATGGTGAGCCGCGTTTCCGTATCCGGGTTGGCGCGCAGCCACTCGACGAAGCCGCGCCAATCAGAGACCGGGGTGCCGTCGCGCGCGATGATGGTGTCCCCCGGCTGCAGGCCGGCCTCGGCGGCCGGTTCACCCGGCACGATCTCCGCGAGACCCACCGGCAGCGACGGTCGGTACAGCTCCAGGCCCAATTTCGCGAAAAGCGGCTCAGGATCCACCGGCACAGTGCTGGTATCCAGCCGCAGCTCGCGCTGGGCGCCCTCCGGCGCGCGAAGGTGGAGCACCAGTTCCTCACCGCTCAGCACCTCATCGAGCACGCTCATGCGCACGCTCGTCCAGGTCGCTGTCTCTTTGCCATTCACGGCCTGCAGCTCGGTTTCGGCGGCTACGCCGGCTTCGGCGAGCATGGAGCCCGCTGGCGGCTCCGCCAGTACCGGCCGCATATCCGGCACGCCGATAACGTGGATCGCCCAGTAAAAGAGGGCTGCAAGGATGAAGTTGAATACCGGCCCCGCCGCCACGATGGCGCTGCGCTGCGCCAAGGACTTGCGATTGAAGGCGTGCTCGAGCTCCGCCTCCGGAAGCGGTGTATCGGACTCGCGCTCGTCGAGCATCTTGACGTAGCCACCGAGCGGAATGGCAGCGACCACCAACTCCGTGCCATTAGCGAGCTGGCGCGACCACAACGGGCGGCCAAAGCCCACCGAAAAGCGCAGCACCTTGACGCCGCAGCGGCGCGCCACCCAGTAGTGTCCGAACTCGTGAAAAGTCACGAGGATGCCGATGGCCACCACGAAGCCGAAAACCGACCAGATTACGCCTGTCATGCCTGCACCAACCCCTTCATTGTCGTAGTTGCCTGCTGTCGCGCCCAGTCGTCCATGGCAAGCACCGCCTGCAACTCGGTAGCCGCTGGCAGAGCCCGCCCCGCTGCCGTTTCCAGCACCGCGGCGATGACCTCGGCGATCTGCCCGAAGGCCAGACGCCCACCCAGAAAAGCTTCGACCGCAACTTCATTGGCTGCGTTCAGTATCGCCGGTGCGGTCAGCCCGGTGGCGATGGCCTCGCGCGCCAGTCGCAGGCACGGAAAGCGGGTCATGTCGACTGCCTCGAAGCGAAGATCGGCGCCAATCAGATCGAGACTATCGGCGCCGGAGGCGATCCGCTCCGGCAGGCCCAGGGCGTGCGCCAGCGGGATGCGCATATCCGGCGCCCCCATCTGGGCGAGCAGCGAGCCATCGCGATAAACCACGAGCGAGTGCACCGTGCTCTGAGGGTGCACGACGACCTCGATGGCCTCGTGCGGCATGGCGAAGAGCCAGTGCGCCTCGATGACCTCCAGCCCCTTGTTCATCATGGTCGCCGAATCCACCGATATCTTCGCGCCCATATCCCAGTTCGGGTGCGCCACCGCCTGCGCCGGCGTGGCATCGCGCATCGCCGAGAGATCCCACTCCCGAAAGGGACCACCGGAGGCAGTCAGGATCAACTTCTTCACACCGTCGGGGCGCTGCCCGCAGCGATAGCCCGCCGGAAGGCACTGGAAGATAGCGTTGTGCTCGCTATCCACGGGGATGAGTTCCGCGCCGCTGGCCTGCGCCTCGGCCAGGAAAAGCTCGCCGGCCATGACCAGCGGTTCCTTGTTGGCCACGATCACGCGTCGGCCGGCCTGCACGGCCGCCAGCGTGGGCAGCAGGCCGGCAGCGCCGACGATGGCCGACAGCACGCTCTCGGCCTCAGCCGCCACCTCGACGAGGGCCGCCGCGCCGGATCGCACCGCAATCCCGGCCCCGCTCAGCGCGTCGCGCAACGCCGGTTCACCGGCCGGATCAGCAATGACGGCAAAACGCGGTCGATGCGCCAGGCACAGATCGGCGAGAGCCGCCGCGTTGCTATGCGCGGTGAGCGCATGCAGGGGCATGGCCGAGGGCTGCCGCGCCAGCACGTCCAGTGTGCTGCGACCCACCGAACCGGTTGCGCCAAGAATGGCCAGGCCTTCGCTCATAGCAAGCAGCTCAGACCCAGCGCGTACAGCGGAGCCACCGCGAGAAGGCTGTCCACCCGATCGAGCACACCGCCGTGCCCGGGGAGCAACCGGCCGGAATCCTTGATGCCGCAGACCCGCTTGAAGGCGCTCTCCACCAGATCACCGTGGATGGATGTGGCGACGGCGATAACCGCCAGCACCGAGAAAAGCGCGAACGCGCCACCTGACAGCGGCAGCCCCGAATATGCCCCCGGCAAGACGATGGCCAGCGCCACGACGGCGCCACCCAGCGCCCCCTCGCGGGTCTTGCCCGGGCTTATCGCGGGTGCGAGCTTGCTACGCCCCCAGGCACGACCGGCGAAGTAGGCCCCGATATCCGCGCCCCAGACGATGGCGAAGAGCAACCCGAGCGCGACCAGGCCGCCCGGCGTGGCGACCGTGTAACTCAGCGCCAGGGGCACCGGAACGATCATGAGCAGGCCGGCTGCCGCACGCGCCGTACGCCCGAAGCGCTCGAGCGACAGCCGCCTTGCGTAATCACGCAGCAACCAGACGGCGTATAGCCACCAGGCGACCGAGGCCGCCCAGATCCAGGGCGCCAGTCCGTGGTCGCGGGCGCCGAACCAGGCCGCACCCAGCAGGGCAGCGGTCAGCAGCAGATAACGAGCGTGCCCGGCGGCGGTGAGCCAGCCCGCAATGCCCGCCCACTCCCAGGCGGCCGCCAGCGCCACGACGCAGAAGACCGTGTACAGCCAGCCACCTTCCAGCCACCACAGCGCGGCAGCCAGCGCGACCAGCAGAACCGCCGCCGTGATGACGCGCTGAAGCAGCATTCAGCGAGACTCCGCGACGCGACCGAAGCGGCGCTGGCGACGGGCGAACCAGCCCAGCGCCGCATCCAGATCCGAGGCTTCGAAGTCGGGCCAGAGGGTATCGACGAAGCAGAGCTCGGCATAGGCCAGCTGCCAGAGCATGAAATTGCTGATGCGCTGCTCGCCGCCGGTGCGAATGAGCAGGTCCGGGTCCGGCACATCGGACATGCTCAGGCGGGCGGCCAGCGATTCTTCATCAATGGCCACCCCTTCCTGGCGGGCGCGTTCGGCGGCCTGGCAGATATCCCATTTGCCACCGTAGCCCAGCGCCACGCGAACCTGAATGCGCGGCTCCGGCACATCCACCGCCTCCACCGCGCGCATCTCGGCTCGCAGAGACTCGGCGAAGGCGCTGGTGTCACCAATGAAGCGCATACGCACGCCGTTGCGCTGCAGATCGGCCCGCTCGCGACGCATGCTGCGCGCGAAGAGGCGCATGAGCACACTCACCTCGCGTTCGGGGCGGTACCAGTTCTCCTGGCTGAAAGCGAAGAGCGTGATGTAAGGGATGCCACGGTCCGAGGCCGCCTGCACGACGCGCCGCGCTGCCTGTACGCCCAGCCGATGCCCCAGCGCGCGGGGCCGTCCACGTGCCTGGGCCCAGCGACCGTTGCCGTCCATGATGATGGCGACATGCCGCGGTACTGCGCTTCGCGCTTGCTCGGAAGAGTCCGTCACGTCGTCAGACTGACAGGATTTCCTTTTCCTTCGCTGCCATCACCTCTTCTATTCGCGCGATGTGCTGATCGGTGATTTTCTGCACCTCGGTCTCGCCGCGCTTCTCGTCGTCATCACTGATCTCCTTCTCCTTGACCAGATCCTTGAGCGACTGATTGGCATCGCGACGGACGTTGCGCACAGCTACGCGCGCGTTCTCGGCTTCGTGGCGGACGACCTTGGCGAGGTCCTTGCGCCTCTCCTCGGTCAACGGCGGCAACACGATGCGGATAACCGTACCAGCCGTATTCGGATTCAGGCCGAGATCGGAATTCATGATCGCCTTCTCGATGACCGACACCATGCTCTTCTCCCAGGCGGTGATGCAGATGGTGCGGGCATCCTCAACCGTGACATTGGCGGCCTGCGAAACAGGCAGTTCGGCACCGTAATATTCCACGCGCACATGATCTAGCAGCGAGGCCGTGGCGCGCCCGGTGCGCAGCTTGGCGTATTCGGCCTCCAGCACCTGGATCGCGCGATCCATGCGATGACTGGCGTCCTTCTTGATCTCTTCAATCATCCGAGAGGCTCCGGTTGGAAATCAGACGACAATCGTGCCCACGCTGGTGTCGCCGGCGGCGATACGCGCCAACGAGCCAGTCTGGGTGATGTCGTAGACACATAGCGGTAACTGATGGTCGCGGCAGAGCACGATGGCGGTCTGGTCCATGACGCCGAGGCGCCGGTCCAGAACCTCGTCATAGCTCAGCCGGTCGTAACGCTGGGCGCCGGCGTCCTTCTTGGGGTCGGCCGAGTAGATACCGTCGACCTTGGTGGCCTTTATCATCAGCTGCGCATCCAGCTCGATGGCACGCAGCGCCGCCGCCGAGTCGGTCGTGAAGAAGGGGTTGCCGGTGCCGGCCGCGAGGATGACGATCCGCCCCTTTTCCAGATGACGAGCCGCGCGACGCAGGATGTAATCCTCGCAAACCTGATTGATGCGCACCGCGGACATGACGCGCGAGACGCTACCCTGCTTCTCGACTGCATCCTGCAGCGCCAGGGCGTTCATTACCGTGGCGAGCATGCCCATCTGGTCGGCCGTCACCCGTTGGATGCCGCCCCTAGCGAGGCCTTCGCCGCGGAAGATGTTGCCACCGCCGATGACGACCGCCACTTCGACCCCGGATTCCACCACCTTGATCAGCTCGGCGGCAATCTTGCCAATGACCGGCGAGGAGATTCCGTATTCCAGATCCCCCATCAGGGCCTCACCGGACAGCTTGACGAGGATGCGCCGATAGGCGGAGGAATCTGTCATCGGGAAGGCTCCGGCATGTATGGGCGAGGAATGGTTGGCGGCGCGCAAGCGCGCCCGCAAGGCAAGGCGCGTGCCGCGCGAGAGCCCCGCGCGGCGCGCGAAAGTCTAGCCCATCGTCGCCTTCGCGGTCGCAGCCACCTCACTGGCGAAATCGCTCTCCTGCTTCTCGATCCCCTCACCGACCTCGAAGCGAACGTAGCGCCCCACCGAGGCCCCCTTGGAGGCGAGCAGCTTCTCGACCGTGATGTCGGGATCCTTCACGAAGGGCTGGCCGTAGAGCGTGATCTCGGCGAGATACTTGCGCAGCCGGCCTTCGATCATCTTCTCGATAATGTCGGCCGGCTTGCCGCTGTCGGCAACCTGCGACTTCAGGATTTCCTTCTCGGACTCGCGCACATCGGCCGGCACGTCGTCGGCGCTGCGATACTGCGGATTCGAGGCCGCGATATGCATCGCCAGATCCTTGGCGAGCTGCTTGTCGTCGCTATCGGCCAGCGCTACGACGGTGCCGATACGGGCACCGTGCTGGTAATAGGCCATAGCGCCGCCGGTGCTCTCGATCACCTCGAAACGGCGCAGGCTCATGTTCTCGCCAATCTTGGCGACAAGGGCCTTGCGCTGCGTCTCGAAATCACCATTGCCGTCATCCAGCGCCAGCAGCGCATCGACATCGGCGGGACGGTGCTTAAGCACCATCTTTGCGGCGGAATCCGCCAGCGCAACGAAATCCTCGTTCTTGGCGACGAAGTCGGTCTCGCTGTTGAACTCGAGCATGGCGACGGCCTTGTCGTCCTCGGCAACAACAATGATGCCGTCGGCGGCGACGCGACCCGCCTTCTTGTCGGCCTTGGCCATGCCGTCCTTGCGCATCTGCTCAATGGCAGCCTCGATGTCACCGTCGGTGGCCTGCAGGGCCTTCTTGCAGTCCATCATCGCAGCGCCGGTGCGCTCGCGCAGCTCCTTGACCTGTGCGGCGGAAATGCTCATGCCGAAGCCTCCTCGGCATCACCCGCCGGCTCAGCTGGCTCAGCCGTCTCGGCCGTTTCGGTCTTCTCTGCGGCGGCCGCCATCTGCTTCTCGGCGTCGCGCGCGGCGCCGCCGCCGACCGAGTTCGCGCCTTTGGCGTCGATGACCGCGTCGGCGATGCACTGCGAGTAGTACTTGATCGCGCGTGTGGCGTCATCATTGCCCGGAATCACACTGTCGATTCCCTGAGGGCTGTTGTTGCTGTCCACCACCGCGATAATGCGGATGCCCAGCTTGCGAGCTTCCTTGACGGCGATATCCTCGTAGCCCGTATCGATGATGAAAAGCGCATCGGGCAGGCTGTTCATGTGCTTGATGCCGCCCAGCGAGCGCTGCAGCTTGGCGAGGTCGCGCTGGAACTCGAGCTGCTCCTTCTTGGGCAGGCGGTGGATGCTGCCGTCCTCGACCTGCCGCTCCATATCGAGCAGGCGATTGATGGAGGCCTTGACCGTCTTGAAGTTGGTCAGCGCCCCACCCAGCCAGCGCTGGTTGATGTAGGGCATGCCGCAACGGTTGGCCTCTTCCTCGATGACATCGCGCGCAGCGCGCTTGGTGCCAACGAAGAGGATGGTGCCGCCGTTGGCGGCCAGCCGCCCAGCGTAGTTGCAAGCGTCCTTGAGCATGGGAAGCGTATGCTCAAGGTTGATGATGTGCACCTTGTTGCGGTGCCCGAAGATGTACGGATCCATCTTCGGGTTCCAATACCGCGTACGGTGACCGAAATGCGCGCCCACTTCCAGCAGCTGGCGCATGGTGATGTCAGCCATGTTGACTCCTTGGGTTGTCTGCAGATCGCGCGCCGCATCGTTCGAACCCTTGAAGGGCCACCCAGGACGGTCGCGCGAATGGAATTACGCCACCGGACACTTCCACGAGGGAAAAGCCGGCCACGCCCCTGAACGGCATGGATGCTGCATTGCCAAACGGGGGCGCGCTTTATACCATGCCGCGCCTTTTGCCAACAATGGCGGGACGTCGATGGCTATCACGATCAAGAACGCCGAGGAGCTGGAAGGCATGCGTGCCGCCTGTCAGGCTGCTGCCAGCGTGCTCCAGTACCTCGAAGACCACGTGCAGCCCGGCGTCACCACCGGCCAGCTCGACGATCTAGCACGGGAATACGTGCTCGGTCCGCTCGGCTGCACTTCTGCGACCATCGGTTATACCGCCGGTGGCAGCCGGCCGCCCTTCCCCGGCGCCATCTGCTCCTCGGTGAATCACGTCGTCTGCCACGGTATTCCGGGCAACAAGAAGCTTAAGCGCGGCGACATCATGAATATCGACGTCACCGTCATCAAGGACGGCTGGCACGGCGACACCTCGAAGATGTTCTACGTCGGCGAGCCCACAGTCTTGGGCCGGCGCCTATCCGAAACGGCGCACACCGCCATGGTGGCCGGCATCGAGCAGGTGCGCCCGGGCGCCACTCTGGGCGATATCGGTCACGCCATCCAGCAGGTAGCGGAGGCCGAGGGCTTCTCCATCGTGCGCGAGTACTGCGGCCACGGCATCGGCCGTGTCTTCCACGAGGACCCGCAGGTGCTGCACTACGGCAAGCCCGGTGCGGGCGAAGTGCTGAAGACCGGCATGACCTTCACGATCGAGCCGATGGTCAACGCCGGCGCGCCCGGCACCCGCGAGCTGCCTGACGGCTGGACCGTCGTGACCCGCGACCACTCGCTGTCGGCGCAGTGGGAGCACACCATCGCCGTTACCGACTCGGGCTACGAAGTCCTGACCCTGCGCAACGGCGCCGTCTGAGCCCACCATGGATCTCGACGAAGCCGTTAGCGAGAACGACGTCACTTTCAGCCCGGACAGCATCCGCAAGCGGCTGCGCGGCGATGCCGATGGGCGCATCGCGCGCTTCCGCGACACGCTGCGTTGGGGCGGCGAGCGCCTGACGGCCCTGTTTCACGAGGGCGCGCCGGCAGAAAACCTGGTGCGCGCCCGCGCTCAGCTCGTCGACGAGCTACTGCACGCCGCCTGGCAGCTACACGTCGGCGAAGCCGGCGACGACCTCGCCCTGCTCGCCGTCGGCGGCTACGGTCGCCGCGAGCTGCTACCGCATTCGGACATCGACCTGCTCGTTCTCCATTCCGAGGAAGGCCTGGAACGCCACCGCGCCGGTATCGAGCAGATGATGGCCTTTTTCTGGGACATCGGCCTGGAAGTCGGTGCCTCCGTGCGCACACCCGCCGACTGCCGCGAGCAGGCGCGCGACGATCTCAGCATCTTCACAACACTGACCGAACACCGTCTGCTCGTCGGCAGCCCGAAGCTGGTGGAAACGCTGGAGCGCGAGCTGGGACCGGATAACGTCTGGCCCAGCGCCGACTTCTTCCGCGCCAAGAAGGCCGAACAGGCGGCACGCCACGCCAAGTTCGATGACACGGGCTACAAGCTGGAGCCCAACGTCAAGGAAAGCCCCGGGGGATTGCGCGACATCCAGACCGTCGCATGGGTGGCCAAGCGGCATTTCGACGCGCGCTCCCTCGCCGACCTGCGCGAGCGCGGCTTTCTCTCCAAGCAGGAGTGCGACGAGCTCTACGCCGGGCAAGATTTCCTCTGGCGCGTGCGCTTCGCACTGCACATGCTCACCGGGCGTGAAGAGGACCGCCTGCTCTTCGATCACCAAGCGCGCGTCGCCGAGCTCTTCGGCTACGAGGACGCCGACTCTTCGCTGGCCGTCGAGCAGTTTATGCAGCTGTACTACCGCACGATCAAGATGCTGATCTGCCTGAACGACATGCTGCTGCAACTCTTCGAGCAGGCGATCCTGGGCGACGAGAACGCCGGCGAAACTACCGACATCAACGCCCGCTTCTGCACGCGCAACCATTTCATCGAGGCCCGCCGCGACAACGTATTCCGCGAACAGCCCTGGGCGCTCATCGAGATATTCCTCCTGCTGCAGCGTCACCCCGAGGTGCAAGGCATCAGCGCCGGCACGCTGCGCCTGATTCGGCGCGACCGCCGCCTGGTCGACGAAGGCCTGCGCGAGACCGTGCTCGCGCGTGAACTCTTCATCACCATGTTCCGCGAAGGCCGGGGTCTGACGCGGGCACTGCGCCGCATGAACCGTTACGGCGTGCTGGGCCGCTACCTGCCCACATTCGGACGGGTCATCGGGCACATGCAGTACGACCTCTTCCACACATTGACGGTGGATGAGCACACCCTCTATGTCGTGCGCAACCTGCGCCGCATGGCCATGGAGCGCTTCCGCGAGGAATTGCCCTTCGCCCACAAGGTGATGAAGCGCATCCCCCGCAAGGATCTGCTCTATCTGGGCGGGCTCTTCCATGACATTGGCAAGGGCCAGGGCGGCGACCATTCCACCATCGGCGCCGAGACTGCGCGTCGCTTCTGCCTGGAGCACGGCCTGTCCCACGCTGACGCCGAGCTCGTGGATTGGCTGGTGCGCAGCCATCTGCTGATGTCGCTGACCGCCCAGCGCATGGATATTTCCGATCCGGAAGTCGTCAACGAGTTCGCGCAGAAGGTCGGCTCGCGGGCGCGGCTGGATTACCTCTTCCTGCTGACCTGCGCCGACATCCGCGCCACCAACCCCAAGCTCTGGAACAGCTGGCGCAAGTCGCTGCTTGAAGAGCTGTACCGCGCTACCGCCGCAGCCTTCGAGCGCGGCACCGAGCATCCGCAGGACACCACCGAGGTCGTCGCCGACCGGCGCGCCCGCGCCCTGGAGATCAGCGGCATCGACGCCGCACGCGCAGAAGCAATCTGGCAGCGCTTCGACACCGACTACTTCCTGCGCCACACGCCCGAGGAACTGGCCTGGCATCTGCCGGCGCTGCTGGAATCCCGGCAGAGCGACACGCTCGCGCTGGTCGACGATGTCGCCGAGCGCGGCACCACGGTCTTCGTCTATACCCGCGACCGGGATCTGCTCTTCGCGGTCAGCACCGGCGTGCTCGCGCAACTGGGGCTCACCATTCTGGACGCCCGCCTGAACACCACCGCGGACGGCTATGCGCTCGACTCCTATGTCGTGGTCGAGGGCGACGGCAGCCCGATCGACAGCGACGGCCGCCGCAAGGAGATCCGCGACGCCCTGCTGGCCAAGCTTACCGGCCCGCAGCTGACGCGCGTAACCGTCTCGCAGAAGCCGTCGCGCCAGCTGCGGCACTTCAACACGCCCACCACGGCGCACTATTACCCCGAGGAAGGCCGCGCGCGCACCGCCATCGAACTGGTCAGCGCCGATCGTCCCGGCCTGCTGTCGCGCGTCGGCGAGATCTTCGCCGAGCACGGGGTTCGTCTGGACGCGGCGAAGATCGCCACCATTGGCGAACGCGCCGAGGACGTCTTCTACGTCACCGACGCGCAGCAGCAGGCGCTGCAGGATGACCAGCGGCTGCAGGCGCTGTGCGAAGCGCTCACCGCACGTATCCGCGACGACGCGCAGAACTGACCCTTCCCGATGCATATTCCGAAGAACTAAGGAGAAAGCACTGCAATGAGCACCGAGCTGCAATCCGCCATCGAGCAGGCCTGGGAGGCCCGCGACTCGATCACCCCGGCGAATCGGGAGGTCGCGGAATCCGTCGAGGCCTGCATCCAGCTGTTGGACAGCGGACAGGGCCGCGTCGCCGAGCCGGACGGAAACGGCGGCTGGCGCGTCAATGAGTGGCTGAAGAAGGCGGTGCTGCTGTCTTTCCGTCTGCAGGGCAACGAGCCCGTCGAGATGGGCGCGCTGCGCGGCTGGGACAAGGTACCGCTGAAGTACGCGAATTGGAGCGAAGCGGACTTTCGCGACCAGGGCGCGCGCGTGGTGCCACCGGCGGCCGTGCGCCGTGGCGCCTATATCGCACCCAACGTCGTGCTGATGCCATCCTTCGTCAACATCGGCGCCTGGGTCGGTAAAGGCACCATGGTCGATACGTGGGCCAGCATTGGCTCCTGCGCCCAGATCGGCAGCAACGTTCACGTTTCGGCAGGTGCTGGCATTGGCGGCGTGCTGGAGCCGCTGCAGGCCAACCCCACGATCATCGAGGACGATTGCTTCATCGGCGCGCGCTCGGAGATTGTCGAAGGCGTGGTTGTCGAACAGGGCTCGGTGATCTCGATGGGCGTCTTTATCACGCAGTCAACCCCCATCTACGATCGCGAATCCGGCGAGATCCTGCGTGGCCGCGTCCCCGCCGGCTCGGTGGTTGTTGCCGGATCGCTGCCGCGCGACAACGGCGCCTACAGCATCAACTGCGCCGTCATCGTCAAGCGCGTCGACGCCGCGACCCGCGCCAAGGTCGGCCTCAACGCACTGCTGCGCGACGTCTGAGCCGATGACCAGCGACCGGCCCGGCGACCCGACGCGCGCGCTGCTCAAGCGCCTGATCGCCCGCGCCTCGGTGACGCCGGACGACGCCGGCTGCTGCGACATCCTCGCCGCCGAGCTGGCGCCACTGGGCTTTCAGGCACACGCCTTCGACGCCGATGGCGTGCGCAATCTGTGGCTGCGGCGCGGCACGCGCGCGCCCCTCTTCGTGTTCGCCGGGCACACGGATGTCGTGCCGCCCGGCCCTGAAGCGCGCTGGTCGAGCCCGCCCTTCAGCCCTACCGAGCGCGACGGCTGCCTCTACGGCCGCGGCGCGGCGGACATGAAGTCCGGGCTGGCCGCGATGGTCACTGCCGTGCAGCGCCTGCTCGCCGACGGCCACGAACCGGCCGGTAGCATCGCCTTTCTGCTGACCAGCGACGAGGAAGGTCCGGCCCGTTTTGGGACGCGCCATGTCATGGAGCAGCTCCGAGCGATGAATGTGCGACCGGACTACGCCATCGTCGGCGAGGCATCCAGCGTCGACAAGCTCGGCGACCGCATCATGATCGGCCGGCGCGGCTCCCTGAACCTTCAGCTGACCGTTGACGGCCGGCAGGGCCATGTCGCCTATCCGCACCGCGTCGACAACCCCATCCACCGCCTGAGCCGCGCGCTGGCCGCGCTGGCCGACGAGCGCTGGGACGAAGGCGACCGCGACTTTCCGCCAACTTCCTTCCAGGTCTCCAACGTCGGCGGTGGTACCGGCGCCAACAATGTCGTGCCGGGCAGTGCCTGGGCACAGTGCAACTTCCGGCACAGCCCGGCCAGCCCGGCCGCTGAGATCCGGCGCCGAGCGGAGGCCTTGATCGCCCGGCACTGTGCGGACTACGACGCCGAATGGCAGGTTTCGGGCGACCCCTTCGTCACGCCCCGGGGCCGCCTCAGCCAGGCTGCCGCCGCCAGCATTCAGACGGTCACCGGCCTCGATCCAGCGCTCTCCACGGCGGGAGGCACCTCCGACGCGCGCTTCATCGCGCCCGCTGGCACCCAGGTGATCGAGATCGGCCCCATCAACGCCAGCATCCACCAGATCGACGAACATGTCCGGCTCGCCGACCTCGATCCGCTCGCGCGCATCTACGAGGGCGTGCTGCGGCGACTGCTGGTCGAAGAGCCAGCGTGATTCCCGACTTCCGCCCGGCACCCTGGCTGCGCGCACCGCTGCTGCAGACGGCGCTGGCCTCTTTCCGGCTGCGGCGCCGCCGCATCCGCCGTCATCCGGTCGTCACCAGTGCCGAGCGACAGGTCCTGGACTGCGGCGACGGCGTCCGCCTGGTTGCCTGGATCAGCGCACCGCCGTCTGACTGCCGAGGGCGCGTCGTCCTGCTGCACGGCTGGGAAGGCTGCCACGATTCGGTGTATCTCATGAGCGCGGCGCGCGCGCTATTCGATGCCGGCTGGCAGGTCACCCGCCTGAATCTGCGCGATCACGGCTATACGCACGACCTGAATCCGGAAATGTTCCATTCCGGACGCCTCGATGAAGTCTGCGGAGCGCTCAAGGCGATTGCCGCCATGGTAGGCGGCGACCTTCGTGTAGTCGGTTTTTCGCTCGGCGGAAACTTCGCGCTGCGCCTCGGCGAGGCGCGCACGGAGAAGGATCTGCCAGTCAGCCAGTGCATCGCGGTTTGTCCGGCTATCGCACCGCGCGCTACTCTCGAAGCACTGGATCATTGCCCGAAACCCATTCGGCGCTATTTCGAGCGTAAATGGCGCCGATCGCTGCATGCTAAGCAAGCGGCCTGGCCCGATCACTACGACTTCTCGGAGCTGCGCCAGCTATCCGGCTTCGTCACCATTACCGAGCGTTTCAGCCACGAGCACACCCCCTACCCCGGCCTCGACGACTACCTCGCCAGCCACGACATCAGCCGAAACGCAGATCTCGGTACGGTTACACCCACCACCGTCATCACCGCCAAGGACGACCCGGTTGTGCCGTGGTCAGCTTTCGAACACATCCGCCGCAGCCCGTCGATCCGCCTAATCGCCACCGAGCACGGCGGTCACTGCGGCTTCATCGAGAACCTGCGCATGGACAGCTGGATCGACCACTGCCTGACGGTCTGCCTCGCTGATGAGGGCATTCAGCCATCGAACTGAGCTTGAACAGCCTTCCCGCCCGGCGGTTGCCGAGGCACAACGATCAGGTTCCACTGACACCACAGGGGCAGGTGCAGCTTCCAGAGTCGCTACGCTTCGGCAGCGACTTCAGGCGGCCTCTTCGACCTCCCTCAGCCAGCGCTCAAGCCGCTCCTCAGCGTGCGCTCTGGCGCGATCCACGAGCTCATCGAGCCGCTCCCACTCGAACATGCCAACGCCCGACACCGGCATGCGCAGATAGCAGTCGGTACGTGCGGCCCGGGCTTCGAGTTCCTCCTCGGTCGACAGCGTGGCGGTACGGTAGAGCACCCGGAAGATATTGACGTCCTCGCCCGCGCGCAGTCCGCCTTCTCCGGAGCCAGCGCCAAAGCGCTCGTCCGCCGATACATCGGAAGCGAGCACAGGTCCACGGCCGAGATCGGCGAGCAGACCGGAGGGCACCGGACTGAGCACGCCACCGTCGACGAGGACGTCGCCGTTATAGATTACCGGCGGAGCAACCCCGGGCACCGACATGCTCGCGACGAGCCAGTGCGCGAGCAGACCACGGTCGTGAATCTCGGCGCGGGCACGGGTCAGATTCGTGGTCGTGCAGGCGAAGTAACCGCGCATCTCCTCGATACGCGTGGAGCCGAATATCTGCTCCAGATGCTGGCGCGCCCGCCGCGCACGAATCAGCGAGACACGCGGCAGTGTGAAGTCGTTCAGCAGGTTGCGCGCCACGAACATATCGTGAGCCACCGCTCGTACCTGTGTCGCGTCACGCCCTGTGGCGGAGAGCGCGCCGATCAGCGCCCCCATGCTCGTACCCACCACGAGATCGGCCTGCAGCCCGAGCTTCTCCATCGCTTGCAGCAACCCGATGTGCGCGAATCCGCGCGCGCCACCGCCACCGAGTGCAACGCCGATTGCCTGCCCCGTCAGCAGGCGCACCATGCGATCAAATCCGGCGCGCTCGCCGACCCGCACCCGATGGTGCATGCGTGCCCCCACCAGCGCCCGCCACGCCAGCGGGTCGCTGGCCCCGCTGCCGACGATGACCACCTCCGGCTCGGCCTTGCCGCGCAGTCCCGCGAGATGCCGCGTCAGCGGGCTGCTGCTCGCGGCCATGCCGGAGGCCGCCACCACAATGATGCGATCAGCTTGACGCAGGCTACGCGCGCACCAAGCGTCATCCGTATGCCGCGCCATGTAAACCACGAAGCGGTAGTCGCGCTCGAGCCCGTCCAGAAGAGGCACGCTCTCATCATCGGAGAGGTCGCGATCACACTGACGCAGCGTATCCGGCCCGTCGATGCATTGGCCATCGCTGCGTACGACGCTGCCGCGATCGCGCAGGGAGGTCAGTAGTGCGTCTGCGACCACCTCCACCGGTGCACCTTCATGCGCCGGCACGACTGCCAGTGTTCGCGCGCTGCGCCGCTCGTCGCCAGTGCGCGGTGGCGGGGTATAGAGAACAGCACGCAGCCACTGGCGCACCGCCTCGCGGCCGAAGTTCGGGTGGCGATACAGCAAGCGCTCGACGGCTGCTTCGCCGATACACACCACCTCGGTGTCACGCATCGCGCGCAAGGTCGCGCGATGCGGCTTGCCGGCCATCAGCGAGAGACCGCCCATCGTGTCCCCGGCACGCAGCTCGCGGAGCACGTGTACCACACCATGCTCGTCGCGCCGCTCCGCACGCATGCGTCCGTGCGCGACTAGGTAGAGGCCGTCCGGCGAAGTGCCCTGCTCGTAGAGCACCTCGCCACCCGGCAGGCGCTGGAGGCTGCAGGCACGCACAACACGCGCCATCCCCACGCGCCCGATGCCTGCAAAAATGTCAGAGGCGCGCAGGGCTTCGGCGATGCGATCCGCGCTCATCGCCGAGGCCAAGGAATGCAGTCAGTTGGCCCGGGCCGCGTCGATCAGGCCGCTTCTTCCATGGCCTCGCTATAGCGGCCGGTAGCTGCCAAACCGTTGAGCTTGGCGCGGTGAAAATAAGCCTTCTGCGCGGCTTCGGCATTCCCCGACTGCCCCGCCCATGCTTTCAGCGCCGGAGCCTGCAGTGCGCGCCCATAACTGAAGGTCAGCGACCAAGGCGCGCCCTCCATCTTGTTCATCGCGTCCAGATGCTGCGTGGCCAGTTCGTCCGACTGCCCGCCCGAAAGGAAGGCAATACCCGGTACCGCGGCAGGCACGCAGCGTCGCAGGGTCCGCACGGTAGCGGCCGCCACAGTCTGCACATCGACCTGCTGCGGGCAATTCTTGCCCGGCAGTACCATGTTCGGCTTGAGGACCATGCCCTCCAGCAGCACGCGCTGCAGTCGCAGGGCAGCGAAAGTGGCTTCCAGCACGCGTGTGGTTACTGCCTCGCAGACTTCGTTGCTGTTGTCACCATCCATCAGCACTTCCGGCTCGACGATTGGCGTGATGTTGGCTTCCTGGCAAAGCGCGGCATAGCGGGCCAGCGCGTGCGCGTTGACATCAATGGCGCAGTCGCTCGGCATGTTCTCGCCAATGGTGATTACCGCGCGCCACTTGGCAAAGCGCGCCCCGGCCTCGCGGTACTTCTCCAGCCGCTCGCGCAAGCCGTCGAGGCCTTCCGTCACGGTCTCGCCCGGGCAAGCGACCAAAGGCTTGGCGCCCTTGTCGACCTTGATTCCCGGGATGATGTCGCGCGAAGCGAGCAGTTTGGGGAAGGGGGTACCGTCAGCGCTACTCTGGAAGAGCGTTTCCTCGAAGAGGATCACGCCGCTGACGTAATCCTCGGCGCCCACCGTGGTGAACAACAGGTCGCGATAAGCGCGCCGGTTCTCCTCGGTGTTTTCCACAGAAATCGAGTCGAAGCGCTTCTTGATGGTGCCGGTGGACTCGTCGGCGGCCAACAGGCCACGCCCCGGGGCCACCATCCTGCGAGCGGTGTCGGCAAGAATCTTTTCGTCCATCGTCAAGCTACTCCAGTCTTGATGCGGCGCTCGGCCTGCCGGCGGCGCGCGGATAGGGAAATGGCGTGTTCAGACTCGCAGCCCGGACGCCACGCGCCCGTTTAGTCTGTGTCGCAAGTTTATCACCGCATTCGGCCAACAGAACCCCGGGAAGCCGTCGCGCCGCAGCTTTCGCTCGCATGGCGCGACCCGACGAGCCAACGCATGGCTCCGACGCTGTGACGCTCCTCGCCTTGATGGGCGTCCAACAAGTAGCCGCCCACAGCCAGTACATCGTCCATGCGGCGGAAGACGTTCGTGCAGCTACTCCCACTCATCCCCGATCCCCGTACCGAATACGAAGAAGCCCCAGTGAGCGGGGCCTCGTCTACGACTTGGTAGGCGCAAGTGGACTCGACGAAGCCACAGAAGGCAGTTGCGCGCGAAACCCGGAGCGAAGCAGTGGTCGGTGCGGCAAAAATCCACGCCTCGGTACGCCAGCGCCAGACACGAAAAAGCCCCGGCGAACGGGGCTTCTCCTACGCTTGGTAGGCGCGATTGGACTCGAACCAACGACCCCCACCATGTCAAGGTGGTGCTCTAACCAGCTGAGCTACGCGCCTGCAGAGCGCGCAGTTTATAGAGGCGCGCCCCGGCTAGCAACAGCCGGGCGCAAAGTACTCGCCATTAATGAGGAAATGCACCCAGATGCCGGCGGCATAGCCGAGGCCGATGGCCCATGACCAGCGCAGATGGCCGAAGAAGGTGTAATAGCCACGCGCAGTGCCCATTACTGCAACGCCCGCCGCCGAACCGATGGCCAGCAGCGAGCCGCCGATTCCGGCGGTCAGCGTCGCCAGCAACCATTGTCCGTCGCTCATCTCCGGGAACATGCTGAGCACCGCGAACATGACAGGGATGTTGTCAATGACCGCCGAGATGATCCCGACCAACACATTGGCTACCGTCGGGCCCAGCACACCGTAGAGCATCTGGGAGCCCACGGCGAGATAACCCAGGGTGCCCAGGCCGCCCACGCACATGATGATCCCGTAGAAGAAGAGCAGGGTGTCCCACTCCGAGCGCGCTACCTGGTTGAAGGTATTCAGGCGCCGCGGTCGGTGCGGGTCGCTGCCCTCGGCGTCGCTCAACCCGCCCTGGTCGATGAACTGGTGGTGCATCTCGTCCTCGGCGCCGCGCTTGCCCACACGATTAAGCGCATAGCTGGTCAGCATCAGAGCGCCCAGCCCTCCCATCATGCCCAGGGCCGGCGGCAGGTGCAGCGCGGCGTGCAGGGTTACGGTCAACGCGATGGTGCCGAGAAACATGAAGCAAACGACGATGCCGCCGTAGCGGATCACGGGCCGCACGGCCAGCGGCTCGGGCGTGGCCTTCGGCACCTGGGTGGACATGATGACGGCCGGAATCAGCCAGCTGACCAGCGACGGGAAGAAGAGCACCAGGAACTCGTGCGCAGGGAATACGCCCTTCTGCCAAACCATCAGGGTAGTGATGTCGCCAAAGGGGCTCCAGGCGCCGCCGGCGTTGGCCGCAACAACGATATTGATGCAGGCCACCGTGACGAATTTCGGATGTCCGCTGCCGACGGCGATGGCGACCGAGGCCATGACCAGCGCCGTGGTCATGTTGTCCGCAACCGGCGACAGGAAGAAGGCGATAAGGCCGGTCAGCCAAAAAAGCGTGCGCAGCGAAAACCCGCGCGATACCAGCCAGCCGCGCAGGGCGTTGAAGACGCCGCGCTCATCGAGGGTATTGATATAGGTCATCGCCACCAGCAGGAAGAGGAAGAGCTCGGCGTACTCGACGAGACTGTGGCGGACGGTGTCGCCAACGATCTCGGTATTACCTATCTGCGCGTAGGTCGCACCGATCATGCCCCAGATGATGACCGCCCCCAGCAGCACCGGAATCGACTTGCGCAGGTGCAGCCACTCTTCCATGACCACCAGCACATAGGCCAAGGCAAAGACGATGAGCGCGATGATGCCGACGGTGGTCTGGGTCATGTCCAGCGGCGCCGAGGCAGTCTCGGCAGCGGCGGCGGCGAGGGGGAACATGCCGCAGAGCGCGGTCAGCAGGTAGCGCATGATGCTTCCGAGGGCGAGTGACGGGCGCGCATCTTACCGACACGCTTATCGGCGCGCAGAGCGGCAGCAGTTCCCTGATGTAACGAATCGGGCGAATTTCTCGATATCAGCGCACAGTCGCGTCATTTCGCTGCACACCAGCATCCGGCTTATGCAGCGCTGATGAGCCCGTCCTCCTTGAGTTTGTGCAGCGCATCACGCAGCCGAGCGGCCTTCTCGAACTCCAGATTCTGCGCCGCGGCGTACATCTCCTTCTCCATCTCGGCGATCTTGCGGCCCAGCTTCTCGGGAGGGACACGTCGGTAGCCTGCCGGCGCTTCCGCGACCTTCGCCCCCCGCTCGGTGCCACCTTCGACGGCCTTTTCGTAGCCGGCGTGCATGACATCATCGATACGCTTGCGGATGCCCTGCGGGGTGATGCCTTGCGACTTGTTGTGCGCCAGCTGCTTGTCGCGACGCCGATCGGTCTCGTCGATGGCCCGGCGCATCGAATTGGTAATGCTGTCGGCGTAGAGAATTGCCCTGCCCTCGATGTGCCGGGCGGCACGACCGATGGTCTGGATCAATGAGCGCTCGGAGCGCAGGAAACCTTCCTTGTCCGCGTCGAGAATGGCCACCAATGACACCTCGGGCAGATCCAGCCCCTCGCGCAGCAGATTGATGCCCACCAGGACGTCGAAATGCCCTAGGCGCAAGTCGCGGATGATCTCGGCACGCTCGACGGTATCAACGTCGGAGTGCATGTAACGGACCTTGACGCCGTTCTCGTGCAGATAATCGGTCAGATCCTCGGCCATGCGCTTGGTGAGCGTCGTAACAAGCACGCGCTCGCTGCGGTCGGCCCGGATGCGCGCCTCGCTCAGTAGATCGTCGACCTGGCTGCCCACGGGGCGGACTTCGACGGCGGGGTCGACGAGACCAGTGGGCCGCACCACCTGCTCGACCGTCTGCGCGGCGTGCTCGGCTTCATAGGGGCCGGGCGTGGCCGACACGAAGATCGACTGCGGCACCAGCCGTTCGAACTCCTCGAACTTCAGCGGGCGGTTGTCCAGCGCCGAAGGCAGCCGGAAGCCGTATTCGACCAACGTCTCCTTGCGCGCGCGATCGCCCTTGTACATGCCGCCGATCTGCGGAACCGTCACGTGCGACTCGTCGATCACCACCAACGCATCCGGCGGCAGATAGTCGAAAAGACACGGCGGTGGCTCGCCGGGCGCGCGCCCGGAGAGGTAGCGCGAGTAGTTCTCGATGCCGGAGCAGTAGCCGATCTCCTGGATCATTTCCAGATCGAAGGTCGTGCGCTGCTCCAGACGCTGCGCTTCCAGCAGCTTGTCGTTCTCGCGGAACTGTGCGAGGCGGTCGCGAAGCTCTTGCTTGATGCTGTCGAACATGTCGAGCAGGCGCTGGCGCGGTGTGACGTAGTGCGACTTGGCGTAGATGGTCGCGCGCGGCACCTTCTGGTAGACCTCGCCGGTCAGCGGGTCGAAGTAGCTGATAGTCTCGATCTCGTCGTCGAAGAGCTCGATGCGTACAGCCTGCTCTTCCGACTCCGCCGGATGGATGTCGATGGTCTCGCCGCGCACTCGGTAAGTGCCGCGCTTGAGCTCCGTGTCGTTGCGCGTGTATTGCATCTCGGTCAGCCGCCGGATGACCTCGCGCTGATCCATGCGGTCGCCGACAACCACGTGCAGCACCATCTTGAAGTAGGATTCGGGATCACCAAGACCGTAAATGGCGGAGACCGAGGCCACGATGATGGCGTCCCGGCGCTCCATCAGCGCCTTGGTGGCGGACAACCGCATCTGCTCGATGTGATCGTTGATCGAGCTGTCCTTCTCGATGAAGGTGTCGGTGCTGGGGACGTAGGCTTCCGGCTGGTAGTAGTCGTAATAGCTGACGAAGTACTCCACCGCGTTGTTCGGGAAGAAGCTCTTGAACTCGCCGTAGAGCTGCGCTGCCAGCGTCTTGTTCGGCGCCATGATCAGCGTCGGGCGCTGCACCTGGCTGATGACGTTTGCGATGGTGTAGGTCTTGCCGGAGCCAGTGACGCCCAGCAGCGTCTGGTGCAGCAGGCCATCATTCAGTCCCTGCACGAGCTGCTCGATGGCCTGCGGCTGGTCGCCGGCCGGCGGCCAGTCGGATTCCAGCGCGAAGCGGCTGTCACGCCGGCGCTGCAGGCGGACGACCTTGTCCTCACCGCTCGGAGCTGCTTCCTGCTTGCTGTCGTCGCTCATCGCACCGTGAAGCCGGAATGGGAGCCGGGTATTATTGCGCGCCGACCCCTTCTCTGTCCGCAGGCCTGCACTTGGATACGACACTTGCCGTGCGCGTCACGCGCATCAAGCCCTCCCCCACCCTCGCCGTAACCGCCAAGGCCGCTGAGCTGCGCGCCGCCGGCGAGGATGTACTCTCGCTGGCCGCGGGTGAGCCGGACTTCGACACGCCCGAGCACGTCAAGGAGGCCGCCATTCGCGCGCTGCGCGACGGCAAGACCAAGTACACCCCGGTGGGCGGCACGCCAGCGCTGAAGAAGGCCATCATCGCCAAGCACGCGCGCGACAACGGCCTGGATTACAAAGCATCGCAGATCCTCGCCTCGGTGGGCGGCAAGCAGGCCTGCTACAACGTCTGCCAGGCGCTACTCAACGCTGGCGACGAGGTGCTGATCCCGGCGCCCTACTGGGTGTCCTACCCGGATATGGCGCTGCTCGCCGATGGCGAGCCGGTGATCATCCCGACCACAGCCGAGAGCCGCTTCAAGATGACGCCGGAGGCGCTGGAAGCCGCCATCACGCCGAATTCGCGGCTGCTCTTCCTCAACAGCCCGTCGAATCCTTCCGGCATGGCCTACACGCGCGCCGAGCTGGCCGCGCTGGGCGAGGTGCTGCTACGTCATCCGCGCATCGTCATTGCCAGCGACGACATGTACGAGAAGATCCTGTGGGCGGACGAGCCTTTCGCCAACATCATCAACGCCTGCCCGGAGCTTTACGAGCGCACGGTGGTCATCCACGCCGTATCCAAGACCTACTCCATGACCGGCTGGCGCCTGGGCTGGTCGGCCGGCCCGGAATGGCTCATCGGCGCCATGGCGAATATCCAGTCGCAATCGACCTCGAACCCGACCTCGATCGCCCAGGAAGCCGCCATCGCCGCGCTCGAGGGCGATCAGGCCTGCGTCGCTGAAATGACCGCCGCCTTCAGGGCGCGACACGACAAGTTGGTGGCCGGCCTGTCCGCGCTGCCCGGCGTGCACTGCCACGCGGGTGACGGCACCTTCTATGCCTTTCCCGACTTCTCCGAAGCCATGCACGCCGCGGGCTTCGACGACGACGTCGCCTACGCCAACCACATTCTCGACAAGGCCAAGGTAGCGCTGGTGCCGGGCTCGGCCTTCGGCTCGCCCGGCTGCATGCGTCTGTCCTTCGCCACCGCCGAAAGCGTGCTCGACAAGGCGGTCGAGCGCCTCGGCGAGCTTCTGCGTGAATGAGGGCCGCGGCAAGCCTTGCGGGCAAGCGCACCGCCCCTTAGAATGCGCGCCTCTTCCGCGATAGCTCAGTTGGTAGAGCAAGTGACTGTTAATCACTGGGTCGTAGGTTCGAGTCCTACTCGCGGAGCCAGTTATTGAGAATCCCGGCCTTTTTGCCGGGATTTTTTGTTTGCGCTTCATGGGGCTCTCACCTACGACTTCGTCGTAGGTTGCTGAGTACATCCTGTACTCAGCCCTCCGCTTCGCTCCGGGCTCCGCCGCTACGCGGCTCCGCGCCGTTTTGTTCCGGACAAAACGGTCGAGTCCTACTCGCGGAGCCAGTTATTGAGAATCCCGGCCTTTTTGCCGGGATTTTTTGTTTGCGCTTCATGGGGCTCTCACCTACGACTTCGTCGTAGGTTGCTAGGTACCTCCTGTACCTAGCCCTTCGGGCTTGCGCGCGATTTTGTTCCAGACAAAATCGTGCTGGCATCCTTGTACCCAGCCCTCCGCTACGCGGGTCCGTACGGCTTTGTTCCTGACAAAGCCGTGTCAGGATGGACGTACCCGCCATGTGCCGATGCGGGGCGCTATGCTCCCGCGTCATTTCACGACCCGGAAACGAGCAACATGGCGAGCCCATCTCCCCGAAAATCCACCAGCGGGCAATCTGCCGGCGGCAAACGCGCTGGCAAGCCGGCTTCGGCGGCGCGAAAGGCATCGAAGCCCGAGCGCCATATCGAACCGACACCGCCATCGATCGAAACCGAGGCCTTTCGACAGACCGTGCTGACGCGTCGCTCCGTGCGGCGCTTCACGGATACCCCGATCCCGGCCGAGGTTCTGGACGACTGCATCGACATGGCGATGCTGGCCCCCAACTCCTCGAATCTGCAGCCTTGGGCCTTCTATAAGGTGCAGAGTCCGAAGGCCCGCAAGCTGGTGATCGACGCCTGCCTCGGTCAGAACGCCGCCAAGACGGCTGCCGAGCTCATCGTGGTGGTCGCGCGCACCGACACCTACCTGGAGAACGCTCGCCTGAATCTTTCGAGCTGGCCAGAGGGACAGATACCGAAGGTCGTCCGCGACTATTACGGCAAGCTGGTCCCGCTGATGTACAGCCAGGGCCCGCTGGGCGCGCTGGGAATCGCCAAGGGCGTCGTCACGAACGTCATCGGTCAATTCCGGCCGATGATCCGTGGCCCCTTCAGCACCAATGAGATGAAGGTCTGGGCCGTGAAGAGCACGGCGCTGGCTGCCGAGAACCTGATGCTGGCGCTGCGCGCCCATGGCTTCGACAGCTGCCCGATGGAGGGCTTTGATGAGTCGCGCGTCGCCCGCATGCTCAAGCTGCCTGCGAGCGCCTCCATCCCCATGATCATCGGCGCCGGCGAGCGCGCGGCCAACGGGGTCTATTACCCGCGCCTGCGCTTTGCCCGCGAACGCTTCGTTTTCACCGTCTAGCGCAGCCGGGCCAGCGCCCGTCCTGCGCCGGTCGGGCGCCTACTCCCAGACGACCTTCTTCTTCTGCTCGTACCACGCATCGAAACGGTTCTGGTAATGGCTCTCGATGACGTTGCGCTTGATCTTCATGGTCGGGGTCAGGAAGCCGTTATCCATGGTCCAGGGCTCCTTGACGATGACGATGCAGGCCAACTTCTCGTGGTCCTCGCAGCCCGTATTGACCTCGGTGAGTAGCGCTTCCAGCTCGGCTTCGAGCTGCTGACGGTCGCCCCCGGATGCCAGTTCCTGCCGCGCCTCGTCCGACAGCAGAACGAGGGCGCAAGGCTGGGGCTGATTGGCACCGGCGACACAGACCACCTCGACTTTAGGATGGTTGAAGCGGTTCTCGATGGGCACCGGGACCACGTACTTGCCCTTGGCGGTCTTGAAGATGTCCTTGACGCGGCCGGTGATGCGCAGATAACCCTCGCCGTCGATCTCGCCCATGTCGCCGGTCTTGAGGAAGCCGCCCTCGGTGAGGTCCTCCTTGGTTTTCTCTTCGTTCTTGTAGTAGCCGAGCATCTGGCTCGGCGACTTGACCAGCACCTCGCTGGTCTCCTTGTCGATACGGCACTCGACACCCGGGTTCGGTACGCCCACCGTGCCGATCTTCGCCCGGCCCGGCCGGTTGGCGTGCGAGTAGCCGAAGTTTTCGGACATGCCGTAGACCTCAAGCAGCTCGAGCCCGAGCTTGCGGTACCAGGAGACGATCTCGCCCGGCAGCGGCGCAGCGCCGGTGAGCGCAGCCCGACAATGCTCAAGACCCAGTTGCTTGAGGATCTTCTTTTTAATCAGTCCGGAGAGGATGGGAATGCTGAACAGAACCTTCTGCTTTTTCGGCGGCAGCTTCTCGCAGATGCCGAGATAGAACTTCATCCAGAGACGGGGCACCGAGAAGAAGAGCGTCGGGCGCGCGCGTTGCAGGTCCTCCTGGAAGGTATCCAGCGAGTTCGCAAAATAGATGTGGAAGCCGAAATACAGCGCGGAGGTCTCGACCGCGGCACGCTCGGCAACGTGCGCCAGCGGCAGGTAGGAAAGCATGCGGTCGTTCTGGTCGACCGGGAAGATCTCGTACAGACCATGCGCCCCCTGCAGCATCGTGCGGAAGCTGTGCATAACGCCCTTAGGACGCCCGGTGCTCCCCGAGGTATAAACGAGGGTAGCCAGGTCATCAACACCCGGTAGCTTTGGCTCCTTCTCCGGCTCCGTCTCCTGGCAGATCCGCTCCCAGCTGGGCGTATCCTCTCGTGGCGACATGGGTAGCGAGATCACGGGAAGGTCCTGCGGAAGAGCGTCCTTCAGCTCATTCCAACCGTCCGCGGAGCCATCCATCTTTCCGAGCATGAGCAGCTTCGATTCGCTGTGCTCCAGCACGTAGTTGGCGGTTTCGGCATTCAGGGTCGGATAGAGCGGTACCGTGACGTGACCGGCCATCCAGATCGCGAGATCCGCCAGGATCCAGTGCGCCGAGTTGCGGCCGAGCAGCGCGATGCAGCTGCCGGGCGGCAAATCCAGCGCGCGCAGGTGCCCTGCAACGCGAGCAACCTGGTCGGCCGCCTGCGCCCAGCTGATGTCCTCCGAACGCCCGTCGGGATAAGGCTGCGTCAGGAAGATCTCATCAGGCGTGGCATTGGCCCAGTGCAGTAGGCAATGCACATGGGTCGCCTTCGCGGCCTCCTCGGTCATAGCGTCTCCTTGATCAATTGATTACGGCACCCGCGGCGCTCGTTTCGCGCACGATACCTGCCTCTCAGCCCGCTACCAAGCGCCCGCTCAGGAATCCGGCTCCGGCTCGGCTTCCCCCACCCATGCGTGGATGATCTCGGCATGCTGCTCAATGAGTCTCCGCCCCTCGGCAATGGCCTCGTCGGCGCGATGAAAATCCATGAAGGCGAAGTCAGGAAGCAAGGGATTCAGGGTGATTTCGGGCGGGTCCCCGGCCATGCGGCTGCGGGTGACGCGGTCCTGCATGATGTTGACGCTGTTAGCAATAACGTCAAAGAGCCCCGGATCGTCACCATCGTCATCCCCGTAGTTGCTCGAGAAGTAGGCAAGCGCGCGTTCCAGGAATCCGATATCACCGCGGCTTTCCGCCTGCCGGCGCGCCTGCTCGCGGCTGGCGCGCGACAGATGCGCGCGCACGAGCTGGGCGTTGAGATTCACGGCAATGACGACGTCGGCACCCAGCGCCCGCGCCGTCGAA
Source organism: Algiphilus aromaticivorans DG1253 (assembly GCF_000733765.1). Taxonomy (NCBI): domain Bacteria; kingdom Pseudomonadati; phylum Pseudomonadota; class Gammaproteobacteria; order Nevskiales; family Algiphilaceae; genus Algiphilus; species Algiphilus aromaticivorans. Next base: position 1,287,828 of record NZ_JPOG01000001.1, on the reverse strand, counting down.
ACGGGCACGGGGTTGACCAACCCGCCGTCGAGCATCCATCGGCCCTCAATCTTCACCGGCGAAAAGACACCGGGAATCGCGCAGGATGCGCGCGCGGCGGGCAAGATCGGGCCACGCGTGAACCAGCGCTCGCGTCCGCTCTTCATTTCGGTCGCAACGCTGGCGTAGCGCTGCTCCAGGTCCTCGATGTTCGGATTCCGATAGCCATCCTGGAAAAAGCCGAAAAGCTTCTCGCCCTTGACGACCCCGCCCGCGAACTTGATGTCCATGAGATTGAAGACATCGCGCGGTGTCAGCTTGCGCACCCAGGCCGCGAAGTCGTCGAGCTGCCCTGACACATAGACGGCACCGACCAAGGCGCCGATGGACGTCCCCGCCACCACGCTGGGACGCACGCCCATCTCCTCCAGCGCCTGGATGATGCCGATATGCGCCCACCCTCGCGCCGAGCCGCTGCCCAGCGCGAGCCCGACGACGGGTGATGTCGGTTCCGCCGCAGCCCCTGCCCCGTTGGCGCCCGAACTAGCTCGATTGGCCACAGCAACCACCCTGCCCTGTCGTCACAGCAGCTTCTCCAGTTCCTGCAGCGTCATCGCCGGATGAAACGCCCAGCCCTGACCATAGTCGATGCCAATGCCCCGCAGCCGATGCGCGACCTCATCGTTTTCGATGAACTCCGCCGTTGTCTTCTTGCCAGTGGCCGCGGATACCGTATGGATGGCGCGAATGATCAGCTCATTCTCCACGCGCTCATCAATCTCGCGCACGAAAAGCCCGTCGATCTTCACTTCGTCCACCGGCAAGCGACTCAGATAGCCGAAGGAGCAATAGCCGACGCCAAAGTCATCGAGCACAAAGCGGCAGCCGAGGCGGCGCAGATTCTCGATCTTTTGCCGTGTCTCCTCCATTTGCTCCACGGCTTCGGTCTCGGTGATCTCGAAGGCGAGCTTGCTGGCAGCAATGCCGGAGCCCGTAACCATCGCGAAGATGGCGTGCATCGTTGGCGCGTCCATCAAGGTCTGCGCCGAGAGGTTGATCGACACACTATCCAGCGCCGCCAAAACACCCGGATGCTCACGCAGAGCATCAATGGCATGACGCACGATATAGGCGTCGACATCCGGCATTACCCGCATCGAACGCGCGGTCTCCAGCAAGTGCTGCGGCGCCTTGCCGAAGGCGTCGCGCGGATCCAGGCGCACCAGCATCTCTGCCTTGGCGATGGGAAAACCCCGTTCCTGCAGGCGCACGATAGGTTGCGCGTGCACCTCCAGCTGCCCCTCCTGCAGGCAGCGCTGCAGCAATCGCAGATTGTGCAGATCCTCCTCCATCGCTCCGCGCCGCAGCTGATCCGGCGCGTGGAAGACCACCTCACTGCTACCACGACGCTTGGCCTCCGCACAGGAAGCCATTGCCGCGCGCAGGCTCGCGTCCACCGAATCCTCCGACCGCATGACGACCACGCCCACGGCATATCGGTTCAGGGCGCCGAAATCCACCGGAAACAGCGCACCGAGCTCGGGGGATTCCTGCAAGCACTGCAGCATTCTCGATGCCTGCTCGATGGCGTCCATGGGGCTGTCCACCGCCAGAATCAGGCTGAACTCTCCCCCCCAGGGTCGGCCCAGGTACCCCTCACCCTGCATCCAACTCTCGAGTTGCTTGGCCACTGCCGCGAGCAAGGCGTCGCCATGATCCAGGCCGAATGCCAGATTCACGCGGCGCATGGCGCGCACATCGATATGGAACAGCGCGAAGAGGCCGCTGCGCCCTTCCAGCCACGCGGCGATCTCCTGTTGCCCGCTCATCCCTGTATCTCCCATGCTCGCGGTATCAGAACGCGCTGACAACATGCGCGCGGCACTCTCTAGTATGCAGCGCCATAGCCGATCCTGTTGCATCGCAAACCGGGAAACCGACGAAAAATGCGGCACCGTTTGCCGAGCCCTTATGCCGGATATCTGCCAAAGCGCTACCCTCTCGCCGAAAGGGAGCGAAGCGCGTCGCGCCGCGGGGAGGCCACAATGAAACGACACACGATAAGCATCCTGTCACTGCTGACGGTTGCCCTGTTCGCCGGCTGCGGGCCGGAAACTGACCAATCCAGCGACGGCGCCCCGATGGCCGACAGTAGCAGTGGGCCCGCGCCCCGGGATGCCGCTCCCGTAGGTATCAGTCGCTGCGAGGGCGTGCGCCCCGGTGCTGCCGTTTTCGTCGGAGGCAGCCAGTGCACCTTGAACTTCGTCTACCGCGACGGTGCCGGCACTGAGTACATCGGCACAGCCGGCCACTGTGTACTCGGCGAGAGCGCGCTCGGCGGCGAGGATGCCGGCGAAACGAGTTGGCACACCGGTTCCGGGCCGGAGGCGTTCGATATCAACGGCAACCGCATCGGGCGCTTCGCCTACGCCGTGCTTTCCCCACCCAAGGATTTTGCCCTGATCCGCATCGCCAACGGCGTAGCGTCGAACCCTAGCAGCTGCCACTTTGGGGGCCCGACCGGCATCAACGAGGAACTGAGCAGCGGCCCCACCGTGCTGCGCTACTACGGCAGCGGGCTGGTGACCGGCCAGCTGCTCCCTGCTCGCAGCGCGCTGGCGCTGTCCATGACCAATCCCGACCAAATCATACTGACCGGAGTCGCCACGCCCGGCGACTCTGGCGCCGGTGTGCTCGACCAGGAAGGACGCGCTGTCGGCGTTCTGGTCACCGTCGGCGCAATCCTCGGCGGCATCGGCACTAATGCCGTCGACGCCGGCACTATCGGTGTAACCCGCCTGCCGCCCCAGCTGCGGCGCGCGCGGGAAATACTGAGGCGCCCCAACCTGGATATCGTGCGTGGCTCGGGGGCCTGATCCCCACCTGAAAAACGGCAGCCAAGTGCATCGCCGAGGATAGTGCCAGCGGGGACATATGTCCGGACGGACAAGTATGCTGCCCGCTCCCGCAACCCTTTGCACCTGCCCGATCAAGGAATCCGCATGCTGCGCCGACGCAATCCCTACACGATCCCGCTACTACTGGTTGCGGTGGGTGGAGGGCTAGTCGCCTATCACGGCGAAACGCTCTATCGCTTCGAGCCGATGAGCGAACGGCAGATCGAGCAGCAAGCGATCCAGCAGCTGGAAGCGCTGGAAGAGCGCCGCGGCCCGCACCTCAGCCCTATCCAGGGCGAGCGCCGCCAGGCGCTGGAGCAGCGCCTTCAGGCGGAGATTCGCGGCGTACACGAGCGCCCCAAGCGCGAGGCCGAGCGCTGGTTCTTCGCCGGGCTGGCCGCGCTGATTATCGGGCTCGGCCACGGCCTATCCATACGTTGGATGACCCGCCAGGAAGACCGCTAGACGGCGACCGCGCGCAGCGGTCGCCTGCGGAGCCACTTCAACTCGGATTCACGCACTCGTCGGCGGTGCCGAAGGGGCTGATGAGGTTAGGGGGCGTGATGTCGAGATCGTTGACGTCCTCGGCCGCCACCGGAAGCGTGAAATCAAGTCGACGTGTGCTCTCGGTGCCGTCCACCCGCGCCGTAACGCTGAGCCGCACCAGCACCCACTGCGCCACGCTCTGCGCCCAGCGCAGCTCGAAGCTGGCTACACCATTTTCGTTGATCTCCGCAGTGTTGGGCGCGCTGGCGACCGCCGGCGGATCGATGTTGCCGTTGCCGTTGTAATCATCCGACCGGTTGAGATCGCCGGTGCCCAGCGGATCCTCCGAGCGGCAACCGAAGGGCCCCTGCCCGAAATAGGGCCCAAATTCACGTGCCGGATCCGGATTCGGCGTGCCGTAGAAGGGATCGCTACTGTCCACGGTCGTCACCTGGATCCAGCGCTCGGCGCCTCGCGTGTAAGCCCCTTTCTGATACTCCAGCGAACGCAAGGTCAAGCGAAACTCGGTGTCCTCCGGGGGCGGATTCCCCGCGGCATCCGTGATGATCGCGTTGTAGATCTTCGAATAAGTGGCATCCTCGCCGTTCTTCGAAATTTGGTTATCCGAGCCCAGGACGATGAAAAGCGGCGCGGCGCGCACCGTCAGATTTACGTCATCGCTAGCGATCTCAGGGTCACCGATGCTCGCCGTGACGACCACGGACTCGGTGTCAGATCCCGTTTCACCGGGTTGGTAAGTCGTACGAGCAATACCCTGCGTATCGGTGGTAGCAATACCAACCGTGATCCCGCCGGCCGAGTTATCCGAGAGCGAGAACCGAACTGTCTCGTTCTTCACCGGATTACCGTCGCCGTCAGTCACTCGGGCAGTGATGACGGACTCCTCGTTACGACCGAGGGTCGCTGGCTCAGGCTGCAGGGTAATGAACTCCGGCATGGTACTGACCAACTCAATCTGGCGCGAACGCTCCACGCTTTCGTCGCCTTCGGGACCTTTGGCGGTAATCAACACCGGGCCCGCACCATCGCTGCTCTGCGAACTTAGCGTGACTCGGGCACGACCCTGCGCGTCGGTCTGACCGCTCAGAGCCGAAAGATCCCCACGCGTCGCAGAGAACTCAACATTCTCGCCAACCGCCGGGCTACCCTGCTCGCTGATCTCGACCTCGATATCGACGTCATCCTGAAAGCTGGCTTCCAGATCCTCCTCCGGATCCAGGAACTCGATCTGGAAACGGGAGGTGAGAAAGCTCGCCTCTTCGCTCAAGCCGAAACCCTCGAAGCTCAGCGTGTCCTCACCCGGCACCGTTGCAGTGACGGTAACGCTCGCGCGGCCGGTACCATCCGTGGTGACGGATGCGGGATCAACTGTATTGCCGTTTGACGAGCCGATATCGATACGCTGGCCCGAAATCGGCCGCCCGGCTGCATCAACGAGACGCACCTCGAAGGACTCGCTCGCCGAAGGGCGGATTGCCTGCGGCCCGGATATTTCCAATCGGGTTCCCACCACATCCACCGTCTGGCTGCTTTGTGCCCCGCCTCCGGATGCGGTAACGGTGATGCTGCGATTGCGGGCATCGCCGGGAGTCGTCAGAATTGCCGAAGCGCGGCCGGCTTCCGTCGTTTCCGCATCAAGCACCTGCAGCGTGGCGCCGGAACTAGCGCCGAAGCTGATCGTCGCGCCTTCCACCACAGTGCCACCAGCATTCCTGGCGATGGCCGTCAGCTCGACACCATCCTCGGCAACGCTGGCGCTGGAAGGAAGCTGCGTGCTGCTCGTCAACAAAACGATGCTGCTGACGGTGGTGTCGTCGTCCGTATCGTCATCGCCGCCCGGCCCACCGAGTTCGGCGTCCCCCCCACAGGCGGCCGCAAAGATGGACAGCAGGAAGATCCCGCCCAGATTCCGAACATCGTGCTTGCGCATCGAATCCCCTTGCACGCTGATTTCGTGATTGTATTCCGCCGGATACTACGGGTGCTGGCCGGCCGCCACAAGCCATTGCATCGGCCGAATCGGACCGCTCACGCCGCTACCAGCGAATTTGCGAACCGTTATCCTGTGCAGCTGCCGGTCCCTGTAGCTCAGTCGGATAGAGCGGCCGCCTCCTAAGCGGCAGGTCGCAGGTTCGAATCCTGCCAGGGACGCCATCTCTTCGCTCTTCCCGGAGGGCGCTCCGGGCGCCGACCTTGTACACGCACTTCTTCCACTTCCGCGAGCCGCCGTTCTCGATCACGCCGGATCCGGCCTTCCTGTATCTGTCGCCGCGCCATCACGAGGCGCTGGCACATCTGCTCTACGGCACCGGCGAGTCGGGTGGCTTCGTACAGCTTACCGGCGAGGTGGGCACCGGCAAGACCACTGTCATCCGCACGCTGCTGGAGCAGCGCATGCCGGAGGTCGACGTTGCGCTGATCCTGAACCCGCGCCAGACCGCGCCGGAGTTCCTGCAGTCGATTTGCGACGAGCTGGACGTCGCCTATGCAGAACCCATCTCGCTCAAGGGCCTGGTCGACGCGCTCAACCGGCACCTGCTCGCCACGCACTCGCAGAATCGGCGCACGGTGCTGATCATCGACGAGGCACAGAACCTCTCGGAGGATCTGCTGGAGCAGGTGCGCCTGCTGACCAATCTGGAGACCAGCAAGCAGAAGCTGCTGCGCATCATGCTGATCGGTCAGCCCGAGCTCGACGAGTTGCTGGCTCGGCCCGGTCTGCGCCAGCTGGCACAGCGCATCACCGCGTGCTTCCATCTCACTGCGCTGAGCCGTGACGAGACCTGCGAGTACATCGCCCACCGCCTGCGCGTAGCCGGCGGCGAGGCCGCCATCTTTGACGCGGCGGCCATGCGCGCCGTCTACCGCCATTCGGGCGGCGTGCCGCGTTTGATCAATGTGCTCTGCGACCGCGCGCTGCTCGCCGCCTACGGGGCCAACGAGGCGCGAGTCAGCGCCGCACGAGTAGCCGAGGCCGCGCGCAGCCTCGGCCACGGCCGCCGGCCGGGCACCTCGGCCTGGCAGCGCTGGCGACCCGCACTGCCTTGGGTTCCTGGCGTGGCACTCGCCGGCATGATCGCCTCCGCCTGGTGGTGGAGCCTGGACCCCGCGCCGAACGCTGCGCCCGACGCGCAAGTGGACGCCGCAGCGGTGACGCCCCAAGCCCCCCAAACACCTCGACCGGAGCCCCCCGCCACGCCGCCGACCGCGCCCGAATCCGTTACCGAGAGCCCCGATCCCGACTCGCGCGGCGTTGATGAGCCCGCCATCGAGCCACTCCGCATGCCGCGCGTTACCGACACCGCGGCCATGCTCGCCGGCCTGCCTTCACTCGGAGAGCAGGTCGCTCTGCTGCTCGGCCAGTGGGATGCCGCCATCCGCCTCGACGGCGAGCAGCCGGTCTGCGAGGCGATCCGCGATGCCCAACTTCGCTGCCTACGCGAGCGCAATGACTGGGCGGCGCTGGGGCGCTACGACCGTCCCGCCATTCTTACGCTGGTCGAGCCCGACGGCGAGCAGCGCTACGCCCTTCTGCGCCGGCTCTTCGATGCGCACGCCGAGATCGTCGTTGACGACCGCCTCGCCTTGGTGCCGCGCGCGGCGCTCGATCGACTCTGGAGCGGCGAGTTCCTGCTCTTCTGGCGTGACTACGGCCCGGAAGGAGTGATCCGGCCGGGCGACAGCGGTGAGGCCGTACGCTGGTTGCGCCGCAGCCTCGCTCAAATTGAGGAGCAGCCGATGCTCACCGAGGCCGCGTCGGACTTCGACAACGCTCTGCGCGATCGCGTCGAGGCCTTCCAGAGCAGCCAGGCATTGAAGGTTGACGGCCATGTCGGCGAGAAGACGCGGCTCATGCTGATGCAGAAGCTGCATCCGGATGACGGACCGCGTTTGCGCCCGGAGGGTGGCTGATGTCGCATATCCTGGAAGCCTTGCGCCGCGCCGAGGACGAGCGTCGCCTCGGCAAGCCGCCGGACCGAGGCATGATCGCCGGCCCGCTACGCAGCAATCACCCGCGCGCAAATCACAGGCGGTGGCTATCGATTATCGGGGCACTCCTGCTCGCGGTCGCGGCCGTGCTCGCCTATCGGGAGCTGGCCCCCCGGAATGATGGCGCGCCCCCCGCGTCCTCAACTGCGTCCTCTACGACGCCTCTGCCGCCCATCGCTACCGCGCCGCCAGCTCCGTCACCGCAGACGAAGCAGGCGCCCACGCCTGCGCCACCGGCCGCGCCCGCCGAGCTCTCGTCTGACGCACCCGAGCTGCCACGAGCGCGCCTGGATGAAGCTGGGCGCATCCAGAACCTGGACGCACTTTTCGCGGAGCAAGAACAAACCGCACCGCCGACGCCGGCAACCGTCGACAACAGCAGCGAGACCAGCCTAGAACCACGTGACGTTTTTCAGACGCCCGGGGAGGCCCCCTCGGAAACCAAGATCCCGGCATCGAGCGCTTCCAGCGAGGCAAGCGATCTACCCAGCACGCGCAGCGCCGGCATGCCCGATTTCACGATCCAGGTACACGCTTGGGCACCAGAGGCCGAGGAGCGCTTCATCCGGGTGGACGGCCGCCGTCTCGTAGAGGGCGACAGCCTGCCCAACGGCGCGCGCATCGCGCGTATCGCCCGCGACGGCGTCGTTCTGGAATGGCGCGGGCAGCGCCTGATGCGCCGCCTAGGCCGCTGAGCTCAGCTTGGACAGCGCGCTGTCCAGTCGGGCGAGACCGTCCTGCAGCTCGGCTTCGTCGATATTCAAGGGTGGCGCGAAGCGCACGACATCGGGGCCGGCAACCAGGCACCAGACGCCGGCCGCCTGACCGGCCCTGACGATCTCCCCGGCGCGCCCGCGCCAGGGTTCGGCCGTCACCGCCCCCAGCAGCAGACCGCTGCCGCGCACGCCCGCGAAGATGCCGTGGCGCGCCGCCATGTCCTGCAGCGCCGCGCGCATGGCCAGGCCACGCTGCTGCACGCCGTGCAGGAAGTCCGGCTCGGTGATGATGTCCAGCACGCGCTTGGCTACCGCGCAGCCGAGCGGGTTGCCGCCGAAAGTGGTGCCGTGCGTACCAGCCGGCAGATAAGCGGCAATCTCCGCAGTGGTCAGCATCGCGCCGATAGGAAAACCGCCGCCCAGCCCCTTCGCCGTGCTCAGCACATCGGGTGTCACTTCCGTCTGCATGTAGGCGTAGAGGCTGCCGGTCCGGCCGACGCCGGACTGCACTTCGTCGAAGACGAGCAGCGCATCGTGCCGGTCACAGGCCGCGCGCAGTGCCGCCAGAAAAGCCGGGTCGGCTGGCATCACGCCACCCTCGCCCTGCAGAGGCTCGACGATCACCGCGCAGGTCTGCGGACCGATGGCGGCTTCGGCGGCGGCGATGTCGTTGTAGGGCAGATGGCGGATGCCTCCGGGAAGCGGGCCGAAATGCTCGCTGTACTTCGGCTGGCCACCAACACTGACCGTGAACAGTGTCCGGCCGTGGAAGGAATTCGAGAAGCTCACGATCTCGTGCTTGTGCTCGCCGTGCTTCAGGCTGGCGTAGCGCCGCGCCAACTTGAGTGCGGCCTCGTTCGCTTCGGCGCCGGAATTGCAGAAGAAGGCGCGCTCGGCGAAAGTCTCCGCACACAGTTTCTCCGCCAGCGCCAGCGCCGGAACGTTGGTCACGACATTCGAGACGTGCCAGAGCATGCCGGCCTGCTCGGTGAGCGCCGCAATCAGTTCGGGATGGCAGTGGCCCAGGCTATTGACGGCGATGCCGCCGCCGAGATCGATCAGCTCGCGACCGTCGGCTGTCCACACGCGCGCGCCCTCGCCGCGCACCGGCACGAAGTCCGCCGGTGCGTAGTTGGGGACCATCAGGTCGAAGTAGCGGGCTGCCGAGGGGGCGGCCGAATGGGTCTGATTCATGGCATACAAACGAAAAAGCCGGCGCATGGCCGGCTTCAAGCGGAAATGGTGGAGCGGAGGAGGATCGAACTCCCGACCTTCGCATTGCGAACGCGACGCTCTCCCAGCTGAGCTACCGCCCCACGCGGCCGCGTAGTTTAGCAGCCAGCGCCGAAAATACCAGGGGTTCTTCAGCCCTGCTCGCGTTCCCGCTTGGCCCTGTCGGCGTCGGCCCAGGCCTTCTCCATGAAGGGCTTGATCAGATCCATGGGCAGCGGGAAGACGATGGTCGAGTTCTTGTCGCCGGCGACGTCGATCAGCGTCTGCATGTAGCGCAGCTGCAGCGCCTGCGGCTGGGCCGAAAGCTCCTTTGCAGCCTGGCTGAGCTTCTCGGCCGCTTCCTGCTCGCCGGTTGCGTGGATCACCTTGGCCCGCCGCGAGCGCTCGGCCTCGGCTTGACGGGCCATGGCGCGGATCATCGAGTCGTTGAGGTCGACATGCTTGATCTCGACATTCGCCACCTTGACGCCCCACGGCTCGGACTGCTCGTCCAGGATCTTCTGAACGTCGGCATTGAGCTTGTCGCGCTCGGTGAGCATCTCGTCGAGTTCGTGCTGGCCAAGCACCGAACGCAGCGTCGTCTGCGCGAGCTGGCTGATGGCCTCGTAGTAGTTCTCCACCTGCAGCATGGCCTTGGAGGGCTCCATGACGCGGAAATAGACCACCGCGTTGACCGAGACCGAGACATTGTCGCGGGAGATGACGTCCTGCGGCGGCACGTCCATGACCACGGTACGCAGGTCGACCTTGAGCATGCGCTGCAGCACCGGGATGACGATGATCAGGCCCGGCCCCTTCATCGCCGTATAACGCCCGAGGGTGAGAATGACGCCGCGTTCGTACTCGGCCAGGACCTTGAAGGCCGAGGCAATCAGCGCGACGAGGACTACAACCAGGGTGAGAATTGCGCTGAACATGGATGACTCCGGTCAGTAGGAAGACTGGGGACCGCCCGACGATCCGTCGGCGGCGACAACATGGGCCGTGAAGCCGTCGTGCCCGGTAACGCGCACGCGCTGCCCCGGTGAAAGGCTTTCGTTGCTGCGAATCTGCCAGCGCTCGCCGTTCAGGCGCATCCATCCGCGGCCGTCGGCGAACTCGACGACCTCGCCGATCTGCCCGTCCAGCGTGCCCTCTTCGCCGGTCGATATACGCGCCTTGCGAGACCGATAGAGCATGTAGAAGGTAATCGCCAGCAGCAGACCCATGGCCAGCGCGAGGCCCACGATAAGGCCGATGTTCACGTCGTATCCCGGCACGTCGCTATCCATGAGGAAGATGGAGCCCAGCACGAAGGCGGCCAGACCGCCGAAGCCGAGGATACCGAAACTGGGGGCCAGCGCCTCGGCAATCATCAGCACGATACCCAGCAGCAGCAGGCCCAGCCCCACGTAGTTAACCGGCATGAGCTGGAAGGCGTAGAGCGCGAGCAGCAGCGCAATGGCGCCCACTGTGCCGGGCAGGATGGCGCCCGGACTGTAACCTTCGAGCAGCAGGCCGTAGATGCCGATCATCATCAGCACGTAGGCAATAGTGGGATTGGTGATGATCGCCAGGAACTGATGACGCCAGCCGGGCTCGTAACGCCGGATATCGGCATTCTCCAGCGCCAGCGTGCGCGTGGCACCGCCATGCATTTCCACTTCCATGCCATGCGCCGAACTCAGCAGCTCGTCGAGCGAGCCGGCGACAAGATCTATGACGTTGCGCTCCAGCGCGGCGTTGGCCGAGATGCTGACGCCTTCACGCACGGCCTCCTCGGCCCAGTCGGCATTGCGCCCGCGCCGCTCGGCGAGCGAGCGGATATAGGCGACAGCATCGTTGATCGCCTTCTTCTCCATGGCGCTGCCGCCGCTGCTGTCGCTTTTCGGCTCCGACGCGGACTCGGACTCCTTCTCCCCCGACTGGTCCCGATCTTCGTCATTGGCGTCCTCGCCGCCCTTGGCCTCGCTGTCGCTGCTCTTGTCCGGAGCGTCACGGTCACCGGGCTGCGGCTGCGGTGCTCCGCCCATCTGCACGGGCGTAGCAGCACCAACATTGGTAGCCGGTGCCATCGCTGCCACATGCGAGGCGTAGAGAATATAGGTGCCGGCGCTGGCGGCGCGCGCGCCTTCGGGCGTCACCCAGGTGATGACCGGCACTTCCGACTGCAGGATGATCTGGATCATGTCGCGCGTCGCTGTGACCAGCCCGCCGGGGGTATCCAGCTCGATCAATACAACGGTGGCACCGTCTTCGACCGCCTCGGCGTGGGCGCTTTCCAGGTAGTCCGAGGTGGCGGGGCTGATAGCGCCGTCGATAGTGATGACGCCCAACTGTGCGCGCGCGGCGTCCGCATCGGTCGCGCCTTCCTGGCCGGCGACCTGCAGCGCGCTGAGGCCCACGCCAGCACCCAGCAGCAGCATTGCCAATGCGCGTTTCATGCTCCTAGGTTATCAGCCCCGTGCCACTGCTGTAGCGTATTTTCAAGCCTAGTCGAGGCCGAGTTAGGAGCCAATGACAATCACTTGCGCGCCCCCTCTTTTTTCTGCCGCCAAACACTGCTAAAAGACGCTTCCCTAAGACCTATTTTCTGCTTCGTGGGAATTGCGATGGCAGCCAAGAAGAAGCCCCGCCCCGAAACCGATTTCGACGACAGCGAAGACGCATTCGACGACAGCGACTCCGTCGACTGGAAGGATGACGATAGCGAGAGCGTCGACGAGAACGGCAAGCAACGCAGCGCCGCCCCGCCGGGCGTGCGCCTGCGCGACTGGCGCGATGTCGAGCGCTTCCGCGAGGATCGCGCGTTGCGCCGCCTCCTCGCCGAGGACGACCTGCTCTTCGACGACGACTGAGCCGCCACAGCGGACTCAGCGGCGCGGGCGCGCCTCCGGCTCCAGACCGCTCACCATGTGAGACACGGCGACGTCGATGTCGTCGCAGATCCGGAACAGCTCCAGATCCTCTTCGCTGATCAGCCCGCGGCGCGCCAGCGCTTGGAAGTCGAGTGCCTCGTTCCAGAACTCGCTGCCGAAGAGCACAACCGGCATGAGCGGCGCCTTGCCGGTCTGCACCAGCGTCAGCAGCTCGAAAAGTTCGTCGAAAGTACCGAAACCGCCCGGGAATACCACCGCCCCGCGCGCAAGATTCATGAACCAGAATTTGCGCATGAAGAAGTAGTGGAACTCGAAGGCGTTCTGCGCCGTCAGGTGGTCATTGAGATGCTGCTCAAAGGGCAAGGAGATGTTCAGCCCGACGTTCAGCCCCGCGTGCACGCGCGCCGCGCCCTCGTGAACAGCCTGCATGATGCCCGGCCCGCCGCCGGTGACGAGGTAGTAGCGATCATTCGGGCGATGCGTCTCGCAGGTCCAGTGCGCCAGCCGCTCGGCCATGTCGACAGCGATGCTGTAGTAGTCCGGCGTAGGTCCAGCCTCCCCCTCGGTGTGCGGCTCCGAGCGCGCCGAGCCGAAGAAGGCCACCGCCCGTCGGATGTTCTGCTGTGCCAGACGGCGCTGCGGCTCCAGGTACTCGCAGAGGATGCGCACGGTCCGTGCCTCCTCACTCATCAGGAACTCGTTGTTTTTGTAGGCCTTGGTCGTCTGCATGGTCACGGTATCGCGCGAAAGGGAGCCGACACCCTACGCCAAGCGCCGCCCCAGCGCCGCTTGAAGCCGAACGCCGCGCCCTCACATTAGAGGGAGTTCACTCGCAAGCAGGTACTCCATGCGCACCGACAAACTCACCAGCCAGTTTCAGCAGGCGCTGGCCGACGCCCAATCACTGGCAGTCGGGCGCGATCACAACGAGATCGCGCCTGTGCATCTCATGCAGGCGCTGCTCGACGCCCAGAACGGGCATACGGGCAAGCTGATCGAGACGGGCGGCGGCGACATCGCCCGGCTGCGCAATGCGCTGGCGCGCGCGCTCGGCGAGCTGCCAACCGTCAAACAGGCCACCGGAGAGGTGGGCATCTCGCAGCCCCTCGGTCGGATCCTCAATCTCTGCGACCGGCTGGCGCAGAAGCGCGGCGACCAGTACATCGCCACCGAACTCTTCCCGTTGGCGGCCCTAGACGACAAGGATCGCCTCGGCGAGCTGCTGCGCGAGGCGGGCGCCCGCAAGGAGTTGCTGGAGAAGGCCATCGACGAGGTTCGCGGTGGCGAAAACGTCGACGACCCCAACGCCGAGGACCAGCGCCAGGCGCTGGAAAAGTACACCCTGGACCTCACCCAGCGCGCCGAGGCCGGCAAGCTCGATCCGGTCATTGGCCGCGACGAGGAGATCCGCCGCGTCGTGCAGGTGCTGTCACGCCGTACCAAGAACAACCCTGTGCTCATCGGCGAGCCCGGCGTCGGCAAGACAGCCATCGTCGAGGGCCTGGCGCAGCGCATCGTCAACGGCGAGGTGCCCGAGAGCCTGAAGTCCAAGCGCGTTCTGTCGCTGGACATGGCTGCACTGATCGCGGGGGCCAAGTTCCGTGGCGAGTTCGAGGAGCGCCTGAAGGGCGTGCTCAAGGACCTTTCCAAGGAAGAAGGTCAGGTCATCCTCTTCATCGACGAGCTGCACACCATGGTCGGCGCCGGCAAGGCCGAGGGCTCCATGGACGCCGGCAATATGCTCAAGCCGGCGCTGGCCCGTGGCGAGCTGCACTGCGTGGGCGCCACCACCCTCGACGAGTATCGCAAGCACATCGAGAAGGACGCCGCGCTGGAGCGGCGCTTCCAGAAAGTGATTGTCGCCGAGCCCTCCGTCGAGGATACCGTGGCCATCCTGCGCGGCCTGAAGGAGCGTTACGAGTTGCATCACGGCGTCGACATCACCGACGCCGCTATCATCGCCGCGGCGCGCCTATCGCATCGCTACATCACGGACCGTCAGCTCCCCGACAAAGCCATCGACCTGATCGACGAGGCCGCCTCGCGTATCCGTATCGAGATCGACTCCAAGCCCGAGGCGCTCGACCGCCTGGAGCGGCGCCTCATCCAGCTCAAGATCGAGCGCGAGGCCATCGGCAGCGACGAGGACGAATCCGCCCGGCGCGGCAAAGCCTCCCTCAACGAGGAGATCACCAAGCTCGAGGCCGAGTACGCAGAGCTGGAGTCCCAGTGGCAGGGTGAGAAAGCCGAGGTCGCCGGCAGCCAGGACATCAAGGAGCAGATCGACCGCGTCCGCACGGAGCTGGAGGCGGCACGGCGTGCCGGCGACCTGAGCCGCATGGCGGAGCTGCAGTACGGCACCATCCCCGAGCTGGAGCGCAAGCTGGCCGAGGAGCAGAAGGCGGCCGAAGCAGAGACTGCCGAGCAATCCGCCGATGGCGCGACCAAGCACCGACTGCTGCGCACGGCCGTCACCGACGAGGAAGTGGCCGAGGTGGTCGCGCGCTGGACCGGCATCCCGGTTGCCAAGCTCGTCGAGGGCGAGCGCGACAAGCTGCTGCGCATGGAAGAGGCGCTGCACGCCCGCGTCATCGGGCAGGAAGAGGCCGTCACTGCCGTCTCCGATGCCATTCGCCGCTCGCGCGCCGGGCTGTCGGACCCGAACCGGCCCATCGGCTCCTTCCTCTTTCTCGGCCCCACCGGAGTCGGCAAGACCGAGCTGTCGAAAGCACTGGCCAACTTCCTCTTTGATACCGAGGAAGCGATGGTGCGCATCGACATGAGCGAGTTCATGGAGCGCCACAGCGTGGCGCGCCTAATCGGCGCCCCGCCCGGCTACGTCGGCTACGAGGAAGGCGGCTATCTCACCGAGACCGTCCGCCGCCGGCCCTACTGCGTGATCCTCCTCGATGAAATCGAGAAGGCACACAGCGACGTCTTCAACATCCTGCTGCAGGTGCTCGACGACGGCCGCCTGACGGACGGTCAGGGCCGCACGGTGGATTTCCGCAACGCGGTCATCGTCATGACCAGCAATCTCGGCTCACAGATGATCCAGGACCTGGGCGACAGTGAGGACTATGCCGGCATCAAGGCGGCGGTGATGGAAACCGTGCGCCAGCACTTCCGGCCGGAGTTCATCAACCGCATCGACGAGGCGGTGGTCTTCCACGCCCTCGACCGCCTGCAGATTCGCGACATCGCGCGCATCCAGGCGCAGAACCTGGTCGACAGACTGGCCGACCGGCAGATCGGCATCACGCTGGAAGACAGCGCGCTCGACCTGCTCGCGGAAGCCGGCTTCGATCCGGTCTACGGTGCACGACCGCTGAAGCGCGCGCTGCAGACGCAGGTGGAAAACCCATTGGCGCGCCAGCTGCTGGACGGCGCCTTCGTGCCGGGCGACCACATCAGCGTGCAGGCGCGCGACGGGGCCATCGCCTTCGAGCGCACCACCACGACCGCGGAAACCGCAGGCGCAGTTTAATATATGCTTATTCTCTGACAGCATTTATCGGAGCGCGGGATGACCGAATTCACGCCGTTGAGCGGCTTCGTCGGCGGCCTCATGATCGGGGCTGCCGCACTCATCGTGCTGCTGGCGCAGGGGCGCATTGCTGGCATAAGCGGCCTTCTGGGCACAGCCATGCAGCAGAATCCAGAAGGTGGCCGCGGCTGGCGCATCGCCTTCCTGATCGGCCTGCCAGCGGGCGCGCTGATCTATGACGTCCTGACCGGCGGCGGGCTGCAGATCCAACCTCAGGTGGGCCTGCCGCTGATGCTGATCGGTGGGCTGCTGGTCGGCTTCGGCACGCGCATGGGCAACGGCTGCACCTCCGGGCACGGCGTCTGCGGCATCGCGCGGCTGTCGAATCGCTCCATCCTCGCCACCGCTACCTTCATGCTGGTGGCCGCGCTCACCGTTTTCGTCATTCGGCACGTACTGGTTGCGGGAGGTGCCGCATGAAGATCCTCGTCGCGGCCCTCGCCGGCATCGTTTTCGGCATCGGCCTGGCGCTGTCCGGCATGAGCGACCCGGCCAAGGTGCTGAACTTTCTGGACGTCGCAGGCAGCTGGGACCCCACACTGGCCTTCGTCATGGGCGGCGCGCTCTGCGTGACAACACCGGGCTTCTACTTCATGCGTCGACGTTCCCGGCCGCTTTTCGCCACCGATTTCCACCTGCCGACGCGCCGCGATATCGACGGCCGGCTGCTAGGCGGCGCGGCAATTTTCGGCCTAGGCTGGGGCGTCGCCGGCCTGTGCCCCGGCCCGGCGCTGGCGGATATCGCTTCCGGCATGCCGGTCATCCTGGCCTTCGTTGCCGCAATGATCGCCGGCGCTCTGCTGCACGACAAAACGGTCGGAGCCCGGTAGTGCACAGAGCCATGCCCCTACCCCGCACCACCTTCGCGACACTGCTGGTCGCTGCCGCCCTGACCCTCGCCGCCTGCGGCGACGAAAGCCGGACGGCTTCACCTGCCGCCGAACGCCTCAGCCTGCCGGAACAGTTCACACCGGAGCCCGACCGTATCGTCACCGGCGCCCTCGACCCGCAGAAGCTGCAAGCCATAGCCGAAGCGGATATTCCGCACGTCATCAGCCTGCAGCCGCGCGACGAGCACCCGGACTTCGACGAGGCAGGAGAGGCCAAGACACTGGGCATCCAACATCACCACCGACCCATCGCCGGCGCCGACGATCTAGACCGTGACGCGGCGATATGGCTGGACGATGTGCTGCGCGAGATCGTCGATGAGGCGGCAGTACTGCACTGCGCCTCCGGCAACCGTGTGGGCGCGCTGATCGCCCTGCGCGCCGCCTGGATAGAGGGCAGGCCGACTGAGGCCGCCATTGCCGAGGGCAAACGCTGGGGCCTGACGAGCCTCGAGAACGCCGTACGCGAGCGGCTCAGCGAGACGAACTGAGCGAATCGCCGCGTCGCGCGCGAAAGAATTCGCGCAGAACATCCCGGCAGGGATCGGCGAGCACGCCGCCCGTCCACTCCGGCGGCTGGTGATTCCGCGCCTCATCGAGAAGAAGGTGTCGCGACACCACCGCACCAGCGAGCGGGTCGTATGCGCCAAAGACCAAGCGGGCGACGCGCGCGTGCAAGATCGCTCCCACGCACATCGCGCAGGGCTCCAGCGTCACGTAGAGGGTGCTTCCGGAAAGTCGATAGTTCGCCTGGCGGCGACCCGCTGCACGCAGCGCGCGAATCTCGGCGTGCGCGGTCGGATCGTGACCGGCGACCGGTCGGTTGGCCGCAGTTGCGACGTGCTGCCCATCGAGAGTAATGACGGCCCCCACGGGCACTTCGCCGCGCTTCGCCGCCGCACGCGCTGCGCTGAGCGCGCGGCGCATCCAGGCGGCATCGTCTGCAGCCCGCCGATCGGGCTCAGTGGCTACGCTCGTCATTGCCATCCGGCGACGCCCAGTCCTCGGACTCGCCGGGAATGACGTGGCGTTCGGTGAACCAGCCCTCCAGATCAATGAGCTTGCAGCGGCGCGAGCAGAAGGGCCGCCAGGGGTTCTCGGACCCAACTGCCACCACCGCATCGCACTGCGGGCAGCGCGCAGCGCTCTTCTTTTGCCGTGCGCCCGTCACAGCGCGCAGCACTGCAGCCGAAAGTCGACGTTGTCCTCGACCGCCTCGGGCCGCTTGTTGACGTCGCTGCAGTAGAGGAAGCGGATGGAGAAACGATGTCGCCCGGCGCTGATCTCCGGAAAGAGGCACTTGTCCTGCGCCAGCAGCACTCTTACCAGGGTATAGGTGCGCTCAGGGGTGTAGACATAGGTGCCCTGCTCCGCGCGCTGCTCGCTGGGGGTCGTGCTCGATCGCAGCAGCTGCATGTAGAGCGTGATCGCCCGCCGGAAAGGCTCGAGATCGGCATACCAGGCTTCGAGATCACGGCGCGCGCGCTGTTCCGGCATTCCCAGCCAGTGATGCAACAGCGGCAGGTCGAAGCCGCAGGTGCCGCCGGGAATCGTCGCCCGGTTGAGGATGGAGACGAGGAATTCATTGTCGCGCAGCATCTGCTGGGCGAACTGTGAACTGAGCGCATTCAGCGCATTGACCACTGCGTCGATCTCGTCGAGCGTGCTCTGCAGGCGCTGCGGATCGACCCCAGGCTTTTCTGCGAGCTGCGCGAGATTGTCGTGCTGCTCAGAGAGTTCCTTGACGATCTCCACCTTGAGATCGGAGCGCGAAACCACCGACATGATGTCGAGCAGGCTGTGCAGCGTGGCACGCAGCCCCCATTCGGAATCATCCGCAGCGTGGTGCGCATGCTGGGCAAAAAGCGTCTCCAGGCGCAAGAAAGTGCGCACACGCTCGTTCAGCGGTTGCTCGAATGCCACCCAGCCGTTCTGGCTCACACCGTCTCCGATGGCTCGTGAAGGAGGCGTGCATTGTGCGCGCGCACCTGCCCCCTTTCAATGCGCCCGCTCATGGCAGCCGAATCCGCTCAGAGGTGTCGGCCTCGCCAGCCGCAAGGCGGCTATAGAAATCGTGCAGGCGCTCGACACCGGCTTCCAGCGCCGTCACATCACTGCTGTTGCACAGCACATCGTCGGCCGCCGACAGTCGCGTCTGACGGTTGACCTGGGCAGCGAGCATGCGCTCGGCCATGTCGGCGTCGACCGCGTCGCGCGCCATGACACGATCTCGCTGCTGGGCCTCCTCGGCATCCACCACCAGTACGCGGTCACAAAGCCGCGCGAGACCGCCCTCCACCATCAGCGCCGCCGAGAGCACGCCGTACGGCGCCGTTAGAGCCTCTCGCCACGCCAGCAGGCGCTCACGGATAGCGGGGTGCGTGATCGCCTCGAGATCGCGACGCGCACCCTCGTCGTTGAAGACGATCGCGCGCAAACCCGATCGATCCAGACAACCCTCGGCATCCAGCACCGCCTCGCCGAAGCGCTCGGCGATGGCAGCCAGCGCGGGCTCCCCGGGGGCGACCACCTCGCGCGCGACCTGATCTGCATCGATCACGGGCACGCCGAGGGCGGCAAAGGCCCGCTCGACCGTGGACTTGCCGCTGGCCACGCCGCCGGTCAGGCCGACGACCAGGCTCATGGCATCACCAGCGCCGGCGGGATCGGCAATAGCAGCCAGAGCACGCCCGCCGCAGCGATGAAGGGACCGAAGGGCATCGCGTGGCCGGCGCCCAGCTGACCGGAGACGCGCATGCCGATACCCACCACGGCGCCGGCTCCGGAGGCCATGAGCAGCAGCATGGGCAATGCCGGCCAGCCGAACCAGGCCCCCAGTACCGCCAGCAGCTTGAAATCACCGTAGCCCATGCCCTCCTTGCCGGTAACCAGTTTGAAGAGTACGAAGACACTCCAGAGCACCAGATAACCGGCCGCCGCACCAATGACCGCCTGCGACAGCGGCGCGAAGAAGCCATTCAGGTTCAGCAGAAGCCCGAGCCACAGCAAAGGTAGCGTGAGATTGTCCGGGAGCAGCTGGGTGTTCCAGTCGATCACGGCTGCGGCCAGCAGCGTGAAGACCAGGACCAGAGCGGCGGCGAGCT
The DNA here is from genome assembly GCF_000733765.1 of Algiphilus aromaticivorans DG1253. NCBI lineage: Bacteria > Pseudomonadati > Pseudomonadota > Gammaproteobacteria > Nevskiales > Algiphilaceae > Algiphilus > Algiphilus aromaticivorans. The sequence goes on along the minus strand of NZ_JPOG01000001.1, from coordinate 1,268,107 downwards.
CCCAGCCGAAACCGAAGCGCCAGGCGCAGGCCGCCGCCAGCAGGCCGGCTCCGGCCTCCACCAACGGATACTGCATCGAGACCGGCTTGCCACAGCAAGCCGCGCGACCCCGCAGCAGCAGCCAGGACAGAACAGGGATATTGCGCCAGGGCGCGATCGGCGTGCCGCAGTGCGGGCAGCGCGAGGCCGGCCGTATCAGGCTGAGGCGCTCGCCCTGCTCTGCCGGCATCTCCAGCACCACGCGCGCCTCGCTCTGCCAAGCGTTCTCCAGCATGCGCGGCAAGCGCAGGATGACGACGTTGAGAAAGCTGCCGACCATCAGGCCGAAGAGCGCGCAGACGGCAACCAGCGCCGCCGGCGAGGCGGCGAGCAACTCGACGATACCCACTAGACGACCTGGCCGAGCTGGAAGATGGGCAGGTACATCGCCACGACGAGGCCGCCGACGAGAATGCCCAGCACCGCCATGATCAACGGCTCGAGCAGACTCGATAGCGAGTCGACCAGAGAATCGACCTCCGACTCATAGTAATCAGCGACCTTGGCGCACATGGCGTCCAGAGAGCCCGACTCCTCGCCGATGGCCACCATCTGCGTCGCCATCGGCGGGAATAGCCCGGCGGCCTGCATGCCCTGATTCAGCTGCGTGCCGCTAGCCACCTCGTCGCGGATCTCGTAGATCGCCTCTTCAAAGATGACGTTGCCGGCCGCGCGAGCCACCGGGTCCAATGCCTCCACCAGCGGCACGCCGGCGGCGAACATGGTCGAAAGCGTGCGGTGATAGCGCGCCAGTGCAGACTTGTGGAGGATGACCCCGACAATGGGCATGCGCAGCATCACCCGGTCGATCAGACGTCGCAGACGCGGTGATCGCTTCTTGGTCCAGGTAAAGGCGAAGCCGACAGCGCCGATGCCGAGCAGAATGATCCACCACCATTCCTGGACAAATTCAGACAGCGCGATAACGAAGAGCGTGAAGACCGGCAGATCGGCACCGAAACCCTGGAAGAGGTCCTGGAACTGCGGCACGACGAAGTAGAGCAGGATGCCGGTTACGATGAAGGCCACCACCACCACGGCCGCCGGATAGGTCAGCGCTTTCTTGAC